>DAIRGS010000452.1:0-3905 GCA_036794395.1 Tepidisphaeraceae bacterium | reverse complement strand
CACACTCGCCGCACTTCGGTGCTGTCAGTTGGAGTGAAGTGGCGCTGTAGTGCTAGAGGCAATCTGGGCGAATCGGGCTAGGCCAGATTATTCACCGCAGAGACGCCGAGGACGCAGAGAATTCAGAACAAGCAAGAGCTTACATGCAGACTCACCAAGTCGTTTGTCGCGCATGTTGTGCAGATAACACTTCTTATTCATCCCCGTTTTCTCTGCGATCTCCGCGACTCCGCGGTGAATCATGAATTTTCCGGGCTAGCGCAACACCCGAAATATGACAATCGCAAGGATGACCATGCAGATCACAATCAACGCCATAAGCCAGTTCGACTTATGCGTCACGTGCTTGCGCCCATGCCGTCCCACCGCCATGAACGCCCCCGCTATCAGCGCTGCATCCACCCGCCGGCCGCGCCTGGGCGGCGCCGTCGAAAGCTCCTGCCAAAAAGGCTTATACTCCTGCCGAGCCCAGAACCGCGTATAGCTCAACCCCAGATGCGCCCGCAACTGCCCGATCGTCGTCAACAATCGATAATTCCTGTCATAAACCGCCCGCCGCCGGTCATTCAAAAGAATAACCCCCGCCTCTTCCCTCAAATCGGCCGAAGCCCCCTCCAAAGCCTTCCCAATCGCCTCCCCCGAAGCCCCCACCTCCACGCCCAATCGCCCATAAAAGTCCTTCACCAATCCACCTCCATCGTCTCCGTCCGATTCTTACTCCTACTCTTACTCTTACTCCTAATCTTAATCTCAATCCCAATCCTAATCCCAACGCCCCTCTGCCGATCCAACTCAGATTAAGATTAAGATTAGGATTAAGATTATGATTGCAACCTGACCCCCCCCACTCCTCCCCTCCCGCCTCTCCCCTCCGTGCCTCCATGCCTCCGTGCCTCCGTCCCTCCCCTACAACGTATGCCCCATCTTCTCCTTCTTCGTCTCCAAATACCTCCGATTATACTCGCCCGGCTCCGCCCGGATCGGCACCTCATCCACAATGCACAATCCATATCCTTCAATCCCATAAATCTTCCGCGGATTGTTCGTCATGATCCGAATTTGCCGCAACCCCAAATCACGCAGGATCTGGCTTCCAATTCCATAATCCCGCTTGTCGGCCGGCAGCCCCAGCTGCAAATTCGCCTCCACCGTATCCAGCCCCTTCTCCTGAAGCGCATACGCGTGCAGCTTGTTCACTAACCCAATCCCGCGCCCTTCCTGCCGCAGATACAGCAACACGCCTTTGCCTTCGGCCTGAATCCGCTCCATGGCCGTCTCAAGCTGCCACCCGCAATCGCATTTGCCCGACCCAAACACATCCCCCGTCAAACATTCGCTGTGCACCCGCACCAGCACCGGCTCGTTCTGCACCACAACATTCCCCGTCGCATCCACTTCGCCCACCCCGCCCTTGCACAACGCCAGGTGCGGCTGCGGATCCACCACGCTCTGATAGGCAAATAATCGAAACTCCCCCCACTTGGTCGGCAGCGTGACGCTCTCCACCCGCTTCACAAATTGCTCGCGCTTCAGCCGGTAGCTGATCAGCTCCGCGATCGTACACATCTTCAATCCATGCTTCGCGCAAAACTCCTCCAGGCCCGGCCTGCGCATCGCCTCCCCATCCTCCCGCAAAATCTCGCAAATCACCCCAGCCGGCTTGAGCCCCGCCAGCCGGGCCAAATCCACACTGCCTTCGGTCTGCCCCGCCCGCACCAACACCCCGCCCTCCCGCGCCCGCAACGGATGCGTATGCCCCGGCCGCAGCAAATCCGTCGGCTTGGCATCATCCGCCACCGCCGCCTGCACCGTCGCCGATTGATCGCGCGCACTCACGCCCGTTGTCACCCCAAACTTAGGATGCGCATCAATGGTAACCATGAACGCCGTCCCCAATTGGGCCGTGTTCGTCTGTGTCTGCGGATGCAACTGAAGACTGTCGCACTTCTCCCCGGTCAGCGCCAGACAAATCAAACCCCGCCCATGCAGCATCATAAAGTTAATCGCCTGCGGCGTAACCTTCTCCGCCGCGTACACGATATCCCCCTCATTCTCCCGATCCTCATCGTCCACCAGCACGATGGGCTTCCCCAACTTCAGTTCGTCCAGGATTTCCGGAATGGGTGAAAAAGGCATATGAGTCCCGAATCATAGGCGCAAACAAATGCCCCTGGAACGACCCTCCAGAAGCTGAGTACGTGACACTTTAGGCGGCCCTTTCTCCCTCCACCGGTACTCCGCTTGTCATTACCTACAACGCGTCCGCCCCATGAAATGCCGTTATTTCCTCCCTCCACCGGTACGGAGCCTGTCGATTTAATTGGCACGGAATTTGGGTTACTGGACTTACGACAAACACTCGAAACGTAACTCCTTATTTCCCGTTCCAGAGACCACATTTCCCGGATTAAATCGACAGGCCCTACGCCGGGGGAGGGAAGGGAGGGGGTGGTTTGCGATCCAAATTGGCATGGTTCTTGTCCGGAAATCCATACAGCGTGTAAAGTGGCACGATGAACTTGAAACAGGCGGAAGCGGAGTTCCGAAAAAGCCTTGACCGTCCCGTGAGCAATTTGACCGCATCTAAAGGCATAGCGGCCATGGTCGCGTTCTACGCTTCTCAACGCGTAAAGAACGTGGTCGTCGAAGATGACGGCGACATGCTTCTGTTTGAGTGGGGTATTACTCCGGTTGAGCCGGAGGAATTCTACGTAGCCATTCGGCGTCAATTCTTTCGAACCGGCCACGACGAACCATATCATCTCTCGCTATCGTTTTCGTTCCCCGCTACTGCGGCCCCAGCAAATCTGAAAACGGGGAATCGGTGGTGCCGGAGGCCAGAGGGCGTTGCAGAATTCGGAAGCTCCCTGGCGTCATCACCTTCACTAGCGGCCGCGGATGCGGCAGTACCCTTGCGAGTCGAATTGGAGTTTTTTGAATTAGGCTGACGGGGCGTAATTGGTGGGCGCGTTCAAATCGATCATCGCCACGATATCCTCAACTTAGCGAGGCTTTACGCCTCTCCAACATCGTCCTTGCCGCGAAATGCGGTCATGCTTCCACCAATACGCGAACCCCCCCATGATGAGGCTCCTTCGGTTCGCGAATCACAATCCACACATCCCGATCCAGCGAGGTGATGAACCGGAGCAGTCGATCCGTCGAAAATGCTTCGAGCCGTCCCCGCATCAACGCCGAGATCTTGGGCTGGTCGATGCCCAGCCTCTTGGCCGCTTGCACTTGCGTCAGCTTCTTTTCGGCGATCAGCGCGCAAATCTCATGCGCCAATCGAGCCTTCGATAACCGCTCCTCCGCGTCCGGCATACCCATATCGGCAAACACATTTCCGCTGCCCCGGATCACTTTCGAATGTGCCGCCTTCTCCTTCCGGCTCGTCGGCTCATTTCTTTTTTTGCTTGTTTTCACGAATCCACTCCTCGTAATGCGCGGCCGCCATTCTCAATCGCTGCTTGACCAGATCAATTTCGTGTTTCGGCGTCCTGGCGCCCTTCTTCGACTTCTTTTGAAAGACGTGCAACACATACACAGCTCCGGCGAACTTGACATACGCCACTCCCGCGGTCCACTCGAAAAATTCCATCGCCAGGAGCGCCCGCGTTATACTCCTCACGACAAGGCAATAAATGAATGAAAGGCTCAACTACGGAACCCCCGACACCAATCCCGAACAACATCAACGCGCCAGACTTGATCGCGTTGATATCGCACTCGTCACCCTTGTCCTCATTGTAATCATCAGCGTTCTAACGACCGTCATCCTGCTTCTTGCCAGCCCGCCTTAGAACCTCTAAATGGCCGTGCGCGATTCCGTGCCATCGCATTTAAGTGACACGGGTTTCCAACCCAATACCGTTCAACGCTCGTTACCAAAAATCGAGCCTCCC
>DAIRGS010000147.1:0-17649 GCA_036794395.1 Tepidisphaeraceae bacterium | reverse complement strand
GGTCTGCGTGGTACTCTCTGGAAAAGGAATCCAAAGCCAAAAACAACCCCCTCCCTACCCTCCCCCGGCGTACCGGTGGAGGGAAAAAGGGCTGCCGCCGAATCTGTCACACACCCCTCCGAGTCACTACTGGTCTTTGCCGGTTTCGTTCGGATCGTAATCCACGCTGAGGACTCCCATCCCGCCGCCGGAGAATCTACCGTTTGACGAGAAAATGATCGTGCCTTGACCCTTATACCGGTAAATCGTGCGGTGTGTGTCTCCGCCGTAGTGGAATGGGATAAAGGCCTTACCCGTCACATATCCACCGACTGCATCGGGACGCCCGATCAGGCCGGTCACCTCATCAGTTGACATGCCTTCTTTGATCTTGGCGAACGGGGTGCCTTCGGGAGCGGGATGAAGGACTGGTTGGGACTCAGCCGTTTCCTGCTTTGCCGGCTCGGTCGACGAGGGTGAATTGTGTGAGCAGCCTGCAACAACCATGAGCGACGCTACTGCCAACGAACCGCACCAGTTCTTTGTCATAAAACCAACTCCCTTAAATGATAAGTTTGCTTGCGGTATGAAGATATCAATCCGGAACGATGCAAGCAATAGCCGAGTTGATGCCGCCGAAAGCAAAGCTGTTTTTGAGAAATGCCGCGAACGGGCGGGCTAGTTTTTCGCGAACATGGAGGATTCCGCCGCAAGCTGGATCGATTTCTTCGAGGTTATGCGTGGGATAGATTACCCCCCGCCGCATCATTTCGATTGTCGCGGCCAGTTCGATCGGGCCCGAGCTACCCAGGGTGTGCCCCATATTGCCTTTAAGGCTGCTGACTGGAACGCCCGCGCCAAATACCGCTCCAATCGCGCGGGCCTCGGCGGCATCGCCCTGGGTCGTGCCGGTGGCGTGTGCGTTCACGTAGCCGACGTCTTTGGCCGTCATCCCGCCTGAAGACAGCGCCAGATTCATGCACGTGGCCATCGACACATCATCCGACTGGCTGACATGCGTGCCGTTGCTGCATGTGTGATACCCGCGAACCTCTGCCAGGATGGGTACATTCCGCTTGATGGCATGGTCGTAGCTTTCCATCACGATCACGCCCGCGCCCTCTCCGCACACCAGCCCATCCCGCGCCACATCAAATGGCCGAGGCGTCCGTGAAGGCGAATCGTTGTATTTGCTGGAAGCGGCATACAAGATATCAAACGAGCCAACGACGGTTTCGTGAAGCTCTTCCCCCCCGCCGCAGAGGACCACATCCTGCCGACCCAGGCGCACCTGATCGAACGCCGCCCCCACTGCCTGAAGCCCTGATGCACATGCCGCCGATGTGGCGGAGACAACGCCCTTCACACCGAAATACTGGGCCACGTTCAATGCAACTGTGTGCGACACGCATTGAAAGAATTCAGATGCGCCGAGTTGCATGTAATCGTTGTTTGCGAAAAGCATCTGGTAGGTGCGGGCCAGCGCCTGGGGACTGCCGGTCGTGGAGCCCATGATGCATCCGAAACGGGGGTCGCTGGGAATGGCCGCGGGATCCAGCCCGGCGTGTTCCAGCGCCATCCGCGCTGCCTGGCACGCCATGATGCTCATCGGGCTCATAGTCCGGCGTTGCTGCCGGGGAATGCCTTTGGGATCGCGCAGCTCGATGGGCGAACCTACCTGGCACTGGAGCCGGCCGAACCGATTCCAGCTCGGGGGCATGGTGCGCGTCGCGCACGCGCCGGCATCCAGGCTGGCCATCATATCCGCAACGGAATATCCGATCGGACTGACGACGCCGTACCCGGTAATTACCGCGCGGTGGAAAGACATGGTTTACTGTTCAAGTACTCGCCAAACACCTCGCGCCCCAGAAGGTTCCGGCAGACAAACAACGCCGACATCATCGCTCCCAACACACCCGGCAGCAAAGCGCTCTGCCCTGCCGCGTAAATGTTGGTCAGCGGCAGCCTCCCGACCACGTTAAACTGCCCGATTTTCTGTCGGATGCCGTAGGCGCTGCCATCGGGGTTGTGCAGATAGTCGCGATACGTAAGACTCGAGGCCGTGTCGATCACGCGCATCTCGCGACACTCGGCGATGTGCTCGTGCATCCGCCTTACGATCGATTTGCCCCGCTTTTCCTTATAATCATAATACTCCGGCGGGCGGCGCTTCAGCTTCGTGCTCTCCCACTGCTTGCAGGTATCCACAAAGGCCACTTCCAGCGCGGTCACGGTATGCACCAGATGCCCGTCGCTGTCCTTCTCCCGGCTCCGAAGCACCATCATCGGGCCGTCGACCGGCTCTGGGGTGTGGCAGGTCAGCATGTCGTCGAGATCCGTATCCGGAAGAATCGAAACCAGCGTCATCGCACCGCCGTCCGCGGGATGATCGATCGCGCCGTACACCGTGAAAAACGCATCACTGGGCTCAAAATCGTTCACGCGATTTTGGAAGCCCTTTGAGAGATTCTCTTTGGGAAGCGTCGCCAGAATGCTCTTGGGATGAATTGTGAAGATGCACGCCTTGGCGGATACTTCCGACCCATCTGTCAGCACGAAACGCTGGACCTTTCGATCTTTCACATCCGTGCACTGCTGAATCGACGTTCGAGTTCGGATGTCCACGTTGTCCTGCTGAAGCACGTGAACCAGCGCATCAACAAACGCATCGCCCCCATCCTCCACCCGCGCCAGCGAATCCTGAAGCCCATAGCTCACGCGGCAATGGTTGGTAAACGAGACCTCGTTGGGACGGGTACCGTAGCACATGCACAGCCCGCCGAGAATCGTCTTGAGCATCGGATCCGATACGCACTGGTCGGTCACGTCCTTCAACGTGATCACGTCCTCGCTGATTGGCTTGGGAAACTCGTCGAACCCGGTGAGGTTCAATGACGGCGTCGCATTCACCACATTCCAGAACCGCTCGAAATACCGCTCCAACCCCGCGCGCTCTTTTGGAAAATCCTTCTTCAGCTTTTCCTGCATCGTCTCTATGCCGCTCGGGACCGTGTAGCTGGCATTGAGGGACGGAAAAATCATGTGGTGAGACGCATCCCGCGGAAAAAACAGCGGATGAATCTGATCGCGAACGCCCAGCAGCGAAAGCATGTAATCCAGCACGCCATCGCGGTTGTCGGTGAAGCCGCCCGTGAAGTGGAAACCAACATCGTAGGGAATGCCCTCGATGCGGAATCGGGCGAGTGAGCCGCCAAGGATCGTGGCCTTCTCCAGCAGCAGCACGCTCTTGCCATGCTGCGAAAGAACTCGGGCAGCGGTTAGGCCGGTGATTCCGCTGCCGACGACGATGTAATCGTAACTTTTCATGAACTGATCCTTACCGGCATCGTTCAGAGCTCACCACAGAACTATATGACAGTGCGTGATTCCGCGCCATTGCTTTCAAGTGGCACGGCCTTCTAGGCCGTGGACGGGGACGCTTCGGGTCCGGCGACGGGTGAGATGTGGGAAGACCAACTTTCCTTGACGGTTCATTCTCTTCCCGCAAATTCAGAAGGTTGTCCTGGTGTCGAATCTTGGTTTTCCCACATCGAACCCGTCGCTGGAAATCATCCCCCTTGTCCATGGGCTGGAAGCCCATGCCACGAAAAGGCGCGGAATCGAGCACGGTCATTTAGGTAGCAAGACCTCCGTTAATACCAATCACCTGCCCATGAATGTACATCGAAGGCTCCCGACAAAGAAACTCGATGACTGAAGCGACATCATCGACCGTGCCAATGCGGCCCAAGGGGATCATTGGCAGGATCTTGTCTTTAGGAAGGTGCTCGGTCATGTCTGTCTCGATCAGACCGGGCGCTACCACATTCACGCAGATATTTCGCTTACCCACTTCACGCGCCAGCGCCTTGCATGCCCCGATGAGGCCGGCTTTGGCGGCCGAGTAATTGACCTGCCCCGCCTGGCCAACCTGTCCCGAGATAGAAGACACGGCGACAATCCGCCCGCGCCGGGCGCGAATCATCGAAAACAAAATGGCGCTGGTTACGTTAAAAAAACCATCTAGATCAGTGCGGATGACGTCGCTCCACTCTTCGGGTTTCATCCAAACCAGCAAGTTGTCCCGTGTTACGCCCGCATTGAAGACCACGACCGCCGGGGAGGTTTTCTCGGCGCGATCGCGCAGGGCGGCATCGGTTGCCGCCCGGTCGCCGACGTCAAAACACAACAATTCGCAAAGCCGCCCGATGTTCTCAATTTCAAGCTTCACCTCGGCGGCCTGTTCGTGTTTGCTCCGATAGGTAAGCCAGATATCAAAACCGGCGCGTGCCAGTCTCAGCGCAACCGCCCGCCCGATCCCCCTGCTGCCGCCGATCACCAATGCAGTTCCCGGATCGTTGTCGGACAAAGTCTCCCTTTCCTGGCTCGAGGGCTGAAGTATAACGGTGTGGCGCAGTACATCAAACCGAGGCCGTGTTTTGATATTGCGACGTTGCCTGACCCGTGGAAATTCGGAATAATCTTTTAATTCGTTGGATGGCCACGGCATCACTCATGGACTTATCAAAAATTGGCTTCTGGATCGTTGTGCTCGCGGCGATCGTATTTCTCCCGCTGGTGATTCGCTTCGTATTCCGCGCAGTCATGCGGCCGCTGATGCGCGTGCGAAATGACGGTGCCGGAGCACTCAATTTTCGCCAGCGCATCCTGTTGCGTTTTCAGCCATATGAATTCCACCCACTCATGTTCGCCTGGTGCAAGACCCGGCTCGATGCCATGTTCGACGAGTTGCCCGAGTTTCTCGGATCGGTAACGAACGTCAGGACGATCCTGGATCTGGGCTGCGGTTATGGAATCGCCAGCGCATTTTTACTGGAATGGTTCGACACCGCGGAATTGTACGCCGTCGAACCGAGCGGCCAACGCGTGCGCGCGGCTCAGCGCGTGCTTGGAAGCCGCGGCCACGTCTTGCAGGGCGCTGCGCCAGATTTTGAATCCGCGGCGCTTCCAGATCAGTTCGATGCGGTGTTTTCCCTGGATGTGCTGTATCTCCTCAATGATTCCGATCTGGATCTGACTCTTTCGCGCATCTGGAACCGGATGAGCGCGGGGAATTACCTGTTTATCCGGGCGCCAATGAAGCCGCGGGGTTTTGGATCACTCAAGTGGAACTTTGATCGGTTGCGGCGGGCACTTACCGGCGAATTCGCCCAGTATCGGACGGTGGAACAATTGGAAGAACGAATCCAAAAGGCGGGCTTCGAAATCCAGCGATCACGGATATCCGGAACCAGCCCGGAACTGCATTGGTTCATCTCAACTGCCGGGGCGAAAAAGGAAATCGAGGGGCTCGTGGCGGAACCAGTGGCCACGGTGGGCCAAAACGGCAAATAGAACCATGCTTAGAACAACCAGCACGTGAATGATCACGAGTTCCCGGAAGTAAAGGCTGCTGAATTCATTCCAGCGCTGAAGAACCCGCGAGCCGCCAATCGCGCGACGCATCCGATCGATCCAGATGCGTTTGTCGTTGTCCGTCGGCGAGTTGCTCTGAAATGCGAACAGGGGATAGGCGGCGTAGGCATGTTCGCCGGTCATCGCCCGCAGCACATCGTCAAACGCCTGGCCATCCCAGGGTCGTTCGACAACCCTTTGCGCGAAGCGCCGGTGCAGCACGTATGCGTGGGCCGAGCAGCGATAGTTCACCCGCACGACTGACGGAGTCCGCGTCCTGCGCGAGGCATTGACCCACCCGCCGAAGAAAAACGCGTTCCACGTCACATCAGATTGCATGAACGCGATAGACCGGGCAAGTACCTCGTCGGAAAATCCCGAGAGCAGAACGTCGTCCTCAAATATAAGAACCGTGTCCGCTCCGGCGTCCAAACCCGCCCTCAGGCACGCGATATGGGACTCGTAGATGCCCTGCTCGCTGTTGGAGGGATGCTTTTCGACGATCATCCATTCGACTCGATCTGCCAAGCCAACTCGTTCAAATTCGGCCATGGCGGATCGGCGACGGTCGGGGCGCGTGGAGAGGGAGATGCAGTAGATGCGGCCGAAAAAACTCCACCCGTCGGCCTCCGGCGGGTTTGAGCTGGGCTGGCTAGTTTGGGGGTTCGGCGGTAGGTTCACATTTCCGCGCCGGGGTTGGTGGATGGACTCACGCTTGAACATCAAAGTTGGAACGTAACGTTGCGTCGTCTTCTGTACAAGCTCGGCTTGCGGCTGGCACAAATCCCCTTCGTGCGCAGCGCTATCGACGAGCGCGCCGACCTGAGCGCATTTGACCACAAGCCAACGGTCCGGATCGTGGTTGGCGTGTTTTTGGTCGGATTCAGTTTCGTGATGAGTTGGCCGGCCATTAGCGTATTGGGAACGGTGGCGATCTTTATAAGGCGCCCATGGGTCGCGGTGATTGGCGGCCCGGTGCTCTATGGACTTTCCCATCTTTGCTTCATCGGGGGCATGGCGCTGGCCGGCGCGAAATATGCGAGGCTCTTTTTTCGCTGGCTCATGCGGGTGTGGGTCGAACGGCTGCTATCCTACGGACCTAGCCAGCCGGCGGCGGATTCAAAGGTCGTCAGTCCGCCACTGGAGCTGCTGACGCCGGGGCCGCGAGAACAGCGTTAGGCAGGATGATTCACCGCGGAGACGCGGAGCACGCAGAGAAGAGAGAAGAATAAAACCACGGATAACACGGATGACACGGATGGCACAGAATAACGCGCACGTCCGTCCGCTTCTTATCCGTGGTATCCGTGTTATCCGTGGTTCAACTCTTTTTATCTTCTCCGCGTGCTCCGCGTCTCTGCGGTGAATCATGAGTTTTCCGGATTGGCATCCTGCCACAGGTTGTAAAAGTTGCCGAACTGCCAGGGATGGGCCTGAACGAATTGCTCCATGCAATCAGAGAATTGTTGTGCGTACGGTGCATACTTGGCCGCATTTCGTCCCAAGCCGGGCGACACTTCGATGACCTTTGCAAGGCGAAGCTCATAGGATCGGGGGCCAACCCGCGGCGCGACCATCACCACGACCGGGACGCCGGTTGCCGAGGCCATTCGGTACGGACTGATCGGCAGTTGCACCGTGCCGCCGAGGAATTTCGCGGGCACCACCGTCTGCTCGCCACCAAAGGTTCGATCTCCCATCATGGCGACGATGTCGCCGCGGAGCAGTGCATCGGTGATCTGCATCGAAGCGCGCAGGCCGTCGCGCGGGTCTATCACGGCATCGGGTTGGGCCCCGAGCAGCGAAACCATTTGCGGTTCGGGTAGCATCACGATCGATACTTTCCTGCCGAGCTGCCCAAGCGTGGACATGCCGACCTGCCAGCAGCCGACGTGGCCGTGAATGAGGACAAAGCCGCGTCCGCCGGCGGTGATCGCCATAAGGCGGTCGTGATCCGGGCAGGACGCCTTAAACGCCTGCCTGCCGAACATCCCCAGCACCATGATGTCGACGAGCGTCGTCGCATAACTCCGCACAAGCCGGTACGTGTCCAATAGCTTGGCGAACGCTCCACCGCGACCGGGAAACCGCCGATCGAGATAGAACCCGCATCGTTTCCGAATCGACGGATAGAACAGCACGTACCACAAGGATGCGATATTGGCCATGTGGTAGCCGCGAGCCTTGCCGCCGATGCGCATGATCCAGTAGAAGAATCTGTTCTTCCAGCTGGCGCCAATGCCGCGCTCGGCCCAGTCGGCGGCAGGTGGGGCGCCGGAGCGCGGCGGAGGCGGCATCGGCGGATTAGGTTGGAGCTGAGTCATGTTGCATTCGTTCCCTCCTTCAATATACTCGGCTGGAACTTCCCGAACGTATCGAATTCCTCGCGTCTTTTGCAGTTGGGCTTTCCACACGGCTTCTGGTTATGAGCACAGGGATGACCGATTCTGAGCTGATCCGGGCGGTCAACGAAGTGTTCGTGGACTCCTTCGAGATCCCACCTGAAAAGATTACGCCCGAAGCGCAGATCTTTGCTGACCTGGGCCTCGACAGCCTCGACGTGGTCGATCTCGTGGCCGCCATCCAGAAACGCTTTGCCGTGCAGGTTCGCGATGACGAGCGCGTTCGATCCATCCGAAGCATGCAGGACCTCTATAACTACCTCATCCTGATTCGAAGCGAGCAGAAGCTGGGTTGATTTGATGATGGGACGCGGTGTGGGAAAGCGGTCGATCGGGTCGTGGATTCGATTCGTCTGGTTGAACGCATGGTTCTGGACGGTCGCGCCGCTGGTATCGGTGACCTTCATCAGCCTGGCGGCGATCTATGTGGGCGTCTTTCTCGTGCTGCTGCGGAACCGGCGGAAAACTCAGTGGCTGATCCGTCGGAGCATGGGTGTTTATGGCAGGCTGATGATCATTTGCGCGTGGCCGCTGGTGCGCGTGAAGTATGTGGATTATGCCCCGCAGGAGACGCCGCCGTTCCTGTTCATCTGCAATCATCGGTCATCTTCAGATGCGTACCTGACCGCGTACGTCGGGTGCGAGTGCATTCAGGTGCTGAACATCTGGCCGGCCCACGTTCCGCTGATGGGCCAACTCGCCAGGCTGGCGGGTTTTCTGCGCGTGCGCGAGATGCCGTTCGAAGAGTTTGTCGCGGCGGGCTCCAGGCTGTTGCAGCAGGGATGCTCGATCATCGCGTTTCCCGAGGGCACGCGCTCGGGGTCGGTCGCGCTCGGATCGTTCCACGGCTCGTCGTTTCGACTGGCGCAGCTCAACCGCGTCAAAATCGTCCCGTTTGTCATTTCCGGGAACGAAAATATTCCCAGGCGCGGATCAGCGTGGCTGAACCCTGGCACAGTGGCCGTGTCTAAGCTGCCGGCGGTGACCCCGGAGATGTACGAGGGAATGACACCGTATAAGTTGAAGACACTCGTCCGCGACATGATCGCGCGGCACCTGGATGGGCAGACAGGGCAGTCGCATGTAGAGTGATCGTGCAGGGTTTGGGGAGTGCGAGGCTCCTGCCGAGCTGAAGCTTTGTCGAAAAATGCGGCTCGGCAGGAGCCTCGCACTCCCGATCAAGTCACATGCGTTTGCTCTGGATGGGCAGAAGAGTTGAATCTACCGGAGCACGATTGCGCGGCGATTGTTCAATTCGAATCGAAGGATATGGCTTTAGCGCCGAGGAGATCGCGGCGTGCGCCGCGCGGCAGGGAATCTTGTCGCTGGAACTCGAGCTGTCGAGCACTTCCGAATGCACATGCGTGAATTGTCGCGACGCAGGTGGCCCGCCCAGGCAGGTGCTCACCGCCGACGAGATTCGCGAACTGATCGGACAGGCGAAATCGCTGGGGTGCCGGCAGGTGATCCTTGTCGATGGGGAAACAGAGCAATATCCCCATCTTGAAGAAATCGTCGATCACCTGCACTCGGAAGGTTTGCGGATCGAATTGTTCGCCAACGAAGTAATGACGCCAGCTCTGGCTTCGTTTCTGCACGGGCACAATGTGTCGATGTCGGTTCCAGTTGATGCGCTCGCCGGAATTGACGGGTTGCCGGCGCTGAGCGCGTTGCGGGAGGCGGGCTACGGAGAACCGGGCAACCCGGCGCTGGCGATCCGGATTTCAGCCGGCGAGGAAAATCTGGATGAAATCCCGGGCATCTGGCGATGGGCCCGAGTGCGGGGGATCGACCCGCACGTGCAAATCATCACGCCCCGGAATGGCGTGGAACACCAATTGAAATTGGTATCGCCGAACCCGGCCCGCGCGATGTTTGAGGAACTGGGCCGGATCGATCGCGAGGAGTTTGATCGAACCTGGACGACGCCGCCATCGCTCATCGGTCGGTCGTGCAAACGGCACCTCTACGCTTGCCATGTCACCGCATGCGGAACTGTCTTCGCGTGTGTCGGGGTCACGATTCCGCTCGGCAACATTCGCACCGAGCCGCTTCGAGACATTCTGGTTCTGAGCGAGGTACTCGAAAACCTGCGCGGGTTTGGGGACAAAGTGAAGGAACCGTGCCGGACCTGTTCAAAATCCACCGATTGCTACGGCTGCCGCGGGGCCGCTTATCAAATGACCGGCGACTACCTGGCCGGGGACTCAATGTGCTGGAAAGCCGCCGACGCACCCGTCGAACTCATGCCCGCCGACGCTTCAAAGTACATCCCCCATGGCCCCTCAATTCGAATGATCGACCGCCTCACGCAGATCGGCGAACGCACGTCTCGCGTGGAATTCACGATTCCTCCCAACTCCCTTTGGACGGACGAAACCGGCGTCCTCGATGAAGTGGCGTATGTCGAAATGATCGCTCAATCTTTCGCCGCCACGCATGGATTCCATCGCTGGGCCCACGAAACAGCCGATCAGCAGGGACTGCTTCTGGGCATCAAGGACTTGCAAATCACCGGGCAAGCCCGCGTCGGCCAGAAGCTCATCATCCATTTAAGAAAGGTCGCCCGGTTCGGCGACTTCGGACTTGTCGAAGGCGACATTCGCCACGAAGATGGGTCGCTCGTTGCGACCGGCCAAATCAAAGTCTGGCGGCCGAACGAGGAAATGGAGAAGGCGATCGTCTCATGAACAAACTCCCGGGATTAGTCTCATTTTTTTCCGCCCTGCTCGTGGCCGCCCTCTGCGGCACGACGCGGGCGCAGGCGCCGTCACCGGCTACCCAGCCGACTTCCGCCCTGGTGCAAGCGCCGCTCGAACTGATCACTCATGTTCAAAAGCAGCTCAGCACCGTCGACAACGTGCAGGCGGATTTTGTGCAGATCAAGAACCTGGTGGTGCTCAAGCACAAGCTCACCATTCGCGGCAGCTTCGCGATGCAAAAGCCGGACAAGGTCATGTGGAACGTCCGCGAACCGGTCAAGTACGCGATCCGCGTCGAGGGTGAAGAAGTCCGCCAGTGGGACGAAGACACAAATAAGGTCCAGATTATTCACCTCGGCGGCGATCCCACCTTCAAAGCCATCTCGCAGCAGATCCAGGCTTGGTTTCTCGGTAACTACAAGGAACTGGCGCAGAGCTACGATGTTTACGTTCTGGGCAATACGCCGCTCACCCTGCGCTTCGTGCCGCGCGGCAACACGATGCTTGGCAAGCTGGTGAGCTGGATTGAAGTGACCTTCGGTCCTGATGAAAGAAATATCGACAAGATGCAGATCCACGAGGCGGCGGGCGACACGACGGTGCTCAACTTCACCAACACCCGCCTGAATCAGCCCATACCGAAGCAAACCTGGGAGATCCCCCCGCGATGAGCGACGCCGCCCCGACGCCGCCGAAACGCAGGCTCTGGATCATTCTTGGTTTTGTGCTGGTCGCGGCCTTGGCTGCCGCCGGCTGGATGCGCCTGCACGTTGACAGTTCGCTCGAGCCGCTACTGCCTGAAAAAAGCGACGCGCGAAAGGCGGTTCTATTCTTTCGCGATTCCAGCTTCGCATCGAAAGCCGTGCTTTGGCTGCGTTTGAAAGGCGATGCGCCTGTCTCCGAACTTTACGAAGCCGCGGAGAAGGCCGAGAAACAACTCGACCCCCAACTCATTAAGCAAGTCTTCAGGCCACCTCAGGAGTCTGATGCGATGGACCAGGCCATGAGCCTGCTCGATCGCGCCCCGGAATTGCTGAACGAAAAAGACTTGGCGGAGTTGAATGCGGGCCTGACTCCCGACGCTCTGAAAAAGCGCATGCGTGAATGCTACGTGCAACTGACCCGCCCCGAGGGATCGTTCATGCAGACGATCATCCGCAAGGATCCATTGGGCGTAAGCGCCCGCATACTTGGCCGGCTCTATGCCCTCACCAACAGCATGGGTTTCAAGGTTGAAGTGAAAGACGGGCGGCTGATGCACACCGATGGCCGGCAGATGCTGCTGGCCATGGAAACGTCGTCCACCGCCACGAGCCTGGCAAGCTCGCATGCGCTGATGGACAACCTCAACAAAATCGCCGCGTCCGCACCGCCCAACGTTGAGATCATCCCCATCTGCGCTCAGATCCACACCGCCCAGAACCAGCAGCTTATGCAGCGCGATACCCACCTGGCGGGCACTGTTAATGGAATCGTATTCCTGCTGCTGTTTTTCATAGTCTCACGTGACTGGCGTGTGGGTGCGGTCTTCCTTCTGCCCGTGATCAGCATCGGCATCACCATCGGACTTTGCGCCCTGGTGTTTCCCAACCTGTCGATGATGGTGATCGGCATCTCTCTTACGATGGCTGGCAGCGCCGTGGATTACGGCATCTACGTCTACACCGCCGTCACCATGGGCAAAAACTCCGCCACCGACATGCGCCGCATCTGGCGGCCGCTGGTCATCAGCCACCTCACGACTCTTGGCGTCTTCCTTGCCCTCGTGTTCTCGGCCATCCCCGCATATCGCCAGTTGGGTTGGGTCACCGGCGCATCACTGGTTCTCTCGCTTTTGTCGGCCATGTTCCTCCTCCCGCGTCTGGTCCGTCCCGGCGGCAAAATCCTGCTGCTGGGCAGCGGAATGCCGCTCACTCGCTGGGGCAAGTTGATGATCCCCGCGGTATACATCGCGGCGATCGTCCTGGCGGTCTCAATCTTCTTCGCCACCAAAACGAAATTCGACACTGATCTCTCCCACCTCGACGGCATCAGCGCAACCGTGCGCCAGAACGAAGCCGATTTCCAAAAAACATGGAGTCGGGGCGATGTTGAGATGGGCCTGCTCGTTGTCGCCGGGCCATCGGCCGAGCAAGCGGCCGAGGCCAACGACGCCATCTCCCGGATCGCGTCGCAGAAATTCAAAGAAGGCCAGTTCGTTTCACTCGGCAGTTTCTGGCCCTCGGCGACCACGCGCCATGCGAATGTCGCCCGCTGGAAGGCATTCTGGATACCCGATCGGGTGGCTAAACTCCGCGCCGATCTCGCCGCCGCGGGCGAGGCTTATGGATTTGCCGCGGATGCATTCGACCCATTCTTCCAAATCGTCACCAATCCCCAGACAGACCAGCCCCCTCCCCCCATGCTCGCGACCATGGAGTCGCAATTCACGGCCAAGGCGGGCAACGAATTCCAGATGCTCGACTCGTTTCCCGACACTGCCGAGAACGTCGAAACCGCTCAAGAAACGATTCGCGATCATCCCGAAGCGCAGGTTGTTTCACGCAGAGCACTGGGCCAGGCCTTTGCCACCGCCGCCTCCTCTGAAACCCGGCTGCTGGTCAGCATCAGCGGCATCTTCATCGCACTGTTCCTGCTGGCCCTCACCCGCAGTGTTGTTAAATCGCTCATCATTATGCTGCCGGTGTTGATGGGGATCATTGCGATGCTGGGCATGCTGGCGATGATGGGTCTTTCCATGAACGTCGTGACTGTTGTCGCCGCTGTCCTCGTGCTCGCCCTGACCAGCGATTATGGCGTGTTTGCAGCGTACGCGTGGGACAACCGCGAGCCCCTGCTCGGCCAGGGAATGGCCTCGATGCACCTATGTGCGCTCACCACCCTCGTCGGCACCGGCGCGCTCATCTTCGCCCGACACCCGGCACTTCTGATGGTTGGGACGAGTCTGACATCGGGTCTGCTCGCAGGTTACCTCACGGCATTCATGGTGATCCCAGGGATCTGCAAATTGATTGACAAACGTCCCGCCCCCGCCGTGTCTGCATCTGTCCTGCTGGGCCTTATGTTCCTCCTGACCGGCTGCCGCTCCGATCCCTTTCAGCGCCCGCCACTTCCCGCCCTGCACAATCCCGATCCCGCCCAAATCCGCGAAAGTTTCAGCCACGCGACGCCCGATCATTTCACATCCGATGACACGGTCATCATCCAAGCCCCCTTCCGCGACGACATGGCTGTGCTGGGCGTTCTCAATGTTGATCGCAACGCCGGCACGTTCGAGCTTTACGGGCTCAACCATTTGGGCGTGCAGTTTTTCCACCTCGGTGGCGATCCTTCAAAGATAGAAATTCGATTCGCCGTCCCTCCGCTGATGGAGCAAAAGGAAGTTCTGCTCTCCATGGCCCGCGACACGCGCAGCATGTATCTCGATCTCAATCCGCCTCCCAATTCGAATACTTCCATCGGCCGGACCGAAGTGATCTACGCGTCAAAAACCGCCGATGGCACGCTTTCCTACGAATTTGGGGGCGAACCGACTGTTCTGCTCGAAAAGCGTCTTGATAGCTTCTGGGGCAACAAGTGGCGCGTGCGCTATTTCGACTACCGCCCCCAAGACGGCAAACTGTTCCCCCGGGGTATCGTGATGGACAACGGCCATTACCACTACCGCATCATTATCAAAAACCGCGATTGGTCGGCCGAGCAGCAATGAACGCGCTGCGCAAGCAAATTCGTTCCATGCTACAAGTCCAACCACGCGAGGGTGGTTTCAGCGCCACATTTAAAGTGGGCCTGGACCTGGCCATCCTCCCCGACCATTTTCGCGACGCCCCGATTCTGCCCGGTGTATGCATGGTGCAGGCGGTACTGCTGGCCGCGGCTCGTGCCACCAACGCACCGGATCTCAAAATGCGCGTCCTGAAAAACGCCAAAATCATGCGCCCCATCCGTCCCGGCGACCAAGTTCAGATCAACGGAGACATCACCACCAATCCCCAGGGCGACATCGCAATCAAAGCCTCGTTCATCACCGAGGCCGGCCAGCGCTGCGCCGACTTCTCCATCATCGCGCAGATCCCCACCATCGACGCAGGGGGCGCGCTGTAATGCAACAACCGCCGCGCCGCCAAAAGTCCGGCTACTTCCCGTCCGATCCAGCGGCGCCCGCGCCCCTGATCGTGCGGCTCACCCACCGCGTTCGCTTCAGCGATGTCGATCCCATGGCCATCCTCTGGCATGGCCGCTACGCCCAACTCTTCGAACAAGCCAACGAAGAACTCGGCCGCGTGATCGGCATGAGCTACCCCGATTTCAAGCGCGAAAGGCTCATGGCGCCCATCGTGCAGTTGCACGTCGATTACTTCGCCCCCGTCACCCTTGGCGAACAAGTCACCGTCATCGGCAAAATGGTCTGGTGCGATGGCGCACGCTCCAATATCGAATACGAAGTCCGCAAAGAGACCGGCCCGCTCGCCGCGGCTGGTTACACGGTACAGATGTTTGTCGATGAAACCGGAACGCCATTGATGGCATCTCCGCCCCTGCTGGAGAATTGCCGCCGTCGCTGGCGCGGTGGAGAGTTTGCGAGCGCACAATGAGCATCGTCATCAGCCAATTCGACGTTGTTACCGCCTATGGGTGGGGCATTGATGCGCTTTGGAATGGCTTGCTCAGCACTCAATCGGCCGTCCATCCGACGGATCGATTTAAGGAACGCAACTTCGTCAGCAATCAGGCGGCCCTCGTGCCCGAGTTGGTTGTTCCGCCGGCAACGTCTCGCGTCATGGCAATGCTCGAGCCCCTGTTACGCAGGCTCACCGGCAACCTCGATCCGAAAACCCCGCTCATTCTTGCTACGACGGTCGGCGAAATTGAATACATCGAATCGGCTATTCTCGATGGCCAGCCTGATCGCGCTGTCAAATCCGCTCCCTCCGCGTTGCTGGCCCAAATCAAGAAACTTCTCGGCTTGAGTGGTCCCGCAATGGTCCTCTCTTCCGCGTGTGCTTCTTCCACCGCCGCCCTGGCACATGCTGCGTCGATCGTCCATCGTAAAGAATCCCCCGCCGTTCTCGTCGTCGCAGGTGATGCAATCTCTGAATTTGTCTACTCCGGCTTCTCCACGCTCCAATCACTGTGCGAAACACCCGCCCAGCCCTTCGATGCCGAACGCTGTGGCCTGTCCCTTGGCGAAGCCGCCGCATGGGCGCTGGTCACCTCGGGCGATGCTACCCCGCAGCCCGATGCTGTCTCTATCCTCGGCTGGGCCAGCACCAGCGACGCCATCCACATGACCGCCCCCGATCGCAACGCGGCGGGCCTCTCCCGTGCCATCGCCAAAGCCTGCACGATGGCCGGTCGCAATCCCGCCGAGATTGCCTTTATCGCAGCCCACGGTACCGCAACCGTCTACAGCGATGCGATGGAACTTCTCGCCTTCGGCAGCTCCGTTCCAGCACCCGTCCCGATTTTTTCCGTCAAAGGCGGCACTGGCCACACCCTCGGTGCAGCCGGCTTGATGCAGATCCTCGTCAGTGCACGCGCTCTAACCCGCGGGCAAGTGCCCCCTACTGTCGGGCTCTCCCATCCCGACGCTTCCGCCGCCGGCTGGGTCCACGCCGCCCCTGTTCCTCTTAATAATGCGTCCGTCGCGCTCTCAACCAATTCCGGGTTTGGTGGCGTCAATACCGCTATCGTCCTTGGCCGCCTCGAACACTCGCGCCTTCAACCCGCTCCCGCCGCCGCGCCCGAACCCGTTATCCGCGCCTTTGCACATTCGCTCGGCCAGGAATCCCCGGAAGACATCACGGCCCTGGTGGGCAAACCGGTTAAATACGTTTCCCGCATGACCCCTGAAACGCGCTGCTGCCTCGTTGCCGGCTGCAAAGCCCTCCGTGCGCTGAATCTCGGCCCAGGCGTCGAAGTTGGCATTGTCTCCGCGGGCGAAGGCGGGTTTCTTAAGGCCGATCTCGAATATTTCCGCGACTACTTCGCCTGCGGACGGTCCATGGCTCGCGGCAACCTCTTCATCTACACCCTCCCCACCAGCGCCGCCAGCGAAGTCGCCGTCGCGCTCGGCTTACGAGGCCCCACCCTCTACGCTCAGGCCGATGCCTCTCCCGTCAAGAGCCTGATCGCATTCGCCGGCCAGATGCTCGCCGACGGCGGCGCGCAGGCCGTGCTCGCGCTGTGGAGCGGCCCCAAAGCCGCCGTCAGCTTTGCCATCGCATTAAATGGAAGCCCTATCAACCTGACCCACATCGACTTGAATCTCGATCCCCACGAAATGGCCAACACCCTTGCCTCGGCGGAGCACCCATGACCGCCCCGGAGATTCCCCTCGCCCAAGTCTGGTGCGCCATCCCCGTCTACAACAACGCCGCCACCATCACCGACATCGCCACCCGTGCCCGCCAGCATCTCCCCAACATAATCATCATCGACGACGGCAGCACCGACGCCAACCTCCCTGATCTCCTCAAACCGCTCGACATTACCGTCATCCGCCACCCGACCAATCGCGGCAAAGGCGCAGCCCTCCTCACCGCAATGCGCCATGCCCACGAGCGCGGCGCCCAACATCTCATCACCCTCGACGGTGACGGGCAGCACTTCCCCGAAGACATCCCGCGCTTCTTTCCGCACCTCGCCCCTGACTGCATCGCCGTCGGGCACCGCGCCCAAATCACCGGAACGATGCCGCGATCAAGCCAGTTCGGCCGCGAATTCTCCGATTTCTGGATCCACGTCGAAACCGGCCAAACCGTCCTCGACTCCCAGAGCGGTTTCCGCGCCTATCCACTGCCCGCGTCCCTCGATCTAAAGCCCCAATCCATCCGCTATGGCTTGGAAGTAGAAATTCTCACTAAAGCCTTCTGGTCCGGCCTGCGCAGCCAATCCGTCCCGATCCGCGTCTTCTACCCCCCGCGCGAAGAACGCGTCTCCAGCTTCCACCCCCTCCGCGACAACGCGCGCCTCACCCTCCTACACGCCCGCCTGATCGCCCGCCAAGTGCTGCCGATGCCACATCCCCAAATTAGGATTCACCGCGGAGCCGCGGAGAGCACAGAGAACTCATTGAGCGCCAACCCGCTCCCCCTCCTACCCCCTCTCCCCCCGGCCTGCACTGAGCCTGGTCGAAGTGGAGAGGC
>DAIRGS010000451.1:0-3962 GCA_036794395.1 Tepidisphaeraceae bacterium | reverse complement strand
CCCGGCATGCCGGTCGAGGGAGAAGAGGCGCGCCCAAAGTGCCATGCACCATCATTGCAACGTTTCGCAACATGAACGCCTCCTTCGCCAGACGTAAATCTCTACCGAGACAACACGGCCAGCATCTTACCCGCACCGGGCCCCACAGGTCACATCCGTTTGCACCGCCATCGCCCCTGCGATACACCGGTGGACATGCGCTCACATCCAACCACCGGCGCTTTGATGCTTTCCATCGTTCTCATTGCGGCTGCTTTTGCACGAGCGGCCCAAACGGAGCCCCCGGAGATTCCGATTGGATTGGATGCCTACCGGCAGTGGGAAAAGTGGCCGCTCCAGCGCATCGGGCAGCGGACGTATATGCGAAGCACATACGACCGGCGCGGGGGGAACGAGGGTGCCGATGCCAGCCACTTTCTTTACCAGCTGCGGGATGATTTCAACGTAACGCTCGATCTTGAGGGGCCGGGGTTGCTGACGTTTGTGCGATACAACCATTGGCATGGTTCGCCCTGGCATTATTTGATTGACGGGACGGATCATGTCATCACCGAGACGAGCACGGCCGAGCCGCTGCATCCGAAGGACAACTCCGTTTTTGAGCCACACGCGGCTTTGCCAAAGCCGCTGGCGTGGACATGGGCCGATACGCGCGGCGCCGATTTGATCTGGGTGCCGATGGGTTTTGAGAAATCGTTTCAGATGGCTTACGGCCGGACGCGATACGGGACGGGGTATTACATTTATCAGCGGTTTCTGCCGGGGGCGAAGTTGTCGAAGCCGATCAGTGCCTGGGACGGGAAGACTCCGCCGGATCAGGGTGCACTGGATGTGATCAATCGATCAGGGGCGGATCTCGTCCAGGGCTTGGCCGGCGTTGAAGAAACTAAGGGCTCCTGCGGCATGCAGATGGGAGAACGCCACAGCATGAATATCGCGACCCTGAAGGGGCCGGCGACAGTGCGGTCGATTGAATTCAGGGCGCGCAAGGCGCAGGCGGTCGATGTTTCCCACCTGCGGCTGAAAGTCTGGTGGGACGGGCGCGAAGCGCCTTCGATTGATGCTCCGCTTCCACTCCTGTTCGGCGCGGGAACGCTCTACAACCGGGATGATCGCAAGGACTTCGTCCGTGCGTTTCCGGTGAGCATTCGGTTCGAGAAGGAAGAGGTTGTGCTGTCGTGTTATTTCCCGATGCCGTTTTTCCGTGAGACCAGGTTCTCGCTCGAAAGCGACGGCAAAGCCTACGTGCCGGTGCAATATGTGATTCGCACAACGCCGCTGGACGATCGCCCCGAACATGTCGGCTATTTTCACGCAACCTACCGCGACCATCCGGCTCCCAGGTTGGGCGAAGATCTTGTATTGCTCGACACCCGCGAATCCGAAGGCGGCGGTGACTGGTCCGGTTCATTCGTCGGAACGTCGTTCATCTTCTCCCACGATGCGAACCTCAACACGCTCGAAGGCGACCCGCGGTTTTACTTCGATGATTCAATGTCGCCGCAGGCCCAGGGCACCGGCACCGAAGAGTGGGGCGGCGGGGGAGATTACTGGGGCGGGTTGAATATGACGCTGCCGTTCGCGGGGCATCCAGTGGGGGCGAAGAGTTTGAAGGATGCCAAATCGGATCTGGACAAGATTGAATCAGCATATCGGTTTCTATTGAGCGATCTGTTTCCCTTCGGGAAAAATGCCCGAATCACGCTTGAGCATGGGGGAACCAACGAATCGATGCAGCATTATGAAACGATTGCGTATTGGTATGGGTTGCCAGCCGCGTCGCTGGTGAAGACGGATGAACTGGCGGTGGGGGATGAAGCCAGTGAGCGTTCGCACCGTTATGATTCGCCTCAGGCATCGGCGCCATATGAATTGAAGAGCCGGTATGAGTGGGGCGTCGATACGATTAAAGGTATGGAGATTTTTCCCGCAACCAGCGATCGGGGTCGGACGACGACCGGGACATCGGAGTTCACGCTCAAACTGGTCGAGGGAAATCTCGGCGTGCTCTTGCGTCGCAAGCTCGATTATCAGTTTCCCAACCAGCGGGCCGAGATCTTTGTCGCACCAGCGGGCGAGGACGGAAAAGCGACCGGTGAATTCCAGCCGGCCGGCATTTGGTATCTGGCGGGTTCCAATACGTGCGTTTATTCCAATCCCAAGGACGAGCTGGGCGCAACGCAGCACACTGTGCAGACGTCCAATCGGCGGTTTCGCGATGATGAGTTCCTGATCGGGCCGGCGATGACCCAGGGGCGATCGGCGATCCGGGTGCGGGTGAAGTTTACCCCGGTCAAAATCCCGCTCTATCCCGGCGCTGCCATCGGTGATCTGGCGTGGAGTGAGATGCGATACTCGGCCTACTGTTATGTAATGCCGAAGTTCGCGTTAAAATAGAGTTTTGGACGGGAGAGACGTTTTTCGAGTTGCCGGGAGAGAATGCCAACGCAGCGATACAAGATCACCCTTGCCTACCGAGGGACGCGGTATCACGGCTGGCAGACGCAGGCGGTGATGGAGACCTACACCGGAACGCCGCCGCCTCCGGGGCATGGGATTCCGACGATTCAGGAGACCATTGAGCGTGCTATTCGGGGCGTGCTACGGCATCCGATTACGCTGACCGGGTCTTCCCGCACCGATTCGGGCGTCCACGCCAAGGCGCAGGTTGCTCATTTCGATACGGAACACGTACAGTTCCCCAAGGACAACATCCGCAAGTCCGTGAATCATCAGCTGCCCGGCGACATCATCATCCGGCATATCGAGAAGGTGCCTGATACGTTCAATGCCGTTCATGGCACGGCTCGCAAGCGGTATCAGTACGCGATCTGGAACGCGTTCGACCGGCCTGTTTTCTTCAATGATCTGGTCTGGCACCGCTGGCAGAAACTGGATATCGACGCCATGCAGGCCGCGGCGGCATTGTTTGTGGGCGAGCACGATTTCGTGAGCTTCGCGCGACCGGGGCACGGGCGAGATAGCACGGTGCGTACGGTATATGACTGCGAAGTGACGTACCGTCCACCCCGGCTGGTGGTGGGAGTGGAAGGTTCCGGCTTTCTATGGAACATGATCCGGATCATGGTGGGCACGCTGGTGCAGGTGGGGCTGGGGCGGTATCGCGCGGAAGAAATCACCGACATGATTAACGCCCGCGATCGGGAGGCCGCAGGGCCGACCGCGCCGCCGCACGGGTTGTTTCTTCAGTGGATTCAAATGCGGAAGGAAGAACTGGCGGCCACGGTGGATGTTCCCGTTGATGAATCGGCGGTGCCAGCCGGGGCGGCGGATCTTTGCGATGCCGAAGATGCGTGATCTAGACGAACTGTTCGCGGCCCTGGCGCGCTCGCGGTTCCGTTCGCGATTTGCACTGAACCGGAAAGATCGCGCTTACCTTCAGAACAAGGGAATGCCGGCAATAGTCACCCACGCCGCCGACTTCATCGAGAAACGGCTCGCGCCGGCACGCCCGGCCAACGATGGCCAGCAAACACCCTGGCATGGGCATCCAGTTTTCGTCGCGCAACATGCTACAGGCACCTGCTGTCGGGGATGTTTGGCGAAGTGGCATTCCATTCCAAAAGATGTTGAGCTGACCGAAATACAGAAGGCGTACGTCTCGCGCGTTCTCGAGCGCTGGCTCATAAACTACGCACCGCCAACGGACCCTCAGCTTTTCCCGGGACCATCGCATGTGGAGTAATACATTGCGTTTTGGGAGGGCCATCCCACTGCTTTCACGGTCTAGCAGGCTCAATCGAGCGATCGTTTTCCGGAAGCGTTTGTTGTGACACGGGCTTCCAGCCCGTGCAGGGAATCGCCAACTCGATCAAGATTGGACTTTGGAAAAACCCAGATCTCAAATCTCGCGCTTCCCACCAATTCATCTCAGGCCCATCACCCCCGAATAGCTCCACCCCACCCCAAACAACCCCCCACGCCGGGTCAGAGCTGTACTC
>DAIRGS010000146.1:3080-17796 GCA_036794395.1 Tepidisphaeraceae bacterium | reverse complement strand
CCTCCGCCCCTCCCCCCCTCTGCTTGCAGTGATAACACCGCCACTTCCAGCGCCATCAACGCCCGCCGCGCATCCCCATCCGACATCGTCGCCCACAGATCCAACGCCGCCGGGTCCAGCTCAATCTTCAACTTCCCAAACCCGCGCTCCGCATCCCCAATCGCGCGCCCAACCAGCACTCGAATGTCTTCCTCCGAAATCGGCGCAAACTGAAAGATCTGGCTCCGGCTTACCAGCGGCGAGTTAATCGCAAAAAACGGATTCTCCGTCGTCGCCCCCACCAGCAGAATATGCCCCGCCTCCACATCGGGAAGCAGAATATCCTGCTGCGCCCGATTGAACCGGTGAATCTCATCCAGAAACAAAACCGTCCGCTCCCCCGAATTCCCCAACCGCTCCCGAGCCGCGTCCAGAATCCCCCGCACCTCTTTCACGCCCACCGCCGCCGCATTCACCTGCTCGAAGTGGCTCTTCGTGTAAGCCGCCACGAGCTGAGCCAACGTCGTCTTCCCCGTCCCCGGCGGCCCATAAAAAATCACACTCGTCAACCGATCCGCCTCCAACATCCGCCGCAACAACTTCCCCGCCCCCAAAAAATGCCCCTGCCCCACAAACTCCTCCAGCGTCCGGGGACGCATCCGAACCGCAAGTGGCGCCGCACGGGCAAGATTCTTCTGCCGGGATTCGTGGAAGAGGTCCATCCCGGAATTGTAGGGATTTCCACTCGGCGGTGCGCTTTCAAGTCCCGACTCGCGTGTTGCGTTAAACGTGCAGGACAATCGCGTTTGGAACGAATCCAGAATTGTGTGGCACAGCCGCCCTCGGCTGTGTTCGACCAAAGGTCGAAATCCTCGCAACGATCGACTTCGGGCGAAACACACCCGAGCGCATCTGTGCCGCATCGGGAACATGCAATCGCCCCGGTTGACCGTGATCGAGAGCCGTCCGCAAGGCCGGCCATTTCATTCGCGGTGGTACAATCCAACCCGTGCGCCGTCGAATTCTTTCCATCGCGTCCCTTCTGTCTCTGCTGCTATGCGTGGCGACGGTGGTGATTTGGGTGCGGTCGCGTTTCATTCCCGAGAATCTAAGGCGGATTTTTTTGAGCGAAGACGGGAAGTGGGTCAAAGGACACGACCTGAATTTCTGGTCGGGCGGCGGCGCGATCACCATAAGTAACTTTGTGCGGGGGCGGTCGATAAAAGGCCGAGAAGTGTTCCGCAAAATCTACATGCCGTATGTTGAAGATGGCTGGGTCTGGGAAAAGGGCGAAGAATCACGTGACCCCTTCCCCACAAAGAAAGATGTGTCAGCATTTCGCATCGAACTGCTAGCCTTCCGGTTCTATTACGGTAAATGGCAACAGGATACGCCTCCGGCACAAGAACTCTGGTGGGCCGTCACCATTCCTTACTGGTTCCTCGTTTTGGTTCTAGCAACACTTCCTGCTGTCGAGGTACGTCGTTTTTGGCGGAAGAACCGTTCCATCGATCGCTGCCCCAATTGTTCCTACAATCTCACCGGCAACAACAGCGGCGTCTGCCCCGAATGCGGTAGCCCAATTCCAAAAACTGAACCAATATCTGTGAGCAGTAAATCGTAATATTTCGATTTATACCAGTTACCCTGCCCAGATACCGTACAATACCCTTACATTGAATCGCGGATTCTGTTACACTACATCGTCGCGAAGTGGCGACAGGTCGCGCTTTTGAGCCACAAGGCACTTGGCGTGCATCCGCGATCCAAAGGCGCATCGCCATAGAGGAGCAAAGAAATGATCGACTCAGAAAAATTCCGCCTGCAGTTGCTGAAGCTCATGAACGACTGGGACGTCGAGGTCATGGAATCGACCGACCAGGAGTTGGTGGAAATCTACGATCAAATCATGGAATTGGCCGAGGGCGGCGAGGGCGTGCTCGGCAATCGCGATTACGCCGAAATGCACACGGCTCAGATCCTTGAAGTCATGATCCGCTGGGAAATGCGCATCCGCAGCGAGGGCGAGGAATTGCCGGGCGTTCCCTACGACCCCATTCTAAACGCCGCCGAAGCAAGACTCTCAAATCGCTTGACGCGTTTGCGGGCCGAGGCGAATCCGAATTGAGCCGGGACAACGGAGTAGCCAATGACGTTATACTTCATAGTTAAGCGTAAGCAGACCCGAAAGGATCAGACGATGACCGATGCGACAACTCATCAGCGATTGAGCGTTTCAACCGACGGTACCGCCGGTCCTTACATCATGCTGCCGGTCAGTCAGCTGGATGAGGTCAAAGAGCTTCTCAAACGCCATCAAATTCATCACTGGGTTGACGAGAACGCTATTTCGCTGAACGGCACCCCGGAACTCGCGGTAATCAATCTCGGCCGCGGCGCTAATGCGTCCGCAGTGCAAAACATTCTGGACAGCGTCCACTAATCGGAATGTTTTCATGGCACTCGCTGACGATATCGCATCGCTGCGCGACCGCGTTCTGGCAGACCTTAATGCAGCCCACGACTACTACACGGATACGAAGATCGCGTGGGACATTGTCCGTCGGGTCATAGCGGCCGGCCACACATTTTCAATCCGCAATATGAGTACCGGTACCGTGACGACCCAGGCCGATCTTGCCGGCAAAGCCCGAGGGTACGTCGCGGAACAACTCGCCGAGGCGACGTTCCAGCAGTTCGTTGCAATTTTTGAGAATTATTTTTTCCACGTGCTGCGCCTCTGGCTCATGACGTATCCCAAGAACCTCAGCGGCAAAAAGGTAGAATTCAAAGACGTGTTGGATGCTCCTGACAAGGACGCGATCACATCGCGCGTGGTGAGCAAGGAAGTGAACGAGATCCTGTACGACCGTCCCACCGGCTGGTTCGAGTACCTTGAGGACAAGGCCAAACTTGGCTGCCCAACGCAAGACGAGATCGGCAAAATCGCCGAGGCAAAGGCGTCGCGCGACGTGCTCGTTCACAACCGGGGCGTCGCGAGCAAGACGTACGAATCCAAAGCGGGGGCCATCGGTCGTTACAAGGAAGGCCAGCGCATCGACATCCCCGAGCATTACCACCGCGAGACGTGGGAACTCCTCCGCAAGGTCGTAACCGACATCTCCAACGCAGCGATCGCGAAAGCCTGACGACCTGCGTCGGCAAGCTGTGATACTCCACCGTCTTGATCCCCTCAGGATCAACTCGACCTATGCGCGTAATCGAACTTCTTCAGCTCCCGTTTCGCCGCGACCAGGGGGAGCGCTTTTCAGTTCCCCACAGAAACCCCTCCCCGTCGAATCGCGACTCAAACCATTTGATCCCCGGTGACGATGCCGATCGTGTGACCGCCCACCCGCAAATAAATCAGCAAATTGAAAATAATTCTTTTCAGTCATCGTTACATATCCCGTCGCGCGCGGGCAAACTTCACCCCCGCCGCGGGAGAGGTAACAAGAATTGATCCACACATCCCGTTCCCCGGCCCCCGGCCTTGCGCCCACCATCAAGCGAACTACGCTTCTTCCCCTCATCGGAATCACCTACTGCATGGTCGCCGGCGGCCCGTTCGGGCTCGAAGACCTGGTCCACATGTCCGGGTATCGCAACGCGATCCTCCTTCTACTGATTACCCCCGTGCTTTGGTCGTTTCCCGTCACGCTGATGGTCAGCGAACTGTCCGCCGCCATCCCCGAGGACGGCGGATACTACGTCTGGGTCCGGCGTGCCCTGGGGCCGTTCTGGGGATTCCAGGAAGCATGGCTCTCCTTCGCCGCCAGCATCTTCGACATGGCGATCTATCCAACGCTGTTCATCAGCTATCTCGCCCGCCTCTGGCCCGCCGCACAGAACCAAACCTGGGCAACTCTGATTGGGATTGCTCTGATCGCCCTGTGCGTGGGGATCAACCTGGCCGGCATCCGATCGGTCGGAGCCGGGTCCCTGATGATGACGCTCGCGCTGCTCCTCCCCTTCGGCATCGTGACGGTCCTGGCGATGCTCTCGCACAAGCAGGCGACCCCACCCACAAGCGAGCCGGCCAGCCTGAATCTCCTCGGCGGAATTCTCATCGCCATGTGGAACTACATGGGCTGGGACAACGTCTCAACCATCGCCGGCGAAGTGCATCGCCCCCAGCGAACCTACCCGCTGGCCATGCTCGTCTCCGTGCTGCTGGTCGCCGCCACCTACGTCCTGCCCGTCGCAGCCGTCTCCCGGTCCGGCATCGACCCCGCAACTTGGGAAACCGGCTCCTGGGTCAACGTGGGAAAAACCATCGGCTCAGCTCTGGGCCCGCGCGTCGGCCAAGCCCTCGCCATCGCCATCATGGCCGGAGGAATGATCTCCGCCTTCTCCATGTTCAACGCCCTCATGCTTTCCTACTCGCGCGTCCCCATCGCCATGGCCGCCGACGGCTTCCTCCCCAAATTCATGGCCCTCCGCACCCCCCGCACCGCCGTCCCCTGGGTCTCCCTCCTCGTCTGCGCCGTCGGCTGGGGACTATGCATGAGACTCGGCTTCCTCAAACTCCTGATCCTCGACACGCTGCTTTACGGACTGAGCCTCATCCTCGAATTCATCGCCCTCATCGCCCTCCGCCTGCGCGAACCCACCCTCCCCCGCCCCTACAAAGTCCCCGCCGGCCTCCCCGGCTGCATCCTCATCAGCCTCGCACCAATCCTCCTGATGGCAATGGCGTTCTACGACGCGCTTTCAGACGACGGAGCCAGGAAGGGATTGATCTTCTCCGGGAGCGCGGTTGTGGCAGGAGTGGTCGTTTACTTCGTCGCCGTCAGAATTAATCCGCGAGCGGGAGCTAAAACAGGGTAATCGCGTCTGACACAAACCCGGGAGGGCGAGGCTCCGCCCGAGCCGAAGCTCACTTGAAAACCGGGCTCACCAACGCCTCGCCCTCCCCAAGTTTAGCCGCGACTCGGAGAGGAGCGCTTTTCTTCCCGCGCACAAAAAGCGCTCCTCTCCGAATCGCGGGTAAACAAGTTAATCCTGCTAACGCGCGAACCGGCGCAATCGGCCCCGTAAGTTGCCTGTCCCCTCTTGCCGCTTAAAATGTCTGTCGTAGTTTTCCCGCGACCTCGAAAAGCGATGGACCCGCTGCGGTATGCAGCGAAGCTTCGACAGGGGCATGCCATTTTTTACCCACACAGCGGAAGCTAAAATGGGCATCTCGATTTATTACACAGCAAAGCGTAAACATGCGATGACCGAATCGGAGCAGACGGCGGTTATTGCCATCAAAGCCAAGTATTCAGTGCACGAACTGATTGAGCAGTATTGCCGGACGCGGAATGGTCTGAATTGGGAGGATTTCACGCTATACGACCCGACGCTGACAGTCGGCGCAATCATCGAAGGCGCCACCGGGCTCCCCGATAACTCAGAGGACGCCCTTTGGATTGGTGCACAACACTGGTGCAAAGCCCTGAGTGAACTACGCCGGCTGATTCCCGACGCCGCGTGGGACGTCCACGTCGAAGACCACGATATCCATTGGGACGAAGACCGCTTGGCTTACGATCCTTCGAAATGACAAGCGGCCAGGCGCCTTCAAGAAGTTGGCTCGTAGACAATCATGAGCCGAAATCAAACGTTGATTGACCATCAGCCTTCTTGTTTGAGATGCCTCGCCAGATCTTCCCGCCCGCCGACGCACGCGAGCAGAAGATCAACTTATAAAGGAAGCGGCCTGTCGGTAGTGAAATCCGCTCGAATTCAAACTCTGAGTATCCAAGAGTGCGCAATTGTTTGATGTATATCTCAGAAAGTACCTCGGCGCGGCGTTCGGCCGGAGCATCCTTTATTTCATCCCGCCACGGCGCACCAAGGACACGGTCGAGATTTGAGTTGGGATTCTCTTCGTAAATCTCCCAGTTTCGAAGTGCGTCCAAATGATCGGGGAAAAAGATGATGAGGTCGACATTGTGAGACGCAAGCCGCTTTACCGTTTCGAAGTGCAGATGAAGCCCGTGAGGATCGAGAAACGCCAGCGAAAGCGATCCAGTCGGAATCGCTTTAACGATCTCACCGACCTTCAAATTCGCATCGCCTTGCAGCATTTGTGGCGTTTGCGGCTGTGGATAGCGGGCCATGCGCTCGGACAAAGCCTTAAACGACCGCTTCGAGAGCTCGCAACAATGAAGCCGGGAAAACGGATGAGGTGCTTGAGCGGCGATCAGTGGCGAGCCCCAATCCAACGGCCCATTTTCGATCTGCTCAATCCCCGCGCTTGCGAAAAGGTCAATGTAGTGAAGCCCCGACCATTTTTTGCCACGCATCGCCGTGACGAAGGCGTCAATGTAGCGACGTAAAAAATGGTGCTTGTGAGCCGACCATGATCCGACGACTGGAGTAAACAACCCATCATCTTGCGGCTCGGGCAACTTGAACATCGTCGGCCCCCTCTGTTGCGATTGTCGGCATCTCATCCCAAATCCGTCCGTCCAACGTGCGCCCGGTGCGCTTCTTGTTTACGCCCCCCCACTGCTTGAAGAAGAAAGCGACCCCGCGTGCGACGCATCGGTCGCGGATTTGTTCAACCCAACTCTGCTGCATTGGCCTTGCTCCAGGACCAGACTCACCGCCGGCAATTACCCAGTGGATTCCATCAAGGTCGAGCGCTGGAAGCGGCCCAATCAATGGCTCCAGAGATAGAAAGCGTACGGCCGCCGGAATGCTCTTAAGGGCAGCAATGCGATGCACTACGAGCATATTCTCGACGCTTGTTCCCATCCAAATGTTTTGAGTCCAATCCAACTCCGGAGCATATCGGGAAGCAATCTCCGGTCGCTTCGTGAGAATCTGAAAAGTGTGTTGAGGACACTCGTTCATAACCCGGAAGACTTTTCTCACAAAGTCAGCTGGAACCTTTTCATGAAATAGGTCGCTCATCGAGTTCACAAAAATTGTCCGCCCCTTTTTCCACTGACGCGGCAAATCGATTACATCCGGCTGCAGCGTAAGCGCGAACCCCTTGGCGTATCGATCCACCCCCATCGCCTGGAGTCGTTTTGCCATCCGCTCCGCGTAACAGTGCTTGCAGCCCGCGCTGACCTTTGTGCAGCCCGTGACAGGGTTCCAAGTCGCTTCCGTCCACTCAATTGACGAACCCTGAGCCACGCGTCCTCCTGACAAGGATATCCTAACATCGCCTGAACGAAAAATCGAGCGGTCATGATGTTCGATGTTATTGCCGAAACGACGGTTTGGCCGCCGAAATGCGAGGAACCGCCCCCACCGAACCTGGAACGCCTCACTGCCGGTTTCAACACCCAAATGACGACGCCAGGAGGTGTCCTCTCGACCCTGAGCCAACAAAAAGCAATCTGCGACTCTTTCCCGCATCCCACATGAAAGTTCCCCGTTCGCCGTTCGCTTCAGAGGGCGAAAGGGGAACGGCAATTACCGACCCCACAAGCGTAGCCGCGTCCGTCGCGCAGCGGCAGCAACCGCCATGACGCGGGCAAGGAAACTACCTCTCGCATCCACGCAATCTCTCCCGCCCGCGGCGTGGCGGTTGATCCCGCGCAGCAGGACGCGGCGCAGCGGTCGATGACACGGAATGCACTTACAACACCCGCCCACATCCTCCCGCCGCATCGCACCGCGATTCCTTATTGTCTTAGCCCCAATACCCAGGGGCCGTTCGATACCGCCGTGAACAGCGCAATTTTGGTACTCCAAAATTTGAAGCTGTCACGCAGGTAACTCACACGTCAGTCCTTTAACCGAGATCTTCTTCTCCCCAATCAACTGAAAAACGCGAAGCCTTCGCCCAGGCAAATCCTGGCGTCAATCCTATCACACCCAATTCTTCCTTCTTTTTCTTTTCGTAGATACTGCGACTCCCCATGGATCAAGCTGTCCTTCGAGTCACACATCTACCGTCTCGTCCATTTCAATGATAAAAAGGACAACAGGACAACAAGACCCCTCCCCGACCGCGCCCTTCCAACTCTCCTAGCGTTGCATTCCGTTGCACGCCCACCCTTCGTCCCAGAATTTTGTGTCATCGTGTGACGGAAGCTTAAATCCCCGCCGCACCAGCACCTGCAAACAAAATTGCAATAACCGGCCTATATAGTGGGGAGAGACATATTTCGACCATGAGCCACCCATCATCGATTTCAAAAAGTGCCGCAACAAGTCTTGAACCTATCCTCGACCCTGTCATCCTGGAGCGAAGCGAAGGATCTGTTATTCGAGCGGCTTACCCAAACCAGATCCTTCGCTCCGCTCCAGGATGACAATCGACGGCTCATCCGCTTTAGGATTTCCGACACACCAGGATCCTCCAAGTTTCCCGCAAGTCCCCCGGTCGGCTCCGTCTACATTGCAGGGCGGGAAGGAACCTCCGAATGAATCGCAACTGCTGCTTTAGATTGAGCGTCCTTCTGGCCTGCCTCTTTGCAGCGCTGTTTTTTGACTCAAAACGGGTGACGGCCGCCGATTCCCCGATCGCAAAGGAGGTTGAATCTCTCCAGGCCGATTACAAGCAAAAGGACCATGCCGCGTTCGAAGCGCTTCACGCCGCCAAAACGCGCGAAGAGGGCATTAAGCTCTACATCAAAAAAAGGCCCAACCCGGCCACATATGTTGCGAAACTCATCGACCTGGCCAAGTCAGACCCAACCGGCCCCGGCGGGTTCGAAGCTTTAATCGCCGCCGTTGATTACTCAAACACCTCATGGAAATGGAAAGACGAACCCGTCCGCCCTGATCTCGCCATCGAAATGCTCACCGCGGGCCATATCGAAAACCCGAAGCTGGCCGAAACGTTCCCCTCCCTGAAAGACCTTCTCACAAAACCGTCCCGCGAACTCCTCCGGCAAGCCGCCGAAAAAAATCCCAGCCGTGATGTCCGCGGGCAAGCCCTGTTTTATCTGGCCGAAAATCAGAAAGAACACGCTGAGATTCTTGAGATCTGCCGCGAAGTGCCGGCCTTTAAGGCACGTTTGGACGACAACGGATCAGATTGGATGGCCAACCTCTTCGCCTCCGACCCAAAAGACCTCCATGCCCATGCCATCGAACTCTTGGAGCGTGCCCGCAAGGAATTTGCCGACATTAAAGCCGGCGAAGAATCCATCGGAGCTCAGGCCGATCGAAGCCTCTTCCAACTCCAAAAACTCGATATCGGACAAATCGCCCCAGAGATCACCGGCAACGATCAAAATGGCGTCCCCATGAAACTCAGCGACTATCGCGGCAAAGTCGTCGCCCTGGTCTTCTGGGCCGGTTGGTGCGGCCCCTGCATGGCCGAAGTCCCCGCCGAACGCGAACTCGTCAAGCGAATGCAAGGCAAACCATTCGTCCTGCTGGGAATCAACAACGACGAACCAGCCGATCTCAAAGCCGTTCTGCAAAAGCATCAAATCAATTGGCGATCCTGGACCGACGGAAGCCTCGACAGCCCCCATCCCATCGCCAAAGCCTGGAACGTCCGCCCCTGGCCCAAAATCTACGTCCTCGATCGCGCCGGCGTCATCCGCTTCAACCAACTTGCCTATGGCTCAGGCAACGAGTTAGCCCAAGCCGTCGATGAGCTGGTCAACCAAATTCACTAGTCAGCATTCCCGACGAGAATGTCAACCGACACAAGCCACCAACAATCCGCCGCCGAAAATTCCATCGGCCAACGCCACCCACATCTCACCTCCCACGCTCTCCGGCGTTGCATTCCGTTGCAAACCGTTGCACGCCCCACGCCTCAAAACTTGAACGCAGCTACCATTCCCAGCAATTCTTGTCATCGTGTGACGGAACTTTAAACCCCAGCCGCTCCATCACCTGCAATCAAAATTTGAACATTTGGCCTATATATAGGAGGAACCTCTTTCGCACGCCCCCATTCCTAATCCTAATCCTAATCTCAATCCCAATCCTAATCCCGAGCCTCCCCCCTCCAACTCAGATTAGGATTAAGATTTGGATTGAGATTAAGACCCCTTCCGATCCCCAGAGTCTCCCAGTCCCCGTTTCGTCATTCGAGCTTCAGTCATTCGTCATTGATTCGTCATTCGAATTTCGTCATTCGAATTTCCCGTCTCCCCTCACTTCCAACCGAAAGGAACCCCTATGTCCACCGCACTCACTCTCCCCGAAACCCCCGCTCTCGAAAACCTCCCCATCGACCAGCAACAGGCCATCAACGCCCTGGCCGAGGGTTGCAACTTCGCCGACTCCGCCGAGCGGGCCGGCGTCGATCGCACCACCCTCTGGCGCTGGCTCAAATCCGACCCCCGGTTCGTCGCCGTCTATGAAGCCTGGAAGAAAGAACTCGCCGAAACCGCCCGCGCCACCCTCCTCAAATCCGCCGACCTCGCCACCACCACCCTCCTCAACGCGATCAACAAAGGCGACGCCAAACTCGCCCTCTCCCTCCTCAAAGGTCTCGGCGTCCTCAACCCGCCCAACCCCAAATGAATGTGAACGCAACCCTCGCGCACCGATTTGAACCCCCGCAGTGCGACGCTCCTGCCGAGCTGCATTTGGTGAGTGCGAGTATCCGTGCCGAATGCCTCACCTTCCGTAAAGCGCTTCCCCCCACATTGAAGTTCCCCGTTCGCCCTTCGCGTCAGAGGGCGAACGGGGGACGGCAATTGTCGCACACACAAGCGAAGATGCGTCCGTCGTGCAGCGGCAGCAATCGCCATGACGCGGGCACGGCGACAACCTTTCCAACACCAGTAATCCACTCCGCCCGCGGCGTGGTCGTTGCTCCCGCGGAGCAGGACGCAGCGCAGCGGTCGATGATATGGAACCCACTCACAAAACCCGCCCCCAAAACCTCCCGCCGTGTCGCACCGCGATTCCTTATTCTCTTTTGCCCAACCAGCCAGGGGAGCCAAGACGCCACCGTGAACAGCGGCCCCGGTACTCCGGGGGAAAGCTGGCACGCCGCAACTTCCAGCGTCAGCACTTAACGCAGATCTTCTTCTATCCCTGTTGACTGCCGAATTCGAAGCACGCAGACAACTCCCAACGCCAGCCCTTTTCCAAAATCTTCGACGTGTCTAACCCGCCGAATCTGGATTCCCGCGCAAAGTTAGGTTTTCATCTCCGTCCCAAACGTTGCATTCCGTTGCAAACCGTTGCATGAATCCCATTCCGATGAACAGCGCACAACTTGATTCCGCGAAACAAAGTCAAACGTGCGTTCGAGAAAACTGGAATGGCCAAATGCCGGCTAATCCAGAGCGGCGGAACGTTACGGACCAGAGCCCATAGGTATCTTTTTCACGCCTGAAGAGCAGGCTGAATTGGTCGAGGGCGTCGGAGGTGGATCGCCCGAATTCGACCGATCTTTCAAAGGCCCAGTCGCTGCCGCATGTAGCTGAGTCAGACGGAATGAACAACGACATCTGCTTCCCGCATATGAAACGATGCTCATTTGAAGGAATTGTAGATTCCCAAAGGCAATGGCGGCAATTCCCACCGCCATTCTCACTCCCCATATAACTCACACAACTTAAAATAAATCAGCCAGATGTCATAACCTCCGACCGCCCGGCACGCTTCCATCAGCAGTGTCAGCGGGTCAGGGTAAAACTTATTCCGACGGCGGCGGGTGGCGTCAACGTGGTTGAGGGTGATCAGGAGCGATTCGATTACGCTGCCCGGCTTGCCGGCGCACATTCTTCGCCACCATTCCCAGCTTTCTCCGATAACGCGATACCGTTCCTGCATGCGGGCGATGCGTTTCCATTGGGCGCAGGTGAAGTCATCGCCGCCGGACGGGCTTGGGATCACGCGGTCGGAATAACGGCTTCCACCCCCGCTTCCGGCCAACGCCAATAGCTGGGATTGCGGCACGATCGTGAGCTTTTCGCGCCGCACCAGGGCGTACAGCTCTTTTCGGTTCGGCAATTCGATTGTGCCCCCATCGGCCATGAGCAGGCGGCATTTCCCGCCGACCGAAGGTTGAATCGCCACGCACAGCGTTGAATCAAGTTCTGAATTCATGACATGCCTCATTCTTTATAATGCGCGAAGTGCGCAGTTTGGGTCATTGATCGTTGATCAACCTGGTTCAACTCCTTCAGTTGCAGATGCAGGTCTGTTCAGAAGGAGATGGCGAAAAAGGCTTGCCAAAACTGCAATAAGTCCAGGCGCATGGGTCCAAACGCCCACATGCCGCTGGCGAAGCGGGGTGTGTGTTGTCAGGCCAGGTTCATCATTTCCAGCATCGCTGGGTAGCGGGGGTGGGAGCGGAGGGGGTCGAAGACGGGCCAGGTTTTGAGGAGGGTGATCATGGGCTCGCGCAGCTCGATGGCTTTTTCGACCCATTCCATGGCGGGTTCGACTTCGCCGAGAGCGGCATAAGTCGTGGCAAATGGCGTGGCGTGGACGTAGCCCAATTGGGCGGCCAACGCGTGCATCTCAGCCAGGCAGGTTTGCGCGTCGGTGGAACGGCCGGCGGCTTGATAGGCCGCCACGAGGTGGGCCAGCGAGACCAGCCACTTTCGGTCGGCGGTTTGCTCGGCCAGGGTAATGGCTTCTTCGAAGCGGTTCTGCGCCAGGCGCACCCGCACAAGCTGGAGCAGGGCGAGGTTGTGATTCGGTTCCAGATCCAGCGCCTGCTGTGCCATGGCGGCCGATGCTTCGTAGTCGCGCATGAGAAACAGCATGAGCGATAGTTCGTTTCGGGCCATCACAGACAATGGGTCGCGCTCGCGCAGTAGTTTCAGTTCGGCCAGCGCCTCTTCAAGGCGCCCTCTGGGGCGCAAATACCAGATTGCATAAGGCACGCAGACCGACGCGGAATGTCGATCCAGTTCCAGCGCGCGCCGAAAGTGATTGCCGGCCTGGGCCCAGTCGTAGTCTCCGATACCGCTGACCACTCCGAGAATCGCGTGCGCCTCGGCCAGGGAAGAATCGAGCGACAGGGCTTTTTCCGCCGCGGCACGCGCCCTGGGCAGCGCGTCTTTCGGGTGGGCCATCGCGACTGATGCCAGAGCGCCATAGTAAGATGCCATGCCCGCATGGGCGGCGGCGTAGTTGGGATCAATCGAGAGGGCTCGCTGGAAGCATTCCTGCGCCCGCGCCCAGCCGCCGGTCGAGAATTTATGCCAGTGGTGGCGGGCCTGAAGCAGGGCCTCGTAAGCCGGCAGACTGTGCGTCTGTTTCTTGGGCCCGCCGGTGGCGGTCAGGCTCACCTTGAGTTCCTCGGCAATCGCCAAAGCGATTTCGTCCTGGATGGCAAAGACATCGATCATTTCACGATCGTATCGGTGAGACCACAGGTGGGTTCCATCGGATGCGCGAATGAGCTGCGCGGTGATCCGCAACTGCTTCCCGGCCCGACGAACGCTGCCCTCAAGAACATTGCTCACGCCCAGCGCGCGGGCGATTTTGCGGATGTCGGCATTTTTGCCTTTGAAGGCAAAGGCAGAAGTTCGTGCGATGACTTTTAACCCGCTCACGTGCGTCAGCGCGTTGATGATTTCCTCCGCCAGGCCATCGGCAAAATATTCGTCGCCGGCATCGACGCTCATGTTCGCAAACGGCAGCACAGCGATGGAGGGCGCGCGGTCGGCAGTCACCCCGGCCGCTTGTTTCAACGCGGCGCGCACTTCATTCATCGATTGAAACCGGCCGGTGGGTTGCTTTCGCAGGCATCGGTGTACAACTGCGCAAACTCCCGCCGATGCCTCCAGCGGCGCGGGGTCATCGCGAAGGATGGCGGCCATGATTTCGCCATGCGAGTCTTTCGAAAACGGCAATGTTCCGGTCAACGCCTCATAGAGCACGATGCCGAAGGTGAATATATCCGAGCGCGCATCCACCTGTTCGCCCTTGATCTGCTCGGGAGACATGTAGGCGGGCGTGCCGGCCACTTCGCCATCGGCGGTGAGGGCGTTGGCCGCATCCTCGGCAACGGCCTTGGCGATTCCAAAATCCAAAATCCGCGGCTGGCCATCCTGATCCACCAGAATATTGGCCGGCTTCAGATCGCGATGGATCACGCCTTTTTCATGTGCGTGTTGCAAGCCCGCGCATACGCGGCGCATGAGGATGAGGATTTGCCGTTCGGAAAGTTTCCTTTCCTTGACAAATGTATCCAGCCGTTGACCGTCGACCAGTTCCATCGCGTAGTAATAGGCGGTGGGCGTCTGGCCGCCATCGTAGATCCGGGCGACATTGGGATGTTGAAGCCGGGCGGCAAGTTCCACCTCGCGAGTGAAACGCGCCTTGGCGCGATCCGATGCAAACAGCGCCGCCGACATCAGCTTCAGCGCCACCGGCCGGTTGGTGCTGATCTGCAGTGCTTTCCATACCGTGCCCATTCCGCCCTGGCCCAGCAGAAGCAGAACCCTGTAACCTTCGATGGCGGGCGGAGCCGGTTTGGCGAACGCGGGAATTGCCGGCCCAGCGTGCTGTTTTGGCGGCTGGTGAATCGGGGAACGCACTTCCACCGTCTCAGGAAGAAATCCGCCTTTGTCGTCGGCAATGAGCAGCTCTTCCACTTCCTTGAGGATCGATGCGTCTCCGCCGCACTTTTCGGTGAGGAGGGCGGCGCGGCGCTCGGGGGAAAGATCGCGCGCGATCAAGAAAACCTCGCGAATCTTGTCCAGTCGGTGGGTGCCCATGGTTCCTTCCCAAAACCAGAAGATGAGTCGTGATTCTACCGGATTTGTTGAGGGGTCGTCATGCCGAGCGGACGTTTTGGCCGCTTCCTTCGGGGCGATCGCATGTACAGCGAGAATACATGGCTTTGGGA
>DAIRGS010000146.1:0-3070 GCA_036794395.1 Tepidisphaeraceae bacterium | reverse complement strand
AAGCGTTTTCGAAATAGGCGGCTCGGCAGGAGCCTCGCCCTCCCAAAAGGTCACATGCGATCGCATTGCCCCCACCCTACCCTCCCCCGGGAGTACCCGAGGGAGGGGGAAGAGGGTCGCCTTAGGTGTCTTGGACTCTATCGTGCGGGTCGGCCGTTGCGGACTTGCGGGATTTGGGGGCGGGGACACAATGGCGCGGAACTGGAGGGTTATGGCAGCCGAAACCGATGAGCACTCTTCGCAGTCGGAGTCACCGGGAGAGCGGGATTCGAACGTTGGCCGGTTGATGGCGCAACTTCAGGAAGAGTTGCGGCAGATTGCGGCGCGCGAGCTGGGTCGGGAGCGGCGCGATCATACGCTTCAGCCGACGGCGCTGGTCAACGAGGCATATTTGCGGCTGGCCGAGCAGCACAACCTCAAGAGCGCCTCGCGCGGCACGTTTCTAGCCGCCGCGGCGCAAACGATGCGGCGGATTCTTGTCGAATTCGCCCGAGCCAAACAAGCCGACAAGCGCGGCGGGGATTGGGTCCGGGTGACGTTCAGCGGCCTCGATGCTCGCAACATCGACGAAAAACTGGAGATCCTCGATCTGAACGATGCGATCCAGCGCCTTGGCCAGGAAAGCCAGCGGATGGCCGAGGTCGTGGTGATGCGCTATTTCGGCGGGCTGACCGTGGAAGAAACCGCCGCTTCGCTGGGCGTGTCCGCTCGCACCGTGGCAGATGACTGGACTTTCGCGCGAGCCTGGCTGATGCGAGAGCTGGCGTCTTATTCAGGCACTAACCGATCGACGTCCACTTAGAGGTCTTGGTCGCGAGGGGCAAATTGCAGATTGCTACGCACCGGGAGCGGCATATTGGGCAAGCTGGTGCGACACCCAATTTATCGGAACTGCGGCCCCGATCACTGGATTGCCAGCCGATCAGGTGTAAAGTTATCAGGCCATCCGCAAGCGATATTGATTCGTTTAGACATTCATTGAGAAATTGTGCAAAGGGTCGAATCGCCGATCCATCGAACCGATATCGATAACGGGAGCGTGAAGCTATGTGTGGAATTGTTGCGTACGTGGGTCGGAAGATTGCTCAGCCGTTGCTCATTGAAGGCCTTAAACGCCTTGAATATCGCGGCTATGACTCAGCCGGCATTGCGGTGATCGATGAGGCGGGCGGGCTGCATGTTCGGCGGGCGGTGGGGCGGATCAGCGTACTGGAGAGCTCGCTTCACAATGGCAATGCGCTTCCACCGGCCAGCCTGGGTATGGCCCACACGCGCTGGGCCACGCACGGCGTGCCGAATGAAGTGAACGCCCACCCGCATATGGATGACGCCGGTAATGTGGCGCTGGTTCATAACGGCATCATCGAAAACTACGTCGCGCTCAAGCAATTCCTCACCGACAAGGGCCATACCTTTTTCAGCCAGACGGATACCGAAGTGCTGGCGATGCTGATCGGCGATTTATACACGGATCTCAAAGCGCGCGGCACCACCGGCCCGCTGCTTCAGAAAGCTGTGCAGGCGGCGCTGCATCAGGTTGAAGGCACGTACGGCATCGCGGTCATCTGCAAGGATGAACCCGACACGCTGGTTGTCGCCCGCAAGGGCAGCCCGCTGATCATTGGCGTGGGCCAGGAAGAATACATCGTCGCCTCGGATGCCAGCGCGATTGTCGAGCACACCACGCAGGTTATTTATCTCAACGACAATGAGATGGCCGTTCTCCGGCCCAACGAATTCCGCACCACCACCATCGACGATATCCAGATCTCTCCGGTGATTCAGCAACTCGAGCACAAGCTCGAGGAGTATGAACTGGGCAGCTACGAGCATTACATGCTCAAGGAGATCTTCGAGCAGCCGGCGGCGTTGCGGAACTGCCTCCGCGGACGAGCCGAGCAGCGCGAAGGCCGGATCGTGTTGGGCGGGTTATCCGATCATGTGCGCGAATTGACGCGCGCCCATCGCTTTATTCTCACCGGTCAGGGCACCGCGTGGCATGCCGGGCTGGTGGGCGATTATCTGATGGAAGACCTGGCCAAGGTTGTCACCGAGTGCACCTACGCCAGCGAATTCCGTTATCGCAATCCCATTGTTGAAGAGGGCACGGTTGTCGTCGCCATCAGCCAGTCGGGTGAGACGGCCGACACCCTCGCGGCCCTCCGCGAAGGCAAGGAAAAAGGCGCGATGGCGATTGGGGTGGTCAATGTGGTCGGCAGCACCATCGCCCGCGAAACCAACGGCGGTATCTATCTGCATGCTGGCCCCGAAATTGGCGTGGCCAGCACGAAGGCGTTTACCTGCCAGTGCGCGGTGCTGACGATGCTGGCGCTGTACATCGGCCGCCGCAAATTCATGAGCCAGCAGCAGACCCAGGAAATCATCGACGGCCTGTGCATGATCCCCGACAAGATGCAGCGCGTCCTCGCTCAGAGCGATGCGGTGCGGCAGATCGCCAGCGAATTCTGCGAGCGCGAAAACTGGCTGTTCCTGGGCCGCGGATATCACTATCCGATCGCGCTGGAAGGCGCGCTCAAGCTCAAGGAAATCAGCTACATCCACGCCGAGGGCATGCCCGCGGCGGAGATGAAGCACGGGCCGATCGCACTGATCAACGAAGGCATGCCAGTCGTGTTCGTGGCCACCAAAGGCTCGCAGTACGAGAAGGTGATCAGCAACATCGAAGAAGTGCGGGCGCGCGGCGGGCGGATTATTGCCGTCGCCACCGAAGGCGATACGCAGATCCGCCGGTACTCCGATCATGTCGTCTACATCCCCGATGCGCCGGAATGTTTGCAGCCGCTGCTGAGCGTTGTGCCGCTCCAGTTGCTTGCCTATCACGCGGCAGTCATTCGTGGGTGCAACGTGGATAAGCCGCGGAATCTGGCGAAGAGTGTGACGGTGGAGTAGGGGCGAGTTCTCAAATCAAAAGCACGCACATCGCTCAAACGACATAGTGGGGGGGATGACGGCGATGCTAAATGGCCGTGCGCGATTCGGCGCCATTGCTTTTAAGTGGCACGGGTTTCTAACCCAATACCGTTCAACGCTCGTTACCAAAAATCGAGCC
>DAIRGS010000145.1:4096-17823 GCA_036794395.1 Tepidisphaeraceae bacterium | reverse complement strand
ACTGGAAGTCATTGGTCTAAACATGACTGCGCCTCTTCTCTACTCGACGTTAAACTGCATTTGATTTCACTGAAAAGTCACGGTTCGGGGATGGAAAGATCGCGGCAGATCTTTCGGGTGAGGATGTCGTTGATTTCGGAATGTCTGGGGACGGCGGAGCGTTGACCGTTGGCTGGGTTGCCCCACCACGAATGTTTCGCGCCTTCGCGAACGAGCCGACAGCCATGGGCGGTGAGATGCGCGATGAATGCTCGCCGCTTCAAACCAGAATGCTCGCTTCCTCGAATCCGCCTTTGGCTGCCGCCCGCGCATCGGCGCGGTTCATCTCAATCGCTTCCTCAAGGGCCGATCGAAGGTTCTCGAGCAGTTCCTCACGGGTCGCGCCTTGTGAATTAACACCGGGGATTTCCTCGACCCATCCAATCCACCATTCACCGTCTCGTTGGATGATTGCGTTGTAGGTCGACATGGGTTGCTCCGGTGAGAATTGTAACGAACGCAGGTGAACAAGACTATATGGAGTGGAGGATCGTCGCGGCAATCGGTGTGCGTCGACGGCTTTGTTCGCACTCGAATATCGGAGGAAGAGATTTAGCCGCAGATGAAGACAAGAGGCTTGGATCGCGATTGATTGCACGTCAAAAGATTGGCATACCAAGTCTATCCCCCCAATCGCCAATCCCATCGGCCCACTTTTTCATTGCCAAATTCCGCATCCGCGCAGATAATCCCAAAGCTCTTGTTTTCACGGTGACCGGCCGCCTCATTCTGCCCGATGAGCCGTCTCTGGCGTAAGGGATTTTGCGCCGAGCCGTGAACCGCGCAGCCGCAGTTTGTGACCGCCGCTGGTTGGCATCCTAAACTCCAGTTAGTTCGTGTTGCTCGTTTTTGTCACTCGAAGGAATTCGCACCATGGGTCTGGCAACCAAAGTCGGTGATGTCGTTGAGAACGCGGATATCGATCGTGATGCCGCTCAGCCGCAAATTCATATTGAAGAACGCCGTCTGAGCCTCCTGGACTTCCTCAAAACAGCCATCAAGATCAACGGCTCTGACGTGCATCTTCAGGCCGGCTCCGTCCCCATGATTCGCGTGGATGGCCGGGCGCGATACCTCGATTGCCCCGAGCTCACCGACGACCAGATGGAGCACATCGTCGGCGAGCTGTGTACGCACGCCGACAAACGCGAAATCCTCGAGAAGCGCGGCGCCGTCGATCTCGCGTATCCCATGCCCGATAAGACCGCGCGCTTCCGCACCAACATCTTCCACAGCCGCGAGCGCTATGCGGTGGTCATGCGCCGCATCGTGACCAAGATCCCCAAGTTCGATGAGCTGAATCTGCCGCCCCAGATCGAAAAACTCGCCGAGGTGCATCGCGGGCTGATCGTCGTCTCCGGAACCACCGGCTCCGGGAAATCCACTACCCTGGCCTCCATCATCGGCCGCGTGAATCACACCCGAGCCGAGCGAATCATCACCGTCGAAGACCCCATCGAATACCAGCACGACAACGCCAAGAGCCTCGTCAGCCAGGTGGAAGTCGGCACGGATGCCGAAAGCTACGAATACGCCCTGCGCGCCATGATGCGCCAGGACCCCGACACCATCCTGATCGGCGAAATCCGCGATTCGTTCTCGCTCAGCACCGCCCTGCGCGCCGCCGACACCGGCCACCTGGTCTACACCACCGTCCACGCCACCAACGCCCCCATGTCCGTCGAGCGATTGGTCTCCCTGTTCGACAGCGATCAAAAATCCCTCCAGCAAACCCAGCTCGGCCTGAACTTGGTCGCTGTGATCTGTCAGCGCCTCGCAAAACGCCGCGACGGCAAAGGCCGCGTTCCGGTCGTCGAAATCATGATGGCCACCCCCCTGGTCCGCAAATACATCATCGAAGGCGAATTCGAAAAACTCAAAGGCGCCGTCGGCAACCGCGAGTCCGGCAGCCAAAGCTTCGACCAGCACCTCACCGAACTATTCCAAAAACAAATCATCGACGTCTCAGAAGCCAAGCGCCTCGCCACCAACGTAGATGCCCTCAACCTCGCCTTGCGCGGGATCAGCAATAGTGATTCGAAGCTGCGATGAAATTCAAGTGCGTGAACGGTGTGCCAATTTCGCTGGTGAATGCCTAAAGCCGGGTTAGAATTGATGCCGAGAGAGAATTTACATGCACGTCCAAATCAAGCCCGAGTTGCAGCGCTTCATGGATGATCAAATCAAGTCCGGACTTTACGAATCGTCGGACGACATGATTAACGCCGCTTTGGCGACACTCCAGGCCCGGGAAGACCTCTCTTCTCAGGAGATCGAAGAATTACGCGCAGAAGTTGACGAGGGGATTGCGGAAGCGGATCGCGGCGAGTTCGTCGATTTTACAGCGGAGACCATCATCGCGCGTTGCCGCGCGAAATCTGATTCGGCGAATAAGGGGTTATAGTGGGGATTATCCGACGCACGCGCGGCGCCGACAGGGATTTCGAAAACATTTGGTCATATCGGACAACGGTCCTGACGGTCCACGACCGCCAACGGACGAAAAAGATTGGCGGGGGCACCGGACACCGCCGGGACCGTAGGGTGCTTTCTGGTGAGGAGACAAAAAATGATACGCATCACGTCGATCATCCTTCTCGTTACCTGCTCCTGCACTTTCGCCCAAGTCTCCACCGACGAAGCGACGAAGCGTCTGCAAGAAAAGCAGGCGGCGAAACAAGCGCACCGGGATAAGGTCGTCACCATCACGCAGGGCGAGTTGGACGACATGAAAGCACTGTTGGTCCAAGCCGAGGCGAGGATAAAGCAACTGACGGCAGAAGCGGCTGCACTACGGGCGGAGATCAATACACAGAAATTGGAGCGGACCAAGCTCAACCAAGCCGCAGATAACGGGACTATTGTCTTGGGGATGACCCGGGAGGAAGCGTTTGAGGCCTTCAAGAAGCGACAGTCGGGAGATTGGAATGGAGATGTAGGCAACCACGCTGGTGGGAGGGAATCCTTCAAGGTGGAAACTAGTGAACTCGGAGACGGCGTTCAGCGTTTGACATTTTACCGCAGGAGTATCCACGCATGGATTGGAGGGTCAAGAGATTATATCTGCGATAGCGTTGCCGTGACCCTGGAGAGCGGGAAGGTCACCCAAATCTTTGGCCAGTAATCCGCCGGGGCCGTGAGAGCGGGCGCTTTTGTTCGCGATGATCCAACACTTGCCGCGATGCTGATCGCGTGTCACCTGACGTACCGGACCGGCAGCGGCTCCGGCGGGGGAATCGGGTTCCCGTTGCGGGTGTGCCGCATCCGCTCCTCGGCGGCGAAATCTGATTCGGAGAATAAGGGGTTATAGTGGGGATTATCCGACGCACGCGCGGCGCTGCGCAGCGGCTCTTTCTAGTCCCGCGAGGCTGGAAACGACGGAGTGGACGGCCTACGGTTAGTATCATGAGTAACGCCGAAGCCATCGACTGTCTACGGGCGGAGTACGGGCTGTGCGGAGTACGGGCTGACTGACATCGATGAAGCCGATGTTGAGGACTTGAAGTCGCCCGTCCACGAAAATGGCGTGGCGGGACAATTCTTTGCGGTCGCTAGCGTGGCTTCCCGGACATTGAGGCCAAAGCGCACCGACCGTGTTTGCGCGTGGGCCAAAGGTCTTAATGACACGCTCTTCGTCATGTGCCCGTAAACCACGACGCGGGCACTATGCCGGCTATTCGGCCTCCTGTTGCTATCGCCGCCACCCACTCAACCCGGGAGCTTGGCGCAACCCCCCTCAAGGTCTAGCCGAAAGGAGCTACGAGTGACTATTCCGAGCTAGGCCGGCCCATTGGGATCATTTGGTTTGGCTTCGGCACATATATTCAAGCCACTTGTTCATGACGCTCAATCCGGTGGCCTCGTATCTCATCAATGCCGTCACTGATGAAACTTTGAGTGTCATCGCCGCGGTCGCCGGATCAAGAAGGGTGACATGCGGCAGGGCATGACGAATGAAGGTAGGGATTGCTGAAAACGCGTCGGCGCGACGCTTCCCGATGATTAAGTAGAAGAAGAAGTTATTGAGGGATATGTATCGGGCCGACACAAAGTCGCTCGCGATTTCGCGCGATTGCAGCTGTCCAATGCGAATGGTGTGCGGCGGGATGTACTGCCATGCTTTGGCGTCGGGAGGGAGCGCAGCTCGATCCGCCTTCGTGATCTTATGACAACGGGTGACCTCGACGCCCAGGCAAAAATCCAAGCCCGTCGGATGATCAACACCGTAGAGGATGTAGTCGGAAAAGGGCTTGAGCCATCGCGTGTCGTCCCCTTTGAACCGAAGGCAGTTGAAAGTCACCTTTAGCAAAAATCTTGAGAGAAGTGCATAATCATATGCAATTCGAACCTTCTTCTCCGTTGTCACCAAGTGGCCGATTTCATTTGCCTCATAGAACTGACTGGCGTACGCGTCAAGCCGCCCTAGATGTTCGCTATTGCACGTTGCGCAGACGTCTTTGATTTGGACTTCGCCAAAAATGAACTGATCGGCTTTTGGATTAAAACCGAGCTTGGCCTGCGGGTTTTGCCGGTAGAGGAAATTCGGCACGACGTGCTCGCGGGTCAACTGGGCCGCACGAGAGCAATAAGCGCACACGCCACTCATGGGATTTGAGAGGTTAGCGGTTTCGGAAAGCCCGATGCCATACTTACCGGCAACGCTAACGCGAGCCAATGGCGAACGCAATGCTGAGGAGTTGTGCGGTACAATGCCGGCCCTTGGCGCATCTGCGCAACCATCGGCCGCGCCTTTGACGGTTTCGCCGGAAGAGCGAGAGGGGCAGGTCAGGCTCGCAAGGACTTTTGCCTGGACTTTCAGCTCGACTCGGCTTCCGCCAAGGTCAAATCGGGGCGCCGAATCAGGAGAAGTCAGCCACACATGCGACTCGCGGTATCCTCGATCGCCCCGATTCGAGCAAGAGCAGCGGGTTGTCGAGAAGCACAACCGGAGATTCGACCATGATTCAGGGAACAGTTCGCGGCGCGGGGTACACGTATGAGGGCATCAACCTAGAGGCGGTTTACGTCACTGTCGGCCTTAGATCTGCACGGGGTCTTCCTTTCAAGGTCGGGGGCGTTACGAAGATCGAACTAATCGTCGGGGGGCGTGCATACGATGCGGAGCTTTGCGCGACCGCCCCCAATAAGGACGTGTGGATTCGAGCAGACGCTAAAGAGAAGGCGACGGGAAAAAAACTAAAGCAGGCGCAGGTGCTTCATGGAATCGGGAAGCACAAAAATGATCGCGTGAGCCTCAGCGTCAACGGCAATCAAGTCACGCTGGCTTGATTCATAAGGGGACGGACAGTGGCCACCGCTGCACATTTGACCGACTGCCAAATGTGCAGCGTTAGACTATCGAAGCCCTTTCTCGTTTGTGGAGGTCTACATCGCCACCGTCACCGTCTTCACCTCCGTGTAATTCCGCAGCGCGTACTCGCCGAGTTCCCTCCCGATTCCCGACATTTTGAACCCGCCGAATGGGGCGGCGGCGTCGAAGACGTCGTAGCAGTTGATCCAGACCGTCCCGGCCCGCAGCTCGGCGGCCAGGCGGTGCGCCTTGGTGATGTCCTTGGTCCAAACTGCCGCGGCCAAGCCATACATCGATCGGTTGCCGCGCTGGATCACTTCGTCAATATCTTTGAATTTGATGACCGACAGCACCGGGCCGAAGATTTCTTCCTGGGCGATCTTGTGATCGTCCAACACGTTCGTGAAAATGGTCGGCTCGATGAAGTACCCGAGTTTGCCGATGCGCCCGCCCCCCGTTTGCAGCTTCGCTCCGCACTGCTTGCCCGACTCGATGTAGCCGAGGACCTTATTGAATTGTTCCTCGCTGACTTGCGGGCCCTGCGTGGTCTTGGGGTCGAATGGATCGCCGACCTTTTGCTTTTTCGTGCGCCGCGTCAGTCGTTCGACGAATTCATCGTGAACCGTGTCTTCGACGAACAACCTTGAGCCGGCGCAGCAGCACTGGCCCTGGTTGAAGAACAGCGCATTGAACGCGCCTTCCACCGCCGCGTCCATGTCGGCATCGGCGAAGACGATGTTGGGGCTCTTTCCGCCCAGTTCGAGCGTCACGCGTTTGAGATTGCCCTGAGCGGCCGCCTGCATGATGAGCTTGCCGACTTCGGTCGAGCCGGTGAAGGCGACTTTGTCGATGTCGTTGTGTAAAGCGATCGCGGCGCCGGCGGTCTCGCCATAGCCGGGGATGATGTTGATCACGCCCTCGGGGAACCCGGCCTGCATCGCCAGTTCCCCCACCCGCAGCGCGCTCAGCGGCGTCTGCTCCGCCGGCTTCAGCACGACCGTGCATCCGGTCGCCAGCGCCGGTCCCCATTTCCAGGCCTGCATTAGCAGCGGGAAGTTCCAGGGGATGATCTGCCCGACCACTCCCACCGGCTCGTGCCGCGTGTAGCAGAAGTAGGGGCCGCTCACGGGGATCGTTTTGCCCTCGATCTTGTCCGCCCATCCCGCGTAGTAGCGGTAGCAGTCCAGCACGAGCGGCAGGTCCGCGTTGCGGCTGTCGCGGATCGGCTTGCCGTTGTCCAGCGTCTCCAGCATCGCCAGCTCGTCGATGTTTTCCTCGATCAGGTCCGCCAGCTTGTACATCAGCCGGCCGCGCTCGCGCGCGCTCATTTTGCGCCACGGCCCCTTCTCGAATGCCTTGCGTGCCGCCTTTACGGCTTTGTCCACATCCGCCTTGTCCCCCTCGGCCACGCGGGTGATCACCTCCCCCGTCGCCGGGTTCAGCGTCTCGAACGTCTTGCCGCTGGCCGAATCGACCCATTTGCCGTCGATCAGCAATTTGGTCTGTTTCACTTTGACGCGGGAAGCTCCGGTTTTACTGCCGGGCGCGGTTGTGGTGGTCATGGCGACCTCCTTGGGTTGAGTGGAAAAGGTGTGACGCGGCTGGAACTCCTCCAGCCGTGGAATGCAAGGGATTATATCGCCGGCGACCGCCATTCGACCCCTCGTTTGCGCAATAATTGCGGGAGAAGTCAGAAACAATAGTCGAGTAAATGTAAGCGAAAATGTATACAATAATGTACACACAAAGGCAGGTATTTATGTCATCGAATGCCACGATCCGCCTCCGCCCGGAATCCCACCGAGTTCTCAAGGAGATTGCTCAACTCACCGGCGAATCCCTGCAATCTGCCCTCGACCGGGCGATTGAAGACCTTCGGCGGAAAACCTACCTCGAGGGACTCAATGCCGATTACGCGGCGTTGCGCAAGGATCCCAAGGCTTGGCAGGAGTTTCAAAAAGAACTGGAAGACTTCGATTCGACTAACAACGACGGGCTGGAGGACGCTTGATGGCGCGCCCATCCCGTGGCGAAGTGTGGCGCGCCGATCTCGAACCGGTTCGCGGGCACGAACAAGGTCGAGTTCGCCCCGTTCTTGTGATCTCCAACGATGTTTTCAATCATGGCAATTCGAATCTGGTTACGATCGTCCCCATGACCACAAAGGGGCGGCCCCTTCGATCATTTCTGAAAATCGAGCCGCCAGAGGGCGGGGTTTCGAAGACAAGCTTCATCATGTGTGATCACGTCCGAACGATTTCCGCTGATCGACTGACACGGCGCTTTGGAGCGGTGTCTTCGCGCGTTCTCACGGAGGTTGAATTGCGGTTAAGGTACCTCATGGGTTTGTAGGTGATTTCACGTCTTAGCGTTTCACGGGCCCAGCAACTGCCCGGCTTCCCCGTTACTAACATCCTTCCCACCCATAGACCCAACGCCCCCCATCGATAGAATGGCCCGGCACGTTTGACCCGAAGGGATTCGCGCTATGGCGTCGGTGTGCTTCTATTTTCAGGTTCATCAGCCGTTCCGGCTGAGGCGCTACAGCGTCTTTGATACCGACCGGCATTATTTCGACGAGTACAAAAACGCCGAAATCTGCCGCAAAGTGGCCCAGCGCTGCTATCTCCCGGCTAACAAATTGATGCTCGAAAACATCAAAATGCACGAAGGCCGCTTCCGCATCGCCTACTCCATCAGCGGTGTTGCCATCGAGCAGTTCGAGCAATTCGCCCCCGAGGTGATGGAGACCTTTCAGGAGCTGAACGCCACCGGCTGCGTCGAATTTCTGGATGAAACCTATTACCACTCGCTTGCATTCCTTTACTCGCGCGATGAATTCCGCGCCCAGGTGGACATGCATCGCAAGCTGATGAAGCGGCTGTTCAACCAGGAGCCGCGGGTCTTCCGCAATACCGAGCTGATTTACAACAACGACCTGGCCCACTTCGTCAGCCATATGGGTTACGACGCCATCCTCGCCGAGGGCGCCGATCAGGTGCTGGGCGCCCGCAGCCCCAATGATCTCTACCGGCCGCCGCACGCGCCGCGCCTTAAGCTCATTCTCAAGAACTATCGCCTCAGCGACGACATCGCCTTCCGCTTCTCCAATCGCAACTGGGAGCAGTGGCCCCTCACGGCTGAGAAGTTCACCCAATGGGTCAACCAGATCAACGGCCACGGCACGCTCTGCAACCTCTTCATGGACTACGAAACCTTCGGCGAGCACCAGTGGGCCGAGACCGGAATCTTCGATTTCCTGCGCCACCTCCCCGGCGAGATCATGAAATCCAGCAGCGAAAATCGATTTCTCACCCCCTCACAGATCATCGACATGTATCAGCCGGCCGGCGAAATCGACGTCCCCCACATGATTTCCTGGGCCGATACCGAACGCGATCTCTCCGCCTGGCTGGGCAATGCCATGCAGTCCAATGCCCTCCACGAGCTCTACAAGCTCGAAGGCGCTATGAAAGAAAAGGGCGACGAGCAGCTACTTGCCGACTGGCGGCACATCACCACCAGCGACCATTTCTATTACATGTGTACCAAGTGCTGGTCGGATGGAGACGTACACAAGTATTTCAGCCCCTACGAAAGCCCGTACGACAGCTACATCAATTTCATGAACGTGCTGGATAACATCCAGACTCGCCTGCGCGAGTAGTGGGGGAGTGCGCGGCTCCTGCAAAGCGGTTTCCCCGCGACTCGAAGAAACAGCCCTGTTGGGTGGGGCAGACATTATTGTCTGTCTCGAATCGGCGAGTGGGGGCATTCCTGCCCCCCGAGCCGATTCGATCATTCTTCGAGTCTGCTCGGCGGCCGGAGTACCTGCCGCACTCGTAGATCAGCCGGGTTTCTCACTGCCATCATTTCGTGGCATCACTTCATCGGCAACGACATCTCAAATACCGAGCCCTTCCCCGGCTCGCTGATGACGCGGATGTCTCCACCGTGTTCCTTGATGATTCGCCGCGCGATAGCCAGCCCGAGTCCCGTGCCGCTGCGTTTGGTGGAGTAATAGGCGTCGAAAATTCGATTCACGGTTTCGGCATCCATCCCCCGCCCGGTGTCGATCACTTCCAGCAGCGCTCGATCATCCTGCCGGCGGGCCGATAGGATGATTTCGCCGCCATTTTGGGGCATGGCTTGCAGGGCGTTGATCATCAGATTGAGAATCGCCTGTTTCAGCAGTCGATCATCCACCGATGCAACCAGATCCCCGTCGGATCGGCGCAGCCGCAGTTGCACTCGCTGAAGCTGCGCCTGGGGGGAAAAGAAATCGACCAGTTCTTCGATCAACCCATTGAGCTCGACCTGGTGCTTGACCAATTCCATCCGGCCGGCATATCGCAAAAAGTCGTCGACGATATCCCGCAGGCGGGCGGTTTCCTTCTGCACCGTTTTCAGCCGGCTCGAAAGGCGGGGGTAGGCGGGATCGTCGTGATCAAGATCTTCACCCAGAAGTTGAAGATTCAACTGGACGGTTGAGAGCGGGTTTTTGATTTCATGGGCAAGGCCCCCGGTGAGCGTGCCCAGCTCGGCTAGCCGCTCGGACTCGCGGGCGCGCACCTGAAGCCGCTCGTAGCGCCGGTAAGCAAGCCAGCCGGCAAAGCCAGATACAATCAGACTGCTGAGCCAACCGGCCAGCAATCCCCAGGCAAACGCGGTCATGTGGGGAACTTAAGACGCCGCGATGCAAAAGTAAAAGGAACTCCGGGCTCTTGGCGCTTCACGCTTCGAGATGTTCTTTCTTCTGATCCTTCACCGCGCCGGTGGTAGTGCGTCGAACTGCCTTGGCCATCAATCCCTTGGCTCCGCGTTCGACTTCGTACTCCACCGCCTCGCCATCCTTGAGCGAGCGGAAGCCGTCGCCTTCGATCACGCTGAAGTGAACGAAAATATCTTCGCCCTCGTCCCCGACGATGAATCCAAACCCCTTTTTCGGATCGAACCATTTGACGGTGCCAGATGACATTGACCGTCCTCCCACAAATTAGGACATGCACATCACGAGATGTCGGCGCTAAAGTCTGCTTCCCACCGAGCGCGACATGAAAAATCCCAGATCGCTCGGAGCCGGTCGGGAAATGTACATAAACATCACGCCATAGTCCAGCAACTAATCATAATTTTAGCATGTGTTTGAAGTCCTGCCGGCACGGGAATTTCGACCATTCCGGCAGCCGTCCATTTCGCCTAATATCCCGTCCTAAGGTGAAAGGAAACCGTGGAACCAACACCCGCCATGCAAGAAATCCCCCAGCCTGCGCCCCTTCCAACCATCCTGATCGTGGATGACAACGAGCCAACCGCCAAGGCACTGGCCAAAGTGCTCCGCTCGGCCAATTTCAACACCGCCGTAACCTTTCGCGGCGCCGATGCCATCGAATACGCCGCGAACAACCCCATCGCCGCGGCCGTGGTCGATATCCATTTGCCTGATCTGAATGGCCTGGTCGTTACCCAAAAACTCCGCGAACGCCTCGGTCCCGCGACCCCCATTATCATCCTCAGCGGCGACACGTCCATGGAAACACTTAACTCCCTCCCCCAAGTCGGCGCGACCTATTTTTTCAGCAAGCCTGTCAATGCCACCGAACTCGTCGCCCGAATGCATGAATGGGTGGACGGGAATGACAGAATTCGAAATTTGAATGACCCTTCGACGAGCTCAGGGCAGGCGAATCAATGACGAATGACTGAAGCACGAATGCTTGGCCCAGTGTGTTCGTTTCGTCATTCAGTCATTCGAATTTCGGCGATTCGCCTGCCCTGAGCTCGTCGAAGGGTCATTCAAATTTCGCCGCCCCCATTTCCCCTTTCACATACTTCTCCGCCAGCTCGACATAATGCGGGACCAGCCACCGCATGTACTTCAGCTCTTCTTCCTTAACCGGCCGCACGATTTTCCCCGGCACCCCCATCACCACCATCCCATCGGGAACCTGAAGATCCGGCGGCACTACCGCCCCCGCCGCCACCAGGCACCCCCGCCCGATCCGCGTCCGGCTCAACACCACTGCCCCCATCCCAATCAACGACCCCGCGCCCACAAACATCCCATGCACCACCGCCCGATGCCCAATGACCACATCGTCCTCGATGACATTGGGCACGTCTGTATCGCAATGAACCACCGCCCCGTCCTGTACGTTCGTCCGCCGACCGATCGTCACGTGCGCAACATCGCCCCGAACAACCGCGTTAAACCAAAGACTCGCATCCGCCGCGATCCGAACATCGCCAGTCACGGTGCAGTTATGAGAAACGTAAAAGCCACCTGCGGTTTTAGTAAAAAGTCGCATCGGCCGGCATTGTAATCCGAATCCCGCGACAAGGTCAGATGGTGGGGCGACCTTTCGCGAGATGCAGCACAGAGGCCACAGAGAACACGGAGGGCACAGAGGAAATTGCTCTGTTGAAATCTGCCGATGGTGAGTAAGCGACTGTCATCCTGGAGCGCAGCGAAGGATCTGATTCCGGAGAACCGTTCGATCTTCAGATCCTTCGCTGCGCTCCAGGATGACAATTACGAAGAATTTCAGCTGAGCGATTTAACCGCAGATTACGCAGATGCTCGCAGATAAGAGAAAGACCAATCTTCTCTTCATCTGCGGCCATCTGCGCAATCTGCGGCTAAACCTCTTCGCATTTCCTCTGTGCCCTCCGGTGCGTCAGTGAAACCGGTTTTGTCTCGTAAACTGAAAGGAGTTTACCTTGGAATGACCCGTTAGCCATGTAGCCGGCCGGGCGTGGGATTGGAGTGATTCGACCCGCGAAGCCCCGGCAAGGGAGGGCAAAGCCTCCGCGGCGAAGGCGCGAGCCGTAGCGCTAAGCGAACCCAATTCAGCCTCGTTACACCAGGTGGGAGCGGCCAATCCGTCGAAGAGGACCAAGCCTGCACCAGCGGTCAAGCAGCGGGTGAAAGCGGGAGGCAAGCCTTCCACGTGCAGCCGCTGGGCTCCCCGGGGTCAAAGGGGACGGCGCGTGCCGAAAGATGAAGCCGGGAACGCCAGAGACCTCGCAGTCGGGGGAGTAAGTCCCTCTCGACCGACGGGAATCCATAACCATCGGACGAAGGCGGCGAGGAGTCGGATGGGTCCGTAGTAGCGACGAAGCGGGGTAACCACAGAGAACACAGAGAGCACAGAAGAAAGCACAGAGAAGAATTCTTAACCACAGATTGCGCAGATGCTCGCAGATAAAGACAAAGACCTGAATTCATCTGCGTAAATCTGCGTCATATGCGGTTAATTCTTTCGCATTTGCATTCTTCGTGGCTTCGTGCCTTCGTGTTTAAGAATTTGTCTTAATTTGTGTCGGCATCGAGCAGTGTCTTGGCGGCGGTGCGAACGGAGGCGCGGTGTTCTTCGGGGAGGTTGGTGAGCAGGGGTAGCAATGGGCCTGTGTTGACGATCCCGGCTAATCTCACTGCTTCATGCAGGACGCGGATGGGGTTGAGGGCGTTGCGGAGGTCTTCAAGGGGTTGGAAGGTTTTGCGGATTTTCTCGGCGGTGGTCCAGTCCGCTCCCCGGATGGCTTTGAGCATTTGGGCGGAGAGTTTTGGGGCGATGCAGACGCAGCCGGAGGTGAAGCCGCCGAGCTTGAAATCGCGGAGGTGGGTGATGGCGGGCTGCTCGCCGATGCCGCTGATGATGATGCCGGGATCGACTTTTGAAACCAGGTCGCGGAGGTAATCGTCCTTGGCGGTGTCGGTGCGGACGGTGGCGTATTTGATGCCGGAGATGATGCGGTCTTTGGCGAGGGCGGCGACTTGCGGGACGTCGATGTAGCCGTCGGCTTTGATGTAGAGCAGGGCGGGGACGCCGGCGGCGTCGACGAATCTGCGGACGCCGGCCTCGACGCCTTGCGAGGTGGTGATGCCTACCTGTGGAAGCACCATCACGGTGGGGAAGCGATGGCGGCGGATGATTTTCGCCTGGTCCATCATCAGGCCAAACGCCGGGCCGGCCGAGGGGATCACCAGCGTATCGGGGCCGGCGTGCTGGGAGAGCAGGCTGAGGGTTTGATCGAATTCGCTGAGGGCGATGTGGTAGAAGTTGGCGTTGCCGCCGTAGAGAAGGGTGCGGACGCCGCCGGACTCGATGTGGCGGATGAGTTTTGCGTTTTCGGTTTCGTTGAGAGAGTAATCGGCGTTGCGGCAAAGCGGGGGGACGGCCAGGACGGAGGCGGTTAGTTGTGCCGGGGTGAGGGTGGTGAGCATTTGGATTTTGTCCTTGGTCCTTTGTGCTTTGTCAATTGTTGGTGGAGGGGGTTGTGGGCAGGGCAATCGCATGTGCCTTCGCTGGGAGTGCGAGGCTCCCGCCGAGCGCATTTTTTCAGTCGCATTCGCTCGGCAGGAGCCTCGCACTCC
>DAIRGS010000145.1:0-4086 GCA_036794395.1 Tepidisphaeraceae bacterium | reverse complement strand
CTCCCGAAATGAGTCGCGGGGCCAGGAACATGCGCTTGCCCTGGGGTTGTGGGTTGTTTGAAATTCGATGCGAGTTACCCATGGCGACGACGACGGTCGCGGAGGCGAGGAAGATGGGCATGCTACAGTGGGGCAAGAGTGGGGAAAGTGTAGCATTGTGTAGCAAAGTGTAGCGTCATTTTGGCGGTGTATTGCAAGCGTTGAAGATACAGTGGGTTATGGCAGCGCTTCTGAGGGCAATAGCAGGCAAATGATGCAACCATCGTGTAACAGGTGTAGCGAGTGTTGCATGGACCCCTGTTTTCAGGTGAAAAACGGGGGTACCGTGCTGCACATGCTACACTGGCTTACACCGGTGTAGCAGGTCAATGTCGCACGGCGTCCGTGTCTACCTTGTGGTTTTCAACGACGTCGAACTCGGTGAGGATGAGGCCGAGGCGGACGAGTTCTGTCGGCGCGGGGCGGACGGCGATGGGGCACTGGGCGGCGTAGTCCTCGGGGGACATGCGGAGGATGAAGCGGCGGCCTTCGGTGTGAAAGAATTGGGGAGACCAGGCGGCGATCAGGCCGTCGGCTTCGGGGGTGGTTAGGCCGTAGGAGGTGAGCATTTGGCGGAGGCGATCGATTACCGCTTCGCTTTGCAGGGGAAGATTATTCTCAAGATTGGCGAAGTCTTTAGGCCCGATTGCGATGTATTGTCCGCGGAGAATGCCGTCGGGCAATAGCTCAATGTACAAGCCTTCCCGGTGCGGGAGGTTTTCTGGCATGAGGGGCTCGACCGGATGGAATGCGTCGGAGCAGCCATCGGCGCGACTGGCGCCTTCATTGGGTGCAGTGAAAGTGAGGGTCCGGGTGGACGGTTGCAGACTTACGCGCAACGGGACCTGGCGGCGGGTCGGTCCGTCGTAGTAGAGGAATCGCTCAGTGTCATCGAATGCTGAAATCCAACTGCTGGGCACGTCACGCAAACGTTCCCACCATCGAAATTTCGGATCGGTTGGCACCGCGGGCGGCTTCATCCAAGGGAGACGGGCGGGGGACACGATTAGACTTTGCCACTGGAGGCCGATGTCATAGATCGCTCTCGTGCCTGTGGAGTCGGTATTGTAAATATAATGTTTCGGACTAAGCCACGGATAGCCGTAGTGGAGATCCAAAATGGGGTTAATCGATCCAGGGTTAAATTGGCTTGGCGGCGATGGTGGCGGAGGGACAGATAGGCGTACGATCCACAAGGGTGTGTCGGTTGCGAACTCCTTCTCTAAACCCAAACCAAAGTTGGTGGGATGCGGGAACGCGTACCAGGGTCGGCCGTCGCGGATGTGCACTTCAAGGTCAACAGCCATCGGCCTGTCGGCCGTCAGATGAATGACCGGCTTGGTGACGAATGTCGGATAGTAGTAGCCGAACCTGGCTGCCGTCGGATGGTTAAAATATTCGTCAAACGTATTGAGCCGATTGCCGGTTTGATGGACGAAGGGCGGGATTTCTTCGATGACCCGTTTGGCCATTGCCATGTGGCCCTGGTTGTCGATCCATATGCCCCACTCGGCCAGGCGGAGGCGGTATATATCGGGCGGCCAACTGACAAGCGTCCGCGCCGCTGCCTCGCGTTCAAGTTGGGTCGAACCATCGGTCAACATTTTCTGAAGTGATTCCCGGATCGAGAGATCGATTGACTGCGGTGCGCCGGCAAACAAGTCGCCGTCGCGCGACGGGCTTCTCATGGAGGAGGAAGGAGGATTGATTACGCTGTACACGGCGATGGGAGGTTTGGAATCCAACTCCGTCGTATCCGAGATCGAATAACTGGGCTGTCGAATTATTCCCAGCGCGTCGGCGGCAGCGGCGCGGATGTGGGAATCGGTATCGCGCAGGCGGGTGATGAACAGAGGTATCGTGGCGCGGGACCGCCATATCGAGATGAGATGCAACTCCAAAACGCGAAGTTCCGAATCCCGCTCGCCGGCTTCAGCACTTACCAAGCGTTCCAAAGTATCTCGATCCGAGTTTTCCAGTAGAAACGCTAGGGCGGTGGTGCGATCTCGCGAGTTGGCGAAGCTGACGAGGAAGCTGGAGAAGACGTCTGTGATTTGGTCGCTATTGAGATATACGGGGGGTAACCGCCCGAGGCCCGAGGACAATGTAGACCCAGCGATCCACCGTCGTCCGATCCGACCTTGCCAGCCAAACAGCAGGCAAATTACGGCGATCAGCGCCGTGCCGGCAATCACGCGGTTTCTCAGCATGGGGCTGGGGCCGACGACATTCATTTGGCGCGCGGAGGGTGGTACCAGCAGACGGCCCAGTTTCTTTGGGACGTAAACGACGGCAAACAGAGCCCATAGAAGGACGGCCATGTAGAACTGAATATCTGGGGCAGTGAAAGGCCATTGGCTCCAATCGGGGCGGCAGAATTCTTCGCGCAAAACGGACCACGGCTCGGGCCCCGACCACGGCCAGCCGCTGATCCAGAGAAGCGGCAGCGTACCGAGCACCGCCAGCGATACGGTTCGCCAACTCGGCGGTTTCAAAACCCGGCGTTGCCACGAACGTAGCGGCCGACCGAGGTTGAACGTGCGCGGGTCGGAAGGATCAAACTTTAATCCGCACTCTGGGCAGCGGTTCTCGGGGAGGTGGTTGAGGGGGTAGCCGCAGGCGAGGCAGAAGGTGTTGGGTGTGGTGGACGGTGTGGGAGGATTTTTGGACACGGTGGAACCCCTGGTGTCAAAGCCATCGGGGGTCTGCGGGAAGGCGGCCCCCGTTGTCGGGCGGATCTTACCATGATGTGTAGGGGGATTGCGAAGCGGGGGGGGAGGGAGGTGGTATTTGTTATGGAAATAAAGGAGCCCAGGCTCGGCGAGCCTGGGCTTTGAATGAATTGGGAATGAGTCTTATTTCTTAGGTGATCTTGGTGACGGTGAAATCGCCATCGACGTCGAATCCGCTGATGGAGAGTGTGCCGTGTCCGCTGATGACGCTACCCGGGGTCAGGCCGGCTTTTGTGGGGACGACGTTGACGTTGCCGTTGAGGGTCACGTTCACACCGCTGTCGGAGAGGGCCATGGTGACTTTGCCGGTGCTCAATTCAGTGACGGTGATGGTGCCGCTGGCGGTATTACCGGAGACGGTGATGCTGCCGCTGAGGGTGGTGAGCGTCTGGGCGGTGACGATGATTTCGAGAGGGAGGGTCTGGGCGCCGATTCCGAAGAGGATGCCTTTGGTCTTGAGGGTGCCCTTGTAGTCGCCGATCAGGCTGGGCGTGGTGGTGGGGGCCGGGAGCAGGGAGGCCAGATCGGTCTTGAGCGCGCCCAGCGCGTTCGAATATGTGGCGCTGTCGGCCAGAAGCTTGGCGATCTTGGTATCCAGATTCGTTTTTGCACCGGCGGCATGGGTCGAAACGCCATTGAGCCCAGTCAGGTCGGCGTCGACGGTGGTCGTCACGGCGTCGGCTGTGAGTTTGGTGAGCGGATTGGTGCTTGCCTTGGCGAGTGCGTTGAAATCCGTTTGAATCTTGTTGGCCAAAGGTGCGCTGGATGGGGCGGCGATTGCGGCGTTTCCATCGGCCGCTCCCTTGGTGGCCGAGGTCGAGCCTTTGAGCAGTGAAGCGCCGTCGGCGTTGATTTTGGTCAACAGCACCTTCTCATCCTTTTGGAATGTTTTAAGTGCTGGCGCGTTCGTTTTTGAGCCTTTAAGATCGAGCGCAATTGCTTTGGAGTCGGCGGTTGCCGTGGTTTTGAGGTCGGCCAGATCGGCCTTCACGGTTGCCGCATCTGTGGTGATATTGGTCATCTCGGCCGCGATCGATGCGGAAGTTGCGCTCAGGAGAGTACGACTCTCCAATGGTTGGATAAAACGGGACATATCTTCTCCTTCAAAGGTATGGACGATGTGACGATGCCGTTAGAATCATAAGTTGCGCGAGAGATCATCGCAAGACATTACTTGTTTACGCTCGACGACGGTGTAAACAGCGGTTCGGCGCGGGTCAAAATCCAGGGCTATCGCATATGGCCCCTCCGATGCAAAATGTGGGAGTGCGAGGCTCCTGCCGAGCTTGTGCTCGATCGAAAAACGCGGCTCGGC
>DAIRGS010000144.1:0-17842 GCA_036794395.1 Tepidisphaeraceae bacterium | reverse complement strand
CTCGGAGTCACAAAAAACCCCGGAAAACAGTGCCTTTCGAGCGCTATTCAATTACTTGAAGACAAACTCATACTTCCCCGGTTCGGAAGGTCGCAATTCCGCCGTGCGGATGCGCTCTTCCTGGCTCCTCAAAACGTACGAAACAAGGAAAACTCCATTCTCGTACCGGACGTCGCGGACGTTGGGCCAATCCCCTTCGTTGAATTCACTCACGGGCGCGGTCTTGAATTCCGTTACCTTTTGTTTTTGCTCGTCAGTTTTAAGCCACTGCACGAATAAGTAACTGCGGGTATTTTCCATGCCGATCTTCCGCACCACCACTCGGAAGCTTCCGTACCCGCTGCGGGTTTTCCAGGCGCCCCCACTGACGACGCGCCAGATCGATGGGTCTATACCGCCGTCGAACGAACCCTGATCCGCCGCGAGGCTGAAGCCCGCGAGTACTAGAATAATGATGTCTAGACCGATACGTCGCAACGTCATAGATTGCACTCCATATCCTGCCTGACGTATGGCGGCAGGCACGTTGCCGCCGGTATGCCGCGGCAGGCTATTCTCGATGAATCCGCCTGATCGTTGCGTGAATTCCGCCGGAAAATTCGTGCGACGGGTTGCCGATCTTTTTTCAGTTGATCTGGTAACGGAAGCCGGCGTTTTCGCCCAGTGTTACATTTACAGATTTGACGGCCTGGCCATCGGCCATTCGGGACAGGAACTCGGCTGATAGCTCCGGGAGTAACGTGCGAGTGAGGATGTGATCGACGTTTCGGGCGCCAGTGGAGACTTCCCTGCACCGCTCGGCGATGCTGTCCACCACCTTTGGGTCGTAAGTGAACGACGCCTTGTAGTTATCCCGAATGCGGCGCTTCACCCGGCCTAGTTGCAATTCGATGATCTTGCGCATGACATCGTCGGCCAGCGGAAAATAGGGGACTACGGTGACGCGGCCGAGGAATGCAGGCTTAAAAGTTTTTTGCAGTTCGGGGAGGAGCTGTTCGGTAAGGCCTTCGGAGCTGGGGCGGGTTTCGGGGTCGGCGCAGAGCTTGGTGATGAGATCGGTGCCGGCATTGGAGGTCATGAGAATCAGGGTGTTTTTGAAATCGACATCGCGGCCTTCGCTGTCGCGCATGATGCCTTTGTCGAATACCTGATAGAAGATGTCCTGGATGCCGGGATGGGCTTTTTCCATCTCATCGAGCAGGACGACGCTGTAGGGCTTGCGGCGAACCGCTTCGGTAAGCACGCCACCCTTGCCGTAGCCGACGTATCCGGGAGGGGAACCCATGAGGAGGGAGACTTTGTGTTCCTCTTTGAATTCGGACATGTTGATGACGGTCATGTTCTGATCGCCGCCGTAGAGCAGTTCGGCGAGTGCGATGGCGGTTTCGGTCTTTCCGACGCCGCTGGTTCCCACCATTAGAAACACGCCGATGGGTTTGCGCGGGTCGGTGAGGCGGGCGCGCGAGGTGCGCACGCTCTGGGCGATGGCGTCGAGGGCATGGGCCTGGCCGATGATGCGCTCTTCGAGCTTGGATTTGATATTGAGGATCGTATTAATTTCGTCGGCGACCATTCTGCCGACGGGGATGCCGGTCCACCCGGCGACTACTTCGGCGACCGCCTGGCCATCGACTGAAACCTGGGCCAGCGGCGTTTCTCCCTGAAGGGCCTTGAGGGTTGCACTTAGTTCGGTGGCTTGGGCGCGCAGTTTCTGGCGTTGGGAATCGGTGAGGGGTTCGGCGGCTGGACTTGGATCCGGCGCGGGCTTTTGAGTGGGCGTTTCGGGAGTTGGGGCGGGTTTTTGGGTTTTTGGGCCAGCGCCCATTTTTTCGCGGATCTGGCGGATTTCCTGAATAAGACGGCTTTCTTTTTCCCAGCGATCGGTCAGCGACTTTACCTCAGCCGCGGCTTGAAGTTTCAACTTTTGAAGGTCGGCCAGGCGATCGGAATGATCGGCGGTAGCGGCGGTTTCGCGGGTGAGGATATCGATGGTGACGTTGAGCTGTTCGAGATTGCGGCGGGCATCTTCCAATGGAGGCGGAACGGACGACAGGCGGATCGCCACTCGGGCGCAGGCGGTGTCGAGCAGGCTGACGGCTTTATCAGGGAGCTGGCGGCCGGAGATGTAGCGATGGGAGAGGCGGACAGCGTCGGTGACGGCTTCGTCGAGAATCTCAACCTTGTGATGGCGTTCGAGGGTCGCGACTAAACCCCGCATCATCTGCACGGCGGATTCTTCGCCGGGCTCGTCGACCTTGACGACCTGAAAGCGGCGGGCAAGGGCGGCATCCTTCTCGAAATATTCTTTGTATTCGGCCCAGGTGGTTGCGGCGAGGGTGCGCAGTTCGCCGCGGGCAAGGGCGGGCTTGAGAAGATTGGCCGCGTCGCCCTGACCGGCCTGCCCACCGGCACCAATCATGGTGTGGGCTTCATCGATAAACAGCACGATGGGCTGCGGCGAGGCTTTGACTTCGTCGATGACGTTTTTAAGGCGATTCTCAAACTCGCCTTTTACGCCAGCGCCGGCCTGGAGGAGGCCCAGATCGAGGGTTCGAATTGCGATGTTTGCCAGCGAAGGCGGCACGTCTCCCGCTGCGACGCGGAGTGCGAATCCTTCGACGACGGCGGTTTTTCCGACCCCGGCTTCGCCAGCCAGCAGGGGATTGTTTTGACGACGACGGGTGAGGATGTCGATGACCTGGCGGATTTCCGAATCACGGCCGAGGACGGGATCGATTTCGCCACGCCGGGCGCGTTCGGTCAGATCGATGGTGAATTGATCAAGGGCGGCGGATTTGCCGCCGGTCCCGGGGCGCGGTGTTGGCGTTGCGCCCCCGCCGCTCTTTTGGGTTGTTGGCTGTTCATATTCGACTGCACCGGTGGCGATCGAGTTGAACTCTCTGGCGAGCACATCGGGCACGATCTTGTCGAACTCGTCGGAGCCTTCGCGCGCCATGCGGGCGAGAGAATCATCCGACATCAGCGCCTGGATGAGGTGGCCGCTGCGCGTGCGGGTTGAGCCATCGAGTGAGGCGATCAGCCAGGCCTCGCGCGCAAGGTTGACCAGGTTCGGCGAGAGCGCGGGGACGCGTGCGTTGCCGGTCTTGAGTTGATCGATGACGCGGGTGAGGTCCTTTTTTAGTCGTGCTGGGTCGACTCCGAAATAGGCGAGGATCGCGAGCAGATCGGTGTTCGGGACATCGAGCAGGCGCAGAAGCCAGTGCTCGACCTCCACGTTGTAGTTCGTGCGCGAGACGCACAATCCGGCTGCATCGTCGAGGGCGCGACGGCAGGTGTCGTTGAGCTTTCCGACTAATGATTTGACGTTGGCGGCTGCCATAATTTACTCCGGAGTCGGTTGCAGTTAGGTGGCTTTGGACACAAAAGCACGCTTGTCGAAATCCTTTGCAGCGGGGCCGGACGAGAGCCAAAAATTGGCGCCCAACCTGCCGCCGCCTTTACGGCCGAGTCTTGATCTGGGACGTTCCGCGGCCAAAAGGACCGGCTCGACATCAAAGTCGAATTCCGCGCCGGCGTACATGCGGGTGAGCTCTGTGGCTTGGCGCAAGCCTTCGGAGCCGGGAAGAAACTTACAGAATTGGTCGTAAGTGAGCGGGCCGAGGCGAATACGGAAACGGCTCTGGCACTCCCAGACCTGGCGGCCGAGGACCAGGCTTCGGCCGAGCGTGCAATACCCTTCAGCGCCATCCGGCCGGCCCAGACGGGAGCGATCGGCTTCTTCCAGGGGAAGCCATCGTCCATGGAACTGGAGCACCTCGGTGGTGACACCGAAGCAGTCGGTCAGAAGGGTGGCGAGCGTGCCGGCACTGCGCGGGCGGCGTGAATACTGGCCGGCGTAGAAGAGCAGGAGTTCCTCGCCGACGTTGAGCCGGCCCTGGTGGCCACGGTTACCCAATCCGACGAGGCACATTAAGGCGCTGGTGAACGGATCTGTTCCATTCCAGGGAGTGTGGGCGGTGGTGCGATCATGGCCAGAAGTGCCGAGCCGGGTGCGTTCGTAGGCGGTGGGGAAGCGATACTTTTCCCAGGCCCGGTAGAAATGAGAAACAAGGCGATGGTGAAATAAATCGAAGAAGGCCCGCATCGACGGGTCGCGATTGCGTTCCTGCTCGATAACCGTAGAGGTGTAGTGATGCGGGAGAGCACCGGAGGGGCCGGTCAGACCCATGAACGTAACAGTCATCTCAGCGGGCGCGCCATCGGCCGGTGGCTTGATCGATTGGATGGGGGCCGCGGCGAAAGACAAAGTTGGAGAGGAGCGGAATCGGACGGCTTCTTTAGCGGGGGAGGAGTCTTCGCCTGGGGGAGCAGATCCGTTTACTGAAGCGTTCTGGCGCGATTGGCGAACAAGCAAACGGACAGCTTGGAAGAAATCAAATTGGGGGGCGTCGTCGGTCAGGCGCTTATCGAGGCTGTCGCGGTCGGGGTTTTTCATTGGAGCACCTGCTCCCCTGCCCGCGGCGGCCAGCGTTTTAAGACTCCATCCCGCTGCTTGGTCATCGCCACCAATTGCGAGAATGAATTGATTGAGCAATACAGGGCGATGAAACGCTCGAGCACGCTGGCGAACAGGTAGAGGCCGCGATCGGCAAAGCGGTCTTCGTCGAAGCGAATTTTGACTTCCATTCCGCGTGCAACGCCGCCGGCAGACGCGAGGCCGGCGCGGCGCGTTACGAGCTGACTGTTTACTTCGAGGATGCTTCCGATCTTTGCGCTGGCATCGGCCGATTCGCCGAAGTTATAGAGGCGGAGCATTTCGCGGAGCGTTTCGGCGGCTTGAGCTCCGCCGGTGATGGATAAGTAATTAAGATTAAGTTGTGAGACCAGGCGCCACATTGCGCCGCGTTCGAGGGCGGCGCGGATTGTGGGAGTAGGCGGGGTGAGGCACTCCAACTCGACAGGGCCTCCGGAGACCAGGGTTAGCAGCGGGTTTCGACCGCCGCGGGGCAGATGTTGGGGGAGATCGCGATTGAGGCAGGTGACTTCGGCGATGACGGTGCGGTCGGAAATGGGGAGCCGGGCGAAATCCAGATCGACAAGCGTGAGATAAAGATCGGTGCCGCGATCCTGCTGGCCGATGGTGCGGCGCGGGGGACGCCGGCGGGCGTACCAGAAGACTTTTTCGTCGCCTTCACCGGCGCGGCGCATGAGGGAGTAGAAGGGTTTGGATTCAACGGGGCGTGTGCCTCGGGCGGCGACCATGACACGATCGACGGAATAGATTTCGTGAGCGAGCCGGCGGCGGCGGTCGGGCTCGATGCGGTATTCCGTTCGGGTTTCGTCGAGTTCGACGGCGTCGGCCTGCTTCTTGAACAGGTTGATGATGGGGGTGCAGCCCAGACGGAAGGTGTCGGCGGAGACAACCTTCTCAAGATCGGGGAGCGTTCGATTGACAAAGAGATGGAGCTCAAGGCGGTTGCCGATTTCATTGAGGGCATCTGGCGGCAAGGCAATGTCGATGAAGAGGAACTTGCGGGGGAAGGCGAAATATTCTGACAGGAGACGATAGCCGTCAAAAGATTGGGCACCGTAGGGCAACAGTGATTCGCCGGCAGAGAAGCCGGCGGGGTTGATGGCGGCGCGACCGAGCGTAATTCGTCTGGCGGTTTTTTCGGTGCCCTTGAGCACGATATCGACGGTGTTATTGAGGATCAGCTCGTAGAGGGGGAAGGTGTGCTGGTCTTGGCCGGAGAGATAGAAGCGCAGGACGGGGATCTTCATCTTGGAGAAGGCGACTTCGGGGCCGAGGCAACGCAGCTCAAAGGTGAGGGCGGCAATCGCTTGGGAGGGTAATTCGGAATCGGTTGAGAAGGGCAGAGCGCCGAGCTTTGCGGCTGCCACTTCGATGGGCCAGATGGTGAGCGGATAGGCGGTGCGGAACCGGCACGTTTCTCCGGCATGGGGACCGGATACGACCGGGGTTTCAATTTCGGCGCCAGAGGGCACGGTGAAGCCAGCAGTCAGTTCCGCCTGGGCGCGTTGTAGCTTGACCTGGGCGACGGCCATTGAGGGGATTGGGGTGATCAGATGCGGATACAGCACACTGAGCATGCCGCTGACGAGTTCGGGGAAATCGTCGTCGAGCTTTCGGCGAATGCGGCCACTGAGATAGGCGAAGGCTTCGATCAGGCGTTCGATGTGGGGATCTTTTGCTTCGTCGGCCTGCTGGGAAACACCGAGGCGTTCGGCGACGGCTGGATTGGCCCGCGCGAATTCTCCGGCCAATTCGCGGATATAGGTGAGCTCGCGGCTGTAGTACGGCAATAGCTCGTCGCTCATCGCTCGACCCTCTTGACGCTGAAGGCCGCGGTGGTGGGCTCGATGGCCGTGTCAAATCGGACGGGTTCGGGGGTGGGCTCGGCCCGGAGGATGGCGTCGATGCGAAACCGCAATGTGCGGTCGACCGGATCGGGCGCTTCGGCGACGCGAACGGAGACTTTCAGGAAACGGGGCTCGAACACGGTGATCGCCTTCTCCAGCAGCTTGCGGAACTCTTCGCGCGTTGCAGCATTGCCGAGGTTCGCGCCGCTAAAATCGGGAATGCCGTAGTTGACCAGTGATGAATCGAGCATTTTTAAATCGGGCGGCCACGACGTGCAGCGCCACCGCGTGTTGAGGAGATTCTCAAGATCGCGCCGAACGGACTGCTTGAGATCGCGGACGGACTGCGCGGAAGTTTTGCCGGGCGCTGGCGGCGCGGCGCCGTCGGTTAGACGATCGAGCACCGAGCGAAGGACGGCGCGATTCTCGGGAATCCTGGCCACCTAGCGACTCCCTTCGGCGTGATCAAATTCAATGCGTGTGACGTCGCCAATGGCGCGGGCGTCTTCGCCGATCATGAACATGCGTTGCCCGACGCCACGGGAGGGCTCGGCGTCTCCGCCAGTCCATTCGGTGGAGCGACCGAGACGGAGTCGATCGTCGCTGCTGGAATGAGAATTGGGATAGAGGGCGGGGAGGTAGACTTCGCCATCGGGGCCGCCGCTCACGGCCATGCGGGCCTGTCGCCAGAGCAGATCGCGAACTCCGGAGGGGGCACGAAATTCAAGTTCTTGAACGGAATGCATCGGGATCCAATAGTATTTTCCGGTGCTTGTCAGAACTTCGAAGACACTTGAAGTGAGATCGTCGAGATCGCAAATGCCATCGAACGCCTGTCCATCGCATTGGCCCTTGATGGCCGGGCTTGCCTGGCGGGCCTGCTCGAGCATCTGGGCGGCTTCTGTGGAAGCGCCCTCGCGGATTCGAATTGATGCCGCCAGCCGGAGCTTCAGATCCTCGGACGGCTCGGCCAGGAATTCTGGGACGCGACCTTGAGTGAAGAATTGCTGGCGGGCGGTTTCCGCGCGAATCAGCTGGCGGAAGAGAGCGGCGGTGGAGGCGGCGCGGGGATCCTGGTTTCCGATGAGATCAAGGTGCTTGTCGGCGCGTTCGAGATCACCTGCGAAGCAGAGAAGTTCGCACAGCAGCCAGCGATGGGCAATCTCGCCGGGCTTGTTTCGCACCTGGTCGGCGGCGGCGGAGATGGCGTCATTCAGACAGCCGGCTTGAAATTGATCCAACGCGTTGGGCATAGGCGTCCTCGTGCAAATCAGCATTTTTGTCAGACCGACCGAAGCGGCGCCAAATCCGTCACCAGGCGCACGCCCAGCGAAAGTTCATCCCATTGTGAGTGCGGCAAGAGCAGCAGCTCGCAGAAAAAGGCGCCGGGCTTATCGGGCTGCTCGCGCACGTTAACCTCAAAACCGCGAAGGGGATATCGCGCCTTCATGTCGGGAGATGCATTGGCATCATCCAGGGTGTACTTCATCAGCCAGTTCGAAAGATAGTTACTTAGCTCGTAGGGATCGGCGACGGACCCCGTTTTATCGCGGCCGATTATTTTCAGATAATGCGCGAAGCGGGATGCGCAGAGGATGTATTGAAGCATCGCGGAGATACGGGCGTTGGCGGTGGCGGAAGCGTCGGTGTAGGCCTTGGCCTTTTGCACCGACTGGTTCCCGTAAAAGGCGCAGAATTCGGTGTCTTTGCAGACGCAGAGGGGGATCAGGCCCAGCTCGGCCAGCGCGCGCTCCTGGAGATCGGTGATGGTGATGTCGGTTGGGAAGCGTAGGGCGACGCCCTGGGCGTCGGTTTCGAAGCTGGCGATGGGGAGGCCGGTGACGAGTCCGCCGCCCTCTTCGCCGCGCCGAACTCCGCGGATGTCAGCCAACCATCGCGATCGGGAAAAGCTGCGGGTTAGAACGGCGCCTAACGCGTAAGCGGGATTTCCCCATAGGTAATTGTTCCCCTGGGATGAGCTGACGTCTTCGCGAAAGCAGAATTGTTCGGAACTGAATGTGCTCTCTTCATAAGGGAGGCGCATGAGCACGCGAGGGAGGGTCAATCCAACGAAGCGAGAATCGACCGATTCGCGAAAGAGCTTCCACCTTAGGTATTCCTTCTGCTCGAACAATCGTTCGAGATTCAGCGGCAATTCGAGTCCTGAAAACTGATCGAGGCCCAGCACCGAGGGATGGACGGAAGCGATAAAGGGGGCAAAGGCCGCGGCGGCGACCTGGGAGATTGAGGTGAGTACGGAAATATCGTCAATTGGATGATCGGCGGTGCTTTGGTGGCGGATGCTGTAGTCACCGATCAAGACGCCGAACGGCTCGCCGCCGGGCATGCCGAATTCGTCTTCATATACCTTATGGAAAAGCGTGCTCTGATCGAATTCCAAAGCGCGCTCGACGTCCCGGGCGAGTTCGGACCAGGAGGCGTTGAGCATGCGGACTTTGATGCCTTCCTCGGAATCGCTGTGTTCGACGAGATAATGGAGCCCCCGCCAGGACGCTTCGAGCTGTTGAAAACGGGGATGATGGAGAATGCGATTGATCTGCCGGGTGACGAGTTGATCGAGTCGGGCTACGGCACAGGCCAGCAGATTCTTGAATTCTCGAAGGGCTTCACCATCAGCAGCGGCTTCACGAACCAGGTTGCGTAAGACTTGGACTGAATTTGGAGATGGCGGAGATGCGCCTGCGCCGGTTGCCTCCAAGACAAGGGATAGCAGGTCCAGCTCAGGCAGTTCGGGAGCGGATGGCGGAGGCGGGGCAAACGCCTCCGACACAGGGGCCTCAGGGACGAACGCCTGCGCGACGTCCGCCCAATCCGGGGGCACGGACGAGGTCAGATCGTCGTCCGGCGCGTCACTCAAGTACACCACCGGCGAACCGTCAGGGGTGGGCGATTCGGCGGACATACTTACACCCTAAAACCCAATGATCCGGCACTACTGTTTGGGAATTTCCGCGACCATGCTCAATGCCGCATTGAGCTCTTCCATCTGGAGCCAGGGCCGCAACAGCGCCGTCGCGTTGTACGCGCCGGGTTTGCCGGGGATTTCGCGGACCTCGATTTTGGCTTCGCTCAGCGGGAATCGCTTCTTCATTTCTTCCGAAGGCTTGTCATCGGCCAGTACATATTGTGCGATCCAACGATTGAGCCAATCCTGGCAATCCGAGGCTTCCATGAAAGAGCCGATCTTGTCGCGGGCAATCATCTTCAGGAAATGAGCAATTCGCGAAGAGGCCATGATGTAAGGAAGGCGGGCCGAAATCTCGGAATTAGCCGTGTCTTTGGGTGAAGTGAACTGCTTGGGCTTTTTAACGGTCTGTCCGCCGAAGAACACGGAATAATCGGTGTTTTTGTAGTGGCAGAGCGGGAGGAACCCGAGCTTGCTGAGCTCAGCATCCCGGCGATCGGTGATCGCGATTTCCGTGGGACACTTCACCTGGGTATCGCCCGAATCGCTGGTGAAGAGATGGACCGGAAGGCCCTCGGCGGTGCCGCCGTTTTCTCTTCCGCGTATCGCGGTACACCACTGGGTGGTGGCAAAAGCGTTGGTCAACACGGCACCGTACGCATAGGCCGCGTTCATCCAGGCATAGTGATCGTGCGGGACTGGCTTGGCTTTGCCCGAGGCATCGAGTTCCACTTCTTCGTAGCCGAACTCCTCGATGGGCTTGGTGTTTTTGCCGTATGGCAGCCGGGAAAGGACGCGCGGCAGTGCGAGCGTGACGTAGCGCGAATCTTCGGTATCACGGAATGCTTTCCACTTGATGTACTCTTTGGATTCAAAGATCCGTTCCAGATCACGCGGCTTGGAGAGTTCTGAAAAGCTCTGCATGCCCAGCAATTCGGGAGCGGCCGCTGAGATGAACGGACAGAACGATGCCGCCGCGACGCCCGACATTTTTTCCAGCAGATCGATGTCTTCGGGGTGATTGGTGAATTCATAATCGCCGATCAGCGCGCCAAAGGGCGCGCCGCCCGGCGTGCCGAACTCGTCTTCGTAAAGCTTTTTAAAGGTCTGGCTCTGATCGAATTCGACGGCGGTGTCGAGGTCTTTGAACACCTCGCGCTTGCTGACATTCATGACGCGGATCTTGAGCGTCTTGCTGGTTTCGCTTTTGAAGACCAGGTGATGCAGCCCGCGCCAACTGCCTTCGAGCTTTTGAAACTCCGGCTTGTGCATGATGGCCGCGAGTTGCCGGGAGAGCTTTTCATCCAGGGCCTTGATGCCCTGGTTAATCGAGCGGGTCACGCTCTTGTCCCACGTCAAGGTTCCGCCAAGCGCTTCGCGCACCAATGACTCGAGCAGTTCCTTGGCACGGTCCTGGCCCACGCCCTTTTCGGTCTCGATAATCGCCTGATCGATCAGGCTGGCGGACTGGCTCGTGGTTTCCGCGGCGGCGGCTGCCGATTTTTTTTGTTGTTCTGCCATAAGACACTTCACCCTTCGCGAATATTACTTGGCGCCCAGTTCGCCTGATGCTTTTTTGATTTGATCGTTGTTCGAGAGGATCTGCTCGAGAAGACCTTCGAGCTTGTCAGAGCGATCGGCCTTGTCCAGCAACGCCTTGAGCTGCTCGCGCGTTTCAAGAAGCTTTTTGAGGGCAGGAACCTGCTCGGCAATGGCCGCGGGATTGAAGTCGGTCATCGACTCGAACTTCAGGTTGACGGCCATTTCAGAGTTGTCGCCGGCGAGGGTATTCTCGACCTTCATGTTCAGGCCCGGCGTCATGCGGCGCATGACGTCGTCGAAGTTATCGCGGTCGATCTCAATGAAGTTGCGTTCTTTTAGGGGTTTGAGCGGTGTCGTCGGGTTACCCGAGAAATCGCCCATCACGCCGACCACGAACGGAAGTTCGCGAACTTCCATCCCGCCATCGGGTTTGAAGACTTCGTAGGAGATGTGCACATGCGGCTTTCGCACGCGCTTGAGTTTTTCGTGAGTGGATTCACTGGCAGCCATACTCGTACCTCCGGCGCTGGGCCGATCGTTAACTGTGCGACTAGTTTTATACCGTCATTCCCGAAAGACCTGATTCCCAAATATGTGCGATCTAGCGTACCTAAACATTCGCGTTTCGTCACGAACCGTCTGAGTTGTCTTTTGGTCGAATTCCGATCAGCTCGAAAAGCCGTGAACGCGCACCATCATCCTGGATCAGTTCTGACAGCAGTTCCGGCAGGGGCAACTTGCCCCAGCGAACCACCTGCTCGAGCGCGTAGATCAAGGGACTGTGCGGCTCGGTCCTTCGAAAGAACTGGGCTATTTCCTCGATTGTTTTGAAAGCCTGCTCGCGGCTTGAAATGGGGCCGGTGGGCTCGGGGGGCAGCGAAGTGGTACCACCCGGGCCTGTTTCTGGTTGCGTGGGGGGTGCGTTCATAACCAGCCGGTCCTTGTAGAGGCTTTCCACGATCGTCCGGGACTTCTGGAGCATCTCGCGGATTTTGCTCGAAGTGGGTGCATCAGCGCCGCATTTGGCTTCAAGCAGGACCGCCAATTTATCAAATTCCTGCGCACATTCATTGATGTCGGCGTTCAACTGGGCCGCGAACGGCGAGTTGGTTGCCCGCGCCGCGGCTTCGAAAGTCTGGAGGCTCACGTGGCCGCTATCGATGCGCTGCTGCTTTCGTTCGGAAGGCAACTGCTCGATGGATAGGGCATATTCGTATTGAAACGCGGATAAAGATCCGCTTTTTTCGTCGGTTAAGGGGACGCGGAACAGGGGAAATCGCAATGCGCCATCGCGGGTGGCATCGCCATTGAGCCCGCCCATCGTCGCGACCCGGCCTGCCGGGCCATCGCCCTCATCTGAAGGGTATGCGGTGTCCCAATACCGGTCGGCCAATTCACGATACAGGCGAAACCCATCGCGAAGGCCGGCGAACCCCTGGAAGCGCACCAGTGCCTCAATCAGATAGGTCGCCAGTTCCAGATCCTTGGATTTTTGCGCGATCGCTTCGACGCATTTATCCCAGACAATCGACCATTCCTCGGGCACGCCAGGGGCGGCATTGGGGTCGCCCATCATCTGGGGTTTTTCACGCACGCGCGCCTGGTTGCGTGCGCCGCGAATCTGGTCGTACACCTCACGACCCGCGCCGCCGCGCAGATTTGTGCCCGATGGGTTTGGGCCATCGACGGGAGCCAGTAGTTTTTCGAAATCCAGAACAGGTTGCGAACTCATAGATGTCTAACAGTTTTCGGCGTGCGTCGCCCGGGACATTGACCGCGATAACTGGGCTAACGCCCGGGCGTGCAGTCTGCTCGCCCATGCTTTGCTGATGCCCATCCGTTTGCCGGCTTCCTGGAGCGTGACACCTTCGAAATAGGTTCCGCGTATGAGGGCCTGGGCTGCCGGTGGGAGCGCTGCGATCATTTCCATCAGCTTTTCGCGCATTTCAGATGCGATGACCTGCGCGGGAGGGGCGATGCCCCCGTCGACCAGAGTGGCGCCGTTTCCGCTTTCGGCTCCGGAGGCGAGGTAGACCATCGACAATTTAGCCGCCAAGTCAGCAAACCAACCGGCTTCAGCTGCGAGTGGGCGGTCGCCTTCGGGGGCGGGAGAGCCTTGCGAGGACGATTCAGCTTCCAGTAGTTCACCGGCCATCCGTTCGTAGCGGGCTCGATGGAAATCGGCGCGGCTGAACCACGCCATTTGGGAGAGGCCATCGAGAATGGCTCCGCGAATGCGGTAATAGGCATACGTGCTGAAAAGGCCGCCTCGATCGGGCTCGAAATCCCCAGCGGCCTGCACCAGGCCGAGTTGGCCGTACCCGATCAGGTCATCCAAATCGACTTGCGGAGGCAATTTCTGCTTGATCTTCCAGGCCAGGGAACGAACCATGCCCTGGCAAGAGTGAACCAGTTGTTGGGCGTTGGGAGCCGGATCAACGGTTGCCCCAGTCGGGGCAGAAGCGTGCGATGATCGTGTCGGCATCGAGCCCATTATGTTCCTCGTAGAGCAACGAGTTGATGCCAAAACACCGTTAAACGCGGTGCGGCTGAGGGATCTTCGCAGAGACTGTGGGCGATACAATTGCACATTTGCTTGAAATTGCCGGGCGAGAGTAAGGTCGGTTGAGATGCGCCCAGTGCCGCGCCTACCAGTTCGGCGACCACAACTTCGTCAACGACCGTATCGGGTGAATGACTGCGGGCCACTTCGGTCATCGCACTCAGCACGGGCGGGGAAATGGCGTGCTCGTCCGATCCGGACATCTGCCGGAGAATCTCCTCCACAATCTGGCGGCCCTCACGGCTTTCCATTTTGTCCCCGATGCTGACGCGCACACTTCAGCTTATTGCGGTACTTGCGCGGTCTGAAAACGTGTCAGAATTGCGCGATCAATGTAACTAAACTAACGGCTAAAAGGCAACTAATTCCTGCTTTGTCTCGATCTCTGATCAGGGTGCCCGTGACACATTGCGGGAGTGCGAGGCTCCGGCCGAGCCAATGTGCCCTGAAAAAATGCGCTCGGCGGGAGTCTCGCACTCCCAGAGACGGCAGATGCGATTGCCCTGGGTCTTTGATGAAAGGCAGAGATCAGAAGCCAAATGAAACGGTGAGAATAGCCAGAGTTGTGATATGGATGGTCTGGTCGACGAGAATCGGTTTGGGCGGCCATTTGTCGCCGCTGGCCCAGCGGCGGGAATCGGTGATCCAGTGCGTCACGAAGATGAGTCCAAGGAACAGGCACGCGGGCTCCACGGCGAGGCGGGCCAGAAGTACGACAGGAATGAAGCAGGTCGTGTAGACGGCAACGTGCAGCGTCAGCGCTTTCCAGCTTTTGAGCTTATTTTCCGCCATCCAGTCGGTTTGAGTGAGATAGTCGCCGACCATGTGAGCGGCGAGAATGGGCAAGGCGAGGGTCATGCAATTGAATATCTTCCTTAAAACATATTCAACAGCACCGATATCCTGTTGCCCCCGTAATCGGCCACCACGATGTCCAGCTTCCCGTCCCCATTCACGTCCGCGATTGCCGCGTACCACGGGTGCGCTCCCACCGCCAGCGTCTGCTCCGCCTGGAACGTCCCATCGCCGTTGCCCAGCAGAATGCACACGTCGTTGTCATTGGTATTGACCGCGACCAGATCCATCTTCCCATCCCCATTGATATCCACGGCATGCACATCCCGCGTGTAAGTGCCGGCATCAAACGCCAACTGCGATCGAAACGTCCCGTCCCCATTGCCCAACAGCACGCTGATGCTGCCAAAGTTCGACAGGTTCGAAACCACCAGGTCACTCTTGCCGTCCCCATTGACATCCGCCACCGCGACCGTATTGGCATACCCCACCGACTCGGTGGCAAACGTGCTGGCCGCCCCGAACGACCCGTTGCCATTGCCCAGCAGCACGCTGACATTATGCCCGAAGCCGGCTGCAACCACCACGTCCGTCTTGCCGTCCCCGTTCAAATCCCCCACCGCCACCGAATACGAAAACGGACCGGCGGCATAGGTTTGCTGCGCCCCAAAGGTCCCATTGCCATTGCCCAGCAGCACATCCACCGCCGACCCGTAAAAATCACTGGCGACAATGTCCGGCTTGCCATCCCCGTTCACATCCGCCACCACCATCGCCCACGGAGCGGCGGCCGCGAACGTGCCGGCGGCCTGGAACGTCCCGTTCCCATTGCCCAGCAACACTGCGATGTTGTTCGAGCCCAGGTTCGAGGCAACGATATCGAGCTTGCCATCGGCGTTCACGTCCGCCATCCGGATCGCTCCGGTGCCCGTGCCCCCCGCGGCAAACGTGGTCGCCGCCCCGAACGTCCCATTGCCGTTGCCCAGCAGCACCGCCACGCTGTTCGAATTGGGCAGGTCCACGATCACGTCCGCGATCCCATCCCCATTCACATCCGCCATCGCGATCCACAGCGGGCTGCCGCCCACCGCGAAGGTCGTCTGCCCGGAAATGCTCAACGCCGGCGACGCCGACGAAACCAGAGCGTGGTTGAAGTTCGGCAATAGCGCGTTGAGGTCGAAAATATCCGTCGCGCCGTTGGAACTGTAATTGAAATCGCCGCTGGTCCAGGCATTGCCGTTCGTGTTGAAGTGCGGCAGCATCGCGTTCAGATCGAAAATGTCCACCGTCTCGCTTGAGCCCGGATTCGAGTGATCCAGGTTTGCGTCCCCGTACAGCGTGTACCTTAGTTCGATGCTGTTGGGTGTCGTGTTGACGGTCGGGGCGGTGGCGGAGTCGGCGTAGCCGATGCCCGTGGTGCGGCTGGTGTTGGCAGCGCCGGCCCCGGTCACGATTCTGTCCCCATCCCACGCAGTTGCATGGTACCCGCTCGCTAAGTAACTCTGAATAGTCGCGATGGGATCGGACCCGGTGACATACTTCAACAGCATCGCATTGTTCCACAGGTCCAGAGTGCCAGTGGCGGCGATCGTCAGTCCGCTCAAAGTAAGTTTATATAAGTCCGGCGACGAGTTGTTCGGCATTCTCGCAACTGCGCCGGAGAATATGTTCATCGCCGCGAGGTCTTGATTGAACCCCGCCGGGAACGTCACCGTTGAAGAATCGTTGATCGTCACCGGCGCGCCGAGGCCGACGTTTCCGCCGGGGGCGAAGGTGCCGCCGATCACGTCGAATACCAGGGATGCTACATTGCTGTAGGCGACGGGGCTGCTGCCGATGTGGAACCCGGCGGCGGCGATCGCGGAAACCTCGTTGTTATACGATTCGACTTTGAGCGTTCCGCCTGCGCCGGTTAAGTTGAGCCCACCTGTGTTCGGAATCGGTTGGCCGAAAATGTCGGTGGCTTGCGCGGGGACCGGATTGCCATTAATCAGGTCAACCGTAAGGACCGCGGCGCTGGAATCCGCGGCCACGATGATCTTCGTGAAGGAACTCTTTGCGACGGTGGACACTGTGCCCGCGCCGTTCACCACGTCAACCAGGGTCGAAATGGTTGGGTCCACGCGGAGCGTGTAATGATCGGTCGTTCCGCCCATTTCAATAAACAGAGCGCTGTCGGAGACGATCCCGCTGGCGCTGACTGTTAGGAGATAAGGGCCCGGTCCTACATCCGTGGTGAAATCAGTCGTCACCGTTTGACTTCCCGTCTGAACGCCCGTGCTGCTCCATAAGAGCGAGGTTGCGTAATGCACGTTGCCTGACGCATCCGTGAGTGAAACAATCGGAAAATTCGTCGCCATCTGGCCATCGTCGCCGAACGTCGCACCTTCAGATTGACCGTTCAACTGCGTGCCCGTCAGCATGTAAGTGCCGTTGCCAACCACGCTGCTGATCGTTGGCCGTGTGGAACGTATTGAGCCGCCGAATGGAGTAAAAGTCCAAAGCTGCTCTGTACCTACCGAAAGCAGAATCTGGCCATTGGGGAGATCGAGCATGCGAAGCGTATAGGGGATCGTGTTGCTGAGATCCGGGCCGTTGGTCATGTCCACCGGGGCGATCGTGTTTGATCCCGGATCGTATTCAAAGAGGCGCGTGGAATTGCCATATGCAGCTACAGATCCCGCGGCGAAGAGTACCTTTCCATTGCGTTCCACGGCCGCCGGCGCATCGAGGGCGCCATACAAGCTGCCAGAAATTGCGGGATCAGAGATATCAGGGCCGCGCGCCCAAGTGTTGGTTGGAGAATACAGCGCTGTCTCGCCGGTGCTACCCGTGAAAAACACGCGTCCATCCGGTAGCAACACCCCCGCGCCGGTTTCGACCACAGTGGGAGCGGCCGGGTGGACCGTCCATAATTGAATCGCGTTGCCGCTCCCGTCAACCACCGCGCCCTCATCGTCCCAGTGATCTTGCGTGTAATCCGATCCTTGAAAAAAACGTTCCGCCACGCTGTTTCCCAGGCTGTCCACTTCCATCGCCAGGATGCTACCATCGGCGAGCTTGACCCAGGTCTGTTCTCCGCTGGGCCGAATTTTTTGGAGGCTGGAACCTCCGAACCATTGGCCTGTCGAAGAAGGATTATAGATCTGGGTCGGCGTGACTCCCTTGTTGTCGATAAGAATCGTCCCGTCGGATAACACTTCGGAGGGCGACTCGTCAAGACTGCTGATGATGGCGCTGTTCGAGTCGCCGGCACTATCCGTGATCGGCGACCAACCGGCCGTAGGATCACTTGGGTCGAATGGCTGCGTGGGGTCGTACGTTTCACCGATCGGGGTGAAGGTTGCGTTTGGGTCGGTGCCTTCGGCGCCAAGAATCACCACTTTCCCGTTCCGAAGCACATCGGTAGCAAAATATAGCCGCCCCAGCAGCATTGAGGGACGGTGGTAAAATGTTCCCTGCGAGTAACTGCCGGTAGCGCTCGGCGTCAGTCCGTACCAGCGAACAAATGGGCTTGGGACGGATGAGAACTGACCGATTCGATTGCCCTGGATCATCACCGAGCCGTCGGAAAGCATCAGCATCGTCCCGGCGACATCCGGATAACTGGTTTGCACGTTATCCGGTGTAATGATGTTCGGAAGCGTATTAGTTAATGACGCCCACGACAACAG
>DAIRGS010000450.1:0-3999 GCA_036794395.1 Tepidisphaeraceae bacterium | reverse complement strand
TTTCGATCTTTTCCCGACTCTGTCGCTTTACAACGTGGGCTCGGGCAACAGCCTCGGGTCGAAGGTGAAGGACCGTATGGTCAAAAAACTCAGCCGACGGAAAGTGGCGGCTGACAGGGGCCAAACAACGGCATTCGGCAGAACGCCGAACGCCGTTTGCTCTTTGACAAATGAATAGCAGAGCGATCTCGCCCCGCGAAGCGGTAGCGAACGGGCCGGGCCGGAGGTTTTGTCGGTGTTACGCTGCCGCGCGGTGGTAGAACTTCAGCAAGCCGCCGAGGCGGCGTCGGCACGACACCGGCCCGGCTCGCGCGGGGTTGGAATCGGCTGCCGGATTGGATGGGAACAGGATCACATTGCCCTTCCCCTGGTGCGGCCGCTCGGCGTGATAATGTTCAATGTAATTGTCGATCGCTCGTTTCAACGAGCCCTCGCCAAAGAGGATCAACTTGTCGAGGCATTCTTCCTTGATGGATCGCACGAATCGCTCGGCGTAGGCGTTGAGGTTGGGACTTCGTGGCGGCAGCCGGAGGCATTCGATCCCCGCCGATTCGAGGATTGCTCGGAACGACTCGCAATGTTTGGAATCCCTGTCGAGAATCACGTACTTCATACCGTTGGCGAAGCTGGTGTCGGCCATCGTGACGTTGCGTGCAACTTGATTCATCCACTGCTGAGTCGGGTTTGTCGTCATGCCCGCGATGTGGACCTTCCGGCTAGCGACGTGAATGAAGAACAGGACGTAGTCGGTGACGGGTCCAAGCAGCGTCCAGACTTCCTTGGTGAAAAAATCGCACCCGAGCAGAACGTCTTTGTGCGTCGCGATGAAGTCGGCCCAGGCCGTTCCCTTTTTCCGCTCGGAGGCCGGAGGCTCGCCGTGTTCCTTGAGGATGTTACCCACCGTCGTGTCGGAGATTTCGTGACCCAGTTCTTTAAGCGCGCCGACGATTCGGTCATATCCCCAAGTCGGGTTCTGCTGCGCGAAGCGAAGGACCAGTTCAACGACCGCCGAATTGGTTGGCGGCCGTCCCAGATTGCCGGCTGCCGGCTGGCGGGCGGGGATTTTTCTTCTCGACAAGCTTCCGATGCCACCGCAGAATGGTGTCCGGCGTAATCAGTGTCGCGATTTCGGTCAGCATCGCTTGCCCCAGCAGTTTGCCCGTGATGGCCAGTTCGATCCGCTCGGGATCGGTGAAACGGATGCGATCTTGCACCCGGCCGCGAAGAATGCGGTTCTCGGCAATCAGGTAGGCGTTGCGATTCACCAGGTGCTGATCGACGGTCCCAGTCAGTTTGGACAAAATGGCAGCCCAGTTCATTTAATCGTTAAACCTCTGATTGAAACACACTTATTCGAATCCCAACCTCTCACGCCGTCAATGAATAGTTCTATTGGTGTCCCGCTGGCTCCATTCGACTCGCTGCGCTCGCTCATGGCGGGCCAGCGCTTGAAGGGCGGTAAGCTTGTCTCGGGGATGGTCTTACCCAATAGAGAAGTAGCGAGTCAATTGCGTGGCCACTGGACGGTTTAGCTACGTGAAACACCATGGGTGTTCTCTCTGACATCATCATTGCTGATCGAAACGAGGCCTCCACCATCAACGCGGCAGCCGGGTCTCACGTAAAATGTTGGCCATGCCTGGAGTCCAAAGGAATCGATACGATCAAACTCGGCACTTTGTCGCAGATTTTGAACAATCGGTCGGTTGACGATGTGAACACTGTTGCCACGTTTATGACTGATGCGATTCTGGATACGAAGTCGGATGAGGGCCCATGGGTGTACCTCGTGCCCGAACAATTGCAAAAGGCCTTAGCCTCATTAGACGGAGAGGCGCAGGAATCGGTTGCCGAGAAGTGGGCCGTGACAGAGGAATTCACTCTTGACCGATGGCCGCCTTCCGATGTGGAAGAGTATCTGCAAGATCTGGTCGCACACGCCCGTAATGCCCGCCAGGCGGGCAAGTCGCTTTTGCTGTGGATGTCGCTATAGCCGAATGCCATGACGTTCTCTCATGGACCGTCCAAAATTGACTGAAAAACACGGTTGCCAGGTATATTGGGGTCCCGCTGGCTCCATAACAGCGACGAATTGATCTATTCGTCCCGCTGCTCGTTGATCCAAGCGTCCAACTTGGCCCACCGCTGGTCGTTCGCGTCGGCTACGGTCGCGAATTCCGCGCGAACGTAGGCAAGGTCGAGATCACTGCGGTAGGCGGTTAGCAGAAACCTGATTTCGAAAAACCATCCAGAACGCACCAATTTCATCCGCCCAGGCCCGGGCACTGAAACGCTCGAGCTTTGTTGCTTCACTGGGACCTGCGTCATGTATGATCGCATGGAAGTTCACGGAGATCGCCCATGGCGGATTTAAGCACGGCATCTTCCACCGATACTGCGACGCATTTCAGCTTCCGCCAGAGGCTGATGGAGATCGATATGTTCTTTCAGGGAACCGATCGTGTTCACCAAACCATGCGGCGTGTCGCCAATTACCTCGACAAAAGCGGGATTTCTCATGCGATCGTCGGCGATATGGCGGTCAATGCCCATCATCACGAGCGAACCACAAAGGACGTTGATTTTCTGCTGACCTCCGACGGCTTCGCCGCGTTTCGAAAAGTAGCCGACGATGGAAAATTCGATCCCGTTCCCGGCCGACCCCGGAGATTTATCGACCGAACGACAAACGTCACATTCGACGTTCTTGTAACGGGATATTTTCCCGGCAGCGGAAAGCCTGGCCCAATCAGCTATCCCGATCCGCTCCAGGTAGCACAAAAAATGGATGAGCTTCAGGTCGTGGATTTACCGACTCTGATTCAATTGAAGCTGGCCGCCCATCGATATCAGGATTTCGCTGACGTTGTGAACCTGATCGGCGCCAATCAACTCGACGAATTATTCCAGGATCGCCTGCATACCTCCGTGCGAGCCGATTACATCGAATGCCTTGAGGAGAAGCGACGCGAGGACGAATACGAGGCAAGACAGGATCGCGCGATGGACGGGGAGGGCTAGCACGCGGGCGCCGAGTTCTGGCGTTCGAACCACCAGATGGTTTTGAACGACGCAATCTTCTGCCGAAGATCGCGGGGCGCGGTATAATTGCTACGGAGCGCGGCATGCCAAGTCCATTCCCAGGTATGGATCCCTACCTCGAACGTCATTGGCCTGACGTTCATGCGGACTTGGTTGCGTTGTCTCGAACCGCGTTGAATGAAATGCTCCCCGGCGATCTCGTGGCGCGAATGGAAGAGCGCGTCATTATCGACAACATTCGTTACGAAAAATCCCGGGCGATTTATCCTGACGTGCGTGTCTACGAAGATGCACGACAGGGTCTGACCCCCGTGTCGAAATCGGCCGGCAACGCGTTAGTCGCCGAACCCATCATTCTTGAACCTGAAACCGAAGAGCACACGGAAACTTACATCACGATCCTTGATACAGACGGTGAACAATTGGTCACCGTGATCGAGTTCGTGAGCCCGGCCAATAAATTAGCGGGTGATGGCCGAAACCAGTATCGAAGAAAACGGGACGAACTCATTGCCGCTAAAGTGAATAGGGTCGAGGTGGACCTGGTTCGCCAGGGATCGTGGCGCGAGCTGCTTTCGCCTGTTGTTGCCCCGGCCGACATCAATTCCGCTTATCGCGCAACGATCCGAAGATTCCACCCGCAACGCCGGATCGAATTCTATCCGTTCTCGTTAAAACAGCCCTTGCCGGCGCTGCTGATCCCCCTACGTGCAGGTGACCAGGACGTGCGACTCGATCTGCAATCCCTGGTTACCCAAGCCTATCGCAACGGTCGCTATGATCGAACCGACTACAACCAGCCATGCCGACCCTCGCTTGAGTCCGAAGATGAGGCGTGGGCAAACGCGCTATTGTACAAAAGCCACGTCCGCCACACTTCGTAGGCAGAGTCCTAAATGACCGTGCGCGATTCCGCGCTTCGTGACATGGGGCTTCCAGCCCATGATCGAGGGAGTT
>DAIRGS010000143.1:0-17899 GCA_036794395.1 Tepidisphaeraceae bacterium | reverse complement strand
AGTGCAGGCCCGGAGGGAGAGGGGGCAAGAGGGCGCCCTTCAAACCGCGCAACAAAACCTGGACGAACACGATCCTTGCAAAAGGACGCGGGTCTTCATCAGCCCAGCCTCGCCCTCCCGGTCTGGTCGCATGCGATCGCCCTGTCCCTTCTCCACCCAGAATTTACTTGTAATTGCATATAATGATTTATAATGGTGAGTATCACGAGGCCGCTGAACCGGGGTTTCCCGAGTTGGGGTTCTCTCAGGTCTCACTGGATATACAGCATGGAAACGGGAACCACCGTCGAACCGACCCCCGAGCACGCGCCTGGGCTTCCGCCCCACTTGGATCAGGATATCCCCCAGCCGCAGATACACATTGAAGAGCGGAATTTAAGGCTGCTGGATTTCTTAACCGCCTGCATCAAGTTGAATGGTTCGGACATTCATCTTCAGGCGCTGTCGACCCCCATGATTCGGGTGGATGGCAAGCCGCACTTTCTTTCTTCTCCGCCGCTCACCGATGCGCAGGTGAAGGAATTTGTCGATGAACTGATTCGCGATCCGCTCAAGCGTGAAATGTTTGAGAAAGACGGGGCGGTGGATCTGGCATTCTCCATGCCCGACAAATCCGCGCGGTTCCGCACCAATGTATTCCACAGCCGGGAGCGTTTCGCCATCGCAATGCGGCGAATCGTCAGCAAAATTCCCAACTTCGAAGAGCTCGCCCTGCCGCCCCAGGTTGAAAAACTGGCCGATCATCACCGCGGCCTGGTCGTCGTTTCAGGAACCACCGGCTCGGGCAAATCGACAACCCTCGCCGCCATTATCGGCAAGATCAACCGCAGTCGCGCCGAACGGCTGATCACCGTTGAAGACCCCGTCGAATACCAACACGAAAACGCTAAGAGCCTGGTCAGCCAGATCGAGGTCGGCACCGACAGCAAGAGCTATGAGTTCGCACTGCGCGAAATGATGCGCCAGGACCCCGATACCATTCTGATCGGCGAAATCCGCGACGCGTTCTCCCTCACCACTGCCCTGCGCGCCGCCGACACCGGGCATCTGGTCTTCACTTCCGTTCACTCGACCAACGCCCCCATGACCATCGAACGCCTGGTCTCATTATTCGATCCCGAGCAGAAGATGCTTCAACAAGCGCAGCTCGGCATGAACCTGGTGGCCGTGCTCTGCCAACGGCTGGCCAAGAAGCGCGATGGCAAAGGCCGCGTCCCGGTGATTGAGCTGATGATGGCCACGCCCCTTGTCCGCAAGTACATCCTCGAAGGCGAGTTCGAAAAACTAAAAGGCACCGTCGGCAATCGCGAGTCCGGCAGCCAGAGCTTTGATCAACATCTCACGGAATTGTTCAACCACCACGTGATCGACGTTTCCGAAGCCAAACGGTTGGCGAGCAACGTCGATGCGCTGAATCTGGCGCTGCGCGGCATCAGTAATAGTGATACGAAGCTGAGATGATCGCTAAAACGTAAAGACGTGTAGACACAAAACGTAAGAAAGACTATTACGTTTTACGTCTTTACGTTTTTCGACTTCAGAACGGCGCGTTCCAATCTCCCCCTCCCCCAATCTCCCCCTCACCCACTCTTTCTCACATCACTCCGTCCCGTAATTGATCTCCAACTTTCTTGCCCTTAGCCCTGCATAGATCAGCAGCACCAGCGTGAGCACGATGATCCCGCACATCGCCACCCCAGTGCCCGGCGGTTCGGACGCGGACAGCAATAGCCGCAGCGGCATCGACATGTCATTCTGCGGCTCGGCCACGACCGGACAAAGCGACTGGAGATAATAGATCACGCTTAGCTTTTTCAAGGCCGCGGGAATGAACACATTGGCGCTTTCCCAGACCAGTACGATGGCCGCCGGGACGATCGGATTGCGGAACACAAGCCCCGCGGCAAGAAACACGCTGCCGTACCCAACGCACGCCAGCGCAGTCACTCCAAGATATCCCGCGATATGGCCCCAACCCGCGCCGTGCAGGTAGGCCGCGGCAACGGGTCCGTGGTATTGCCACAGCATGGCGATCAGTTGCAGCGCGGTGCCGCCGGAAAAGATCACGACGGTGGCGATCAATCCCGAGAGATACTTACCGACAAGCAATATCTCCCGCCGCATCGGCGTGAGCAGATAAAAGTGCAGGCTCTTGTCGATCATCTCGCCGCGGAACAGGTTGGTGAAAACGCCGACACAGCCGAAGAAGATGGCCAGGCGAAGGTAATAGAACTGGAAGATCGTCGCGAAGATCGTTTGATCGTCATCCAGATCCCGCGGCGTCTGGAAATTGATGCGCATCAGTTTCTCATCGAAGAACACAAGCGTCACATCCGCGTTGCCATCGGTATAGTGATAAACATCGCGGCGAAGGACCTGTGCACCACCTACACGCCTGGATTCTGATCGCCGCGAATACGGGTCGCCAAGCCGGCCGTGCACCTGATCGATTGTCATGCCCGTGCGCAGCCGGAGCAGCGCCCACTTGCTGACCGGATGGGCCGCGGCAATGCGCTGAAGGCGCGCCTGCTGCCTGGGCGCATTGATTGAATGCGCCGCAAAAAGCACCACCGGCGCCAGGGCCAGCAGATAAACCCACAATCCCCGTTTGGCGAGAAAGGTCTTGCGCATCTCCAGCCGCAGCACCGAGAAAATTTGCACGATCCACAGCCGGATCATCGGCTCCCCTCCTGCCCGCCCGAGCCGATGAGGTATTCGTAGACTGAGTTCACGTTGTCATCAGTGGGCGCAACGCCCTCGATGCGGATGCCGCCCATCGCGATGTGGTTGAGCGCCCGGTAAAACCGATCCGGGTCGCGTGTTTTGATCAGCAGCCCGCCCTCTTCCTCCATCACGCGCGCCTCGACAACGTGGTCTTCGGCGAACACCTTCGCCGCCAGCGCGGCCGGCTGATCGGTGCGAATCAGGATCTGCATCGGATGATCTTCAATCTCGCTTCGCACGCCATGAATCTGCCCCTCCGCCACGACATATCCGTTGCTCAGCAGAATCACCTGATCCGAAATGAGATCCACTTCATGCAGCACGTGGCTCGATACGATCACATGCCGCCCTTCCCCCGCAAATCGTTTGAATAACCCAATCGTCTCGGCCCGCACCAGCGGGTCCAATCCATTGAGCGGCTCATCCAGCACCAGCACCTTCGGATCGTGGGCAATTGCCTGGGCCAGCTTGATCCGCTGCCGCATCCCCTTGCTGTAACCGGCCACCTTTCGCCCGGCCGCCTCAGTCATCCCCACCGTTTCGATTGCCTTATCCGTAAGCTTGCGACACTCGCGGGTGGGGTATCCAAACAGCCGTAGAAAGGAATAAACGAATTGAAAGCCAGTAAGCCCTTTCACGAATGAATCGAACTGCGTCGAGTATCCCAGCACCTTAAATAGTTTTTCCGGCTCGGTCGGAGCAATTCCCAGCACGCTCACGCTTCCACGCGTTGGCCGCACCAAGCCGCTCATCAGGTTCATGAGCGTTGTCTTGCCCGATCCATTGGGCCCAACCAGGCTCGTAATCCCTGGGGGAATCGAAAGCGTCACCCGATTGACGCCCAGCACCTCGCCATAAAAACGCGAGACGTTCTCGAAGATAATTCGCCCCGGCTCATCGCTCACTTCACCACCTCAAACGCCCGCACCCGCCGGGCCAGCAGAATGGCGCACAACACGCACGTCACGATCAGCACAATCCACGCATCGCGCACCGACATATCCGTGCCGGAATCAAATCGAAGAAGATCCGCCCATACGGTGTGCGCGACCTGAGTCAGATCGATCAGCGATCCGTAGTTAGTCCTCAGCACATTATCGATTGCCGACCCAAATCCCGCCCCGGCAAAGAACACGCCGAGCACCATCGCCCCGGCGGCGATGCGCCATTTCACCCACGCCGAAAGCGCCAGTGCGATCAATGACAGCACCGCGTCCCACACCACCAATCCGACGAATAAACCGCCGCCGATCCACAGATGATTCAATCCCCAATCCCATCCGGTCACGCTCGACTCGATAATAAACAACAACACGCCCGGCACCCACGTGATCAACGCCAATAGCGCCATCAATACGGTCATCTTTCCCGCGACATATTGCGCCCGCGAAAAAGGCCGGCAAAAATACAGCGGCATGGCCCCGTTCACCAGATCCGGAGAGACAAGCGTCGGCCCAACAAAGGCCGTCAAGAGATACGCCATGCCCCCTTGTACAATGCAATAGTAGTAAAAGAAGCGGCTATCGATTTGCAGCAACTGGCCCGCCGGGATGCGGAGCAAGGCCAGAAATTTGGCATTGTGCGAGAGGTAGATAAACGCCGCGCACCCCACCGGATAAAACATGCACACCACGAGAAACACTACCAGGAAGCGCGATTGAAACAGCCCCGCGTAGCTGTAACGGGTCAAAATCAAAAAACGCGGCCCCTCCGCCGTCAGCGGCCCCGAATAACCCTTGTAATTCCGCTTGTAAACTGCCATGCGATGCTCGCCCTCAACCTGTCATCCTGGAGCGCAGCGAAGGATCTGTTCCAGAGACTACGCCACTTTTCCAACAGATCCTTCGCTGCGCTCCAGGATGACAGACTCAGAAGAATCCTGATTCTCCTCGTGACACGGGCTTCCAGCCCGTGCCCAACCGATTCATCCCTCCATCGCCTTCAGGAAGATATCCTCCAACGTATCCCTTCGATAATTTAAGCGTCGAAGCTGGAGATCCCGATTGGCCGCCAGCCGGTAAATCTCCTTCAGCTCAAACTCAGCCGGCAGGGTCATCTTGTACCGCCCCGGTCCCGCAGAGGAGCACTCACATCCAATCCGCTCCAGCTCATCACACAAACCCTGATCGTTCCCCGAAGTTTCTATCTCGACAAACCGCTTATTCGCCTTGCGCTCCTGCTCCAGGTTCGCATGATGAACGATCCCGCCATTTTTCAGGATCAACACTTCTTCACACGTCTCCTCCACATCGCGCAGCAAATGTGAGCACAGCAGAAGATGCATCTCTCCTGATTCCTTCATCTCATGAATCAGTCGAATCATCCGCTGCCGGGCGGGCGGATCGAGACCGTTGCTCGGCTCGTCCAGAATCAGCAATCGCGGCCCATGCACGATCGCCTGCGCCAGTTTCGCGAGCTGTTTCATCCCCAGCGAATAGGTTCCAAGCTTCCGATACCGCGCCTCACCCAGTCCCACGTAAAACAGCACCTCATGCGCCCGCTCCAGCGCCGCCTCGGCTGGCAACCCCGAGAGTTCCCCCATCATCCGCACGAACGAAACAGCCGTCATATTGGCGATCAGCGCATCGTTCTCCGGCATGTACCCCACCAACGACCGCACCTGCCGTCGGTCGCGCGAAATATCATGGCCGAGGACCCGGGCCGAGCCCGAGCTGATCGGAACAAACCCGAGCAAAGTCTGAATCAGCGTAGATTTGCCCGCACCGTTTGGCCCCAGCAATCCCACCATCCGCCCCGACAACGAGATATTGAGATTCTTCAAAATCTCCCGTTTTCCAAGGCGCACGCCAAGCCCCAGCAATTCGATCACCGGACTACCCGTGGCCTCGGTCATATCGCTCAGTCTGCAATGAGCGAGGCGCGATAGCAAACCCGCGCCATCGGGTGCGTGCGAGTTTGGGCAGCCGCTGCTTATTCCCTCCCGATTACAATGGGCGAGCCTCGTTTTTCCCTCCACCGGTACGTCCGGGGGAGGGTAGGGAGAGGGGTTGGTCCTTTACCGCCTGATAGATCGTCGCCTGAACCGCGCCCAGATCCTTCAGGATATTCTGATTGGAAACCGCATGATCCGGATTCGGACGTCAACCCACGCCCCCTCCCCAACCCTCCCCCGGACATACCGGTGGCGGGAGAAACGCAGCTTCTCTGTTACACTAAACGCAATTCGCAAGATGGAACCCCGCATGCCAGCCGTCGAATATCGTAAACGCAATAGCATTCTCGGCAGCCTCGCACTGATGCTGTCGCTGCCTGCCCTCGCGTTGAACTACTTCGAATTCCCCGGGCTTCCCCACGTGACGATCGCCTCGTTCGAGATGCGCTTTCCGACTGCGATCGCGGCAGGCGTTACCGCGCTGGGCGTTCTCAGCGCGCTTCTCGCGGGTAAATCGCGTCGCACGGGAGCCGAGTTGCCCCTTGCCGCGACACTCATCGGGGCGGCGGCTTTGGGTCTTGGCTATTACCGGCAACGGCCCGCCGCGGCGCCTCCGCCGCCTGCGCCGAGCCCCGTGGTCACCCCCGCGCCGATTAAAGAGCCGCTTCGACCGCCGGCGGCGGCTCCTGTTCCCAAGCCCCAGGTCAAGCCGGCTGCGATTCCCAACGCTTCGAACGTTGCTTCACAAGCCAAAACGCTTGCCGAAACCCCGACCGAGGCGGTTCGCCAGCAGCGCGGCGTGGCCGCTCTTCGACAGGCGCAATCCAATCTGGACAAGGCGCGAGCGGCAGTCATTCATTCCCTCGAGACCGACCCAATCTACCTCAACACCAAGGCCGAATCGGATGCGGCCGATGCGGAACTGAAGCGCGCCCGAGCCGCGTATCCGCCCGGTGACCCGCGGCTCGTCAAAATAAGCGAGGCCGCTCTTTTGGCGCGCGATCGCCTTCAGATTGTTATTCAGGACGCAGTTGAAAAAGACGCCTCAGCCCTCGAAGCTCAAACCCAGTACCAGACGGCCAAGTCGGCGATCACCCACCCTGCCGTAGCCAAACCATAAGAGTCCCTCAGTCCTAAGCACGCCGCCGTTTGCCGTGACGGGTATTGTGCTTGGTTTTGTCTGACACGGCCGAGTTATCCGATGGATCGGCTTGAGGCGAATGAGGCGTGGTTGTTGCACTGGTCGGACCCGGGTCTTGTGACGCGCTGGGAGGTAGGGATGTAATGGCGACTGTAGCAGTGGAGACGAAAGCCGTACCCGCGAACTTCGCGTTAAAGTTCTTCTGAAGGATCTGTGCGTCCGACAAATTGATGGTGCCGTCGTAGTTGAAATTTCCCAGGTCCCAGTTGGTCTTACCGGCGATGAGGTAGTTGCGTGCCATCGTGATCGCGTCGGTCGAGTCCACGATCCGGTCCAGGTTCGTGTCGCCGCTGACTGTGTACCGAACTTCGACGGTATTTGCCGGCTGGCCTGCCACAAGCCCGTCGGCAGAGTCTGCGAAGCCGACCGCGAAGGCATTTAACGGCCCCGTCGCCGCGGCCGTCGACGCGATTACTCCCAAAGTCGGAGAGGCCGCGCCGTTCCAGGATCCCCCATTGAAGCCGCGCGCGAGCGCTTGTTGAATCTGAGACGCGGGGCTGGTCCCCGCACCGTAACTCAAGAATACCGTACTTTGGCCGATGTCGATCGCGGCGCCGGCCAACCGGTTAACGCCCTGAAGGCCACTGACAGTGAACGTCCCGTTGATGTGGAACGTTTTGGGCAGTGGGCCCCCGCCGCTGGAGAAGTCGAGTGTGATCAGGTCACTTCCGCCTCCCCCGTTAATCGTGAGTCCCCGGGAGTCATTCACCATGATCTGTCCGGAGCTTCCCCCCATCGTCCAATCGATATGCTCGTGGTCTATGTCTTCGGCCAGTGTGATCGAATCGGCGCCGGATCGCCCGTTGAGCAATCCACCCACCGGATGGCCGGAGTTCTCGTTGAAGACGAGAAGATCACTGGTATCCACCGTGCCGTCTCCGTTGAGATCGCCGTTCGCAAAGGTCCCGGGCTGGCCGAGGTGCGCGTTGAGCAACGAAAGATAAACAGCATCCATCGTAACCGCGGTTACCGTCACGTTCGCGAATGCCGAAGCGGTAACGATCGATACATCGCTCGGCGTGGCGCTGGCGGTATATCCCGTCGGTCCCGTCTGGCCATAACCCGGCGGGACGACTTCCCGCAGCGCGTACGTCCCGTGCGCCAGGCCCGGCAACACGTAAGTTCCGGTGATGTCGGTAACCGCGCTGGGTTCTGCCGCGTCGGGGATCCCGTTTAGATTCAGATCCGCGTAGACCGTTACGCCGCGCATTGCGCTCTCGCCGGCGTCGGAAATGCCGTTGTGGTTGGCGTCTTCGAAAACGCGCCCCGTGACTGAATCGGGCGGGACCACCTGAACATACGTCCCGACGGTGGTGCTCGTCTGCCCAGTCGAATCCGTGACGCGCAGCCCGATCAGCCATGAACCCGTTGTCGCGAGGGCGACGTAATTGGGATGTAGTCCGGTAGCGCTGACTACGAACGGTTGATTCGGGTCAAAATTAAACGCCCATTCGTAAAGCGTGATTGCTCCCGCGCGGGAGAACGACTGGGTTGCGTCCAAAGTTATTTGTCCATTAGCCAGCACCACGTACCGCCCACCCGGATTTGCAACCGGCACCGTCTCTGCCGATCCCAAATTCGCGCCGCTGACAACCGTATTCCCGACCGTTACCGATGAGCCGCCCCCGCCATTGCTCGTTTGAACCCAGCCGGTGGGGAGCACTTGGCGGACGGTATAAGTGCCCGCGGCCATCGCCCCGAACCAGTAAGCTCCCTGCCCGTCGGAGTAGACCCAGTCTTCGCCGTCGTCGAGTTGGCCGTTCCCGTTCATGTCGAGATAGACCTGCCGGCCCGCCAGCGCCCCATCGACCGCGTCGAATCTCCCGTTGTTGTTGACGTCCTGGTAGATCTGCCCCTGGATCGCTCCCAGTGTCACCCCCGGCGACATGCGGGCCAGCGTCGGCGCGCCGAAGGTCGTCCCCACCGCCACAAGCAGCGCGGGACCGTATGCGTTATCGATCCCCGCCAGCGGCGTCACCGCCAACGGCCCTCCGCCCGTCGTAGGCGTGTCCAGCACGGTTCCCGCCGGCGTCCCATCCGTCCGCCACCAGTCGAACGACGTGACGGAAGTAAAGTTGTTGTAGTTATACGACTGGAAATACAGGGTACTCCCCGCCGCGTACATGTGCTCGACGTTGTTAGGCTGCGTCGTGCTGCCGGCGGTAAACAGCTGCGCCGTGCCCGCGGTCGTGCCGTCGGATTTCCAGAGGCTGCCCCCATTGAAGTAGAAGACGTTTCCGACGGTGATCATTTGCAGTTGCACCTGTTGGGTCGCAGGTTGCCCGCCGTCGAGGTTCGCCACTACCACTGTCCCGGCCACCGTCCCGTCGGACTTCCAGAGGTTGTTCGAGCCGTTAAACCCCACGGTATAATAAAACGTCCCACTGAAGACGATGGAAGTGATTCCCCCCGCGGTTCCGACGGGCAATTGCACGCTTCCGGCAACCGTCCCGTTGGTGGCGCACAGCGGCGCTCCCGCCCCGACCCCGGCGGTGAAAAACACCGCCGACTGCGACGCGGCGACCACGTTCACTCCCGAACCCGGCTGGATCAACGTCCCGTCGGGCTGCAGCACGACGCTGGTCCCCGCCACCGTGCCGTCCGTCCGCCACAGCCCCTGTGAGTTGCTGCTCCCCGCCGGCACCGGCGCGCCGATGTAGAAATAATTCCCCAGTTGCGCGCCCGTCCGCAAAAGGTTTAACCCGTACACCGGAAGCTGAACGGTACCGGCATCCGTCCCGTCGGTCCGCCAAAGCGCGTCCGTGCCGGCAGGAATGCCAGGTCCCCTGGCGTCGAAGTACATCAGGTTTCCGCCGACCGCCATGAACGTGCCGTTCGGCGGATAATTGTCGATCGCCTTGACGATTCGAGTCCCCGCAACCGTTCCATCACTGGTGCAGAGCGCACCATAAATACTGATGTAGTACAGGTGCCCATCGGGACCAACGACCGCCTGGTTGGCAAAATCGATTCCAGGCGCATTGGCCGACGTCGCCCCCAGGCAGATCGTTCCGGCGGTCGTTCCGTCAGTTCGCCAGAGCCCCGCTGCCCCGGAAGGATATCCCGGCGTGGGGCCATTGAAGTAAACATAGTTCCCCACCCGGATCCCATTTCCGAATTGAGCCTGCGGCGCAGCGTTCAGGTTAATGTCCGCCAGTTGAATCGTACCGGCCGCCGTCCCGTCATTGGCAAAGGGCTCAGTGCCGCCCCAACTCCGACCGGCATAGATGACCTCTCCGTTGGCCGTCGCCGGTGAGGTGATCGGGTACGCAGGATTCCCGAAAAATGTTGTTCCGGCGGTGGTCCCGTCCGTTTTCCAAAGACCGTTTTTGCCGGCACCATCGTTAGCAAAGAAGTAGAGCCAATTGCCGACGATCGTGAGCGAGCCTGGATTCGACGACGTGGCGCCCGGAGCGATATCCTTAACAATGATTGTGCCCGCCGCAGTTCCGTTGCTCTTCCACAGTTCGGTACCGGTGCCTGTGCCGGGAAATGAGAAGAAGAGTTGGTTGTTGAAGCCCGTCATTTGCTGGGGCGCGCCGGCGCCGAGATTGGGGTACATCGTCGTCACCATCGCCGTTCCCCCGACCGTTCCGTCGGTGCGGTAGAGGATTACAGCCGACCCGGTATCGTTGAGAAAGAAACCCTGGGTTCCGGCGGGCGTGAGGTTGAACGGTGAGATGGTGGTCGGCGTCAGCGCAACGGTATTGATGGCCGTGCCGTCGGAGGCCCACACTTGGGTTCCGTGGGTTCCGTCGCTGGCCTGGAACAAGGCTCTCGTACCGACCGCGCATAAGTTGGTGATGCTCGACTGGTTACCGCCCGGCCAGAGGTCCACCACCATCGTGGCGGTTGTGAAGGTGGAATCGGTCCGCCAAAGCTCATATCCGTGCGTGCCGTCGTTACCGATGAAATAGGCGTAAGGTCCCGCGGACACGATCGGCCCAACTCCGGCAAGGGGCCCGGTGACCGCGGCGGTTCCGGTCGTCGATCCGTCACTGGACCACAGCGTGCTTCCCACAAAGAACATCAGCCGGTTCTGTACGACCGTCATCGTGTTGACGCTGGACGCATGCAGGGCCTTTACCACGGATGTTCCCGCGAACGTACCGTCCGTCTTCCAAAGCTCGATGCCCTGCGCGTCGGTGGCGGTGAAGTACACGGCGTTGTTGAAGGGGGTGAAGGACGAGGGGCCGGAGCTGTTGGTGGATTGGGACGTTCCACCGGGGTACAGGTCGGCCACGAGCTGTGTGCCGGCGGTCGTACCATCCGTCCGCCACAATTCTCGACCCTGCGATCCGTCGGCGGCGAACACGACGATCCCGTTGTACGGTGTGAAACCGGCGGGACTGCTGTCGGCCGGACCAATCCCAATCGGCTGCACCGGTTGCACCGAAAGCATGCACCGCGGTTCCAGCGCCTCGGCGAAATACGGCTTTCCAGAACGTCCTCTCCACGTGCGCACGCGCCTTCTCATCATTTTCTCCGCTCCGCTACAACATTATTCCCGACGTGCCCCGCAGGGCGGTGAAATGAATGAACTCCGAAGCAATTGATGGTAAGGCTTGCGCCCCTTCTTGCAATAGAGCGGTTACGCCGGTTTCTACAACTTCTCTGATTTGACAAAGATCATGATAGAATGTCCGGTCGCCTAACCACGAGATCGCTTTATGAGCAATCATGCCCGCTTCTTGATTCGTGCCCTATTCATGCTCCTGCTTCTCAATTTTTTCCTTGTACCATTGCTTTTCGCCGCCGACGCGCCATTCGAAAAAGAAATCGCCGCTTTCGAGGCCGCTGATAAAAAAGCCACGCCGCCCAAAGATGCGGTGCTTTTTGTAGGCAGTTCCACGATCCGAATCTGGACCACGCTGACCGAGGATTTTCCCAAACTGATCGTGATCAATCGTGGATTTGGCGGCTCACAGATCGCCGACAGCGTTCGCTACGCCGATCGTATTATTATCTCCTATCACCCCCGCCGGATTGTTCTGTATGCCGGCGACAACGATCTGGCCGCCGGCAAGAGCCCCGAACAGGTGCTGCACGATTTTGCCGAGCTGGTCGACAAAGTTCACGCCGCCCTGCCTGGCGTGCCCATTTCATTTATCTCGATCAAGCCCAGCATCGCCCGCGAAAAACTGATGACGCAGATTCTCGACGCCAATCGCCTGATCGAGTCTTACGCAAAAACGCATAAAGACGTGGACTACATCGATATTGTGCCCGTCATGATTGATGGCAACGGCAAGCCGCGTAAGGAATTGTTTCGCGCCGATGGCCTGCACATGAGCCGCAAAGGATATGAATTGTGGGTTCCCATCATCGCGGCCAAAATCCCATGAATCTGAAATTGCAATCAATGCCCCGATATCTGCCGTTTGTTCTGGCCCTGCTTGCACTTGCAGGCCCTCCTGTTTTTGCGCAGGAAAAGCTCGATCTGAGGCTCCGGCTTTCCAAAGACGACGTTCACGCGATGAACGTCACGCTCGATCAGACAATCGACCAAACAGTGCAGGGGGTGGCACAGCACATTACCCAAACATTGAATCTGGGGTACACCCTGAAGGTCGAAGAAGTAGACGATCACGACCAAGCCACCGTCTCGATTCACTATGACTCGATCGCACTTCGCTCAAAATCACCCGCCGGAGATGCCAATTACGATTCAACCCAGCCGGCGACAGTCATGCCCCCGGCTGCCGTTGGACTGGCGACCTTGATCGGCCAGAGTTTTACGGCAGTTGTCAGCGCGGAAGGACAAGTCAGCAGTATCAAGGGCGTCGATAAGCTCGCCAACACGGTACTGGCCAAGCTGAGCGGGGTGGAAGGCCCCGCGAGAATTGCGGCCGAGAAGGTCATCCGCCAGCATTTAAGCGAAGCCGGGATGAAAAACAGCCTGCAGAACCTTTTTGGCATCGTGCCCGACCGCCCAATTGCCGTCGGCGAAAGCTGGGTCCGAAGCCCCCAGGCTATGCCGGGCTTTGGCGTTATTCTCGAAACCACGTGTACGCTCAAAAATCGAGAAAACGGCATTGCGACCATTGAGGTGGCCGGCCACTTTTCGACCGCCTCCGGAGCGACCCTCGAACTTGGACAATCTAAATTCGATTACGAGTTCCACGGCGAACTGCTGGGCCAGCTCCAGGTCCAGGAATCAACCGGTTGGATTTCCAGCTCCACCCTCACCCAATCCCTTGCCGGCGCCGCCACCACCCGCTCCCCCAATGTCAGCCCGCAATCCGTCCCCGTGACCATCGAATCCAAGATCAAAACGGTGGAAGCGAGTAGGCAATAAGGAGCAAGAGAAAAGGTGCGCAGTCGGCAGTGCGCAGTCGGCAGGAAAAATCACCCCCGTCCGCCCCCTCAACCCTCAAGCCCCCTATTCCTGCCCACTGCCCACCGCCCACTGCCCACTCATCAACCGACAATTTCTCCCCCCACTCTTGCATGCCCAAGGCCCCATGGCTACAGTACCACGCTTGGCTTGCCAGGAGCCTACCCGCGGCGGTTCTCTAGCCTGAGAGCGCACCAGCCCGCGGGTCTTTGTTTTACAACTTCCGCGTTCACCCAAGCCCTATGGCGAGGTTCGGCATTCTTGGCCGTCGGTCCTTGCGCGGGCTGACGGCCGGCGGCGTCACCACGACCTTGCTCCCTCCAAAACTCGGGGACGAGTGTCACCGCCACGGTCGATAACTTTGGAGTCGTGTTTCATGGCAGAGTCACAAGCCCAGCTCGTTAAAGACCTCGTGGACGCCGGCGTCCACTTCGGCCACCGCGTCAGCCGTTGGAACCCCCGCATGGAGCCCTACATCCATGGCAAGCGCAACATGATTCACATCATCGATGTGAAGGAAACCATTAAGGGACTGCTGCGGGCCAAGCGCCTGCTTCAGAATGTTGTCGCGTCCGGTAAAGATGTGCTGTTTGTCGGCACCAAGCGGCAGGCCCGCCACTCGGTTGAAGAAGAAGCCCGCCGGTGCGGCATGCACTATGTTTCGGAACGCTGGCTGGGCGGCACGCTCACCAACTTCCGCACCATCCGCGCCCGCCTGAACCGCCTTGAAGAACTCGAAAAGCTCTGGGCCACCGGCCAGATTGAAACCTACTCCAAGAAGATGAAGGCCACCCTACAGCGCGAAATGGAGAAGATCAAGGCCAACCTCGAAGGCATCCGCAAGATGGAACGCATGCCCGGCGTGATGTTCATCATCGACACCCGCCGCGAGCACATCGCCGTCAAGGAAGCCCGCAAGCTGGGCGTGCCCACCATCGCCCTGATCGATACCGACAGCGACCCCGAACTCATCGATCTGCCCATCCCCGGCAACGATGACGCGATGCGGGCCATCGAAATCATCGTCCGCGAGCTTGCCAACTCCGTGATCGAGGGCAAGATCGGCCGCACCGAAAAGCCCGAAGACCCCGCAGGTCAGCCGGCCCGGCGCCGCTCAACCCGCAGCCAGTTCCGCGCCGAAGAAGGCGCACCGGCCCCGCTGGGTACCCCCGAGGTGCCCATCGCCGAGATCCCGGCTCCAAATTCCGATATCCCCGCCCCCGTCGAGCAGGTCCCCACAGAACAGCCCGTCGCCGCCGGATAAGAACGATTTGTCAAATTGCCTTGCGTATAATTGTCCACCTGGGGCGAGGCTTGCCTCGCCCCTTTTTGTTCGTGTTACACGAAATGATTCACCGCGGAGCCGCAGAGAACGCAGAGAAGAAATATCGCCACAGATAAACACAGATGAATGCGGGCCTTTAGGTTTTGCCCTTTTTGTTCTTATCTGTGTCCATCTGTGTTCATCTGTGGCCAAATCGGAATTTGAATTCTCCGTGTCCTCTCTTCGAGCCTGAGCCTCAGAGCCGAAGGCCGTGCCTCCGTGGTGAATCTGAATTTGAATTAGCTGGAGAACCCCAATGGCTGAAATCACCGCGAAACTCGTAAATGAACTTCGTTCCCGCACCGGCCAACCAATGATGGTGTGCAAAAAGGTCCTGACTGAGACCGAGGGCGATCTGGAAAAGGCGATTGAAGAACTCCGCAAGCGCGGCGTGAAAGACTCGATCACGTCCCGTTCCGCCACCGAAGGCCGCGTCATCGGCGTCCGCGCCGAAGACGGCAAATCCGCCGCCCTGGTTGAGGTCAACTGCAACACCGACTACACGGCCAAGACCGAGGCCGTTCTCGCCTTGGCCACCAACGCCGCGCGCCTACTCCTGAAGAACCCCACCGCCGATGTCGCCACCGATGCCAATGTCAGCTCCGAAGCCACCGAAGTCGCCCAGAAGACCGGCGAAAACGTCCGCGTTGGCAAGACCGCCGTCCTGAGCAACCCCGCCGGCAAGGTCGGCATGTACCTCTACACCATCACCGGCAAGATCGGCGTGCTGGTCAGCGTATCCGGCAACGCAACCGACGAAGTCCTCAAGGACCTCGGCGTCCACATCGTCGCCGCAAAGCCCCTTGCCGTGTCGCTGAACCGCGAAGGTGTCCCAGCCGAACTGGTCGAAAAAGAACGTCAGATCGCCATCGAACAAGCCAAGGCCACCGGCAAGCCCCAGCAGATCGCCGAGAAAATTGCCGAGGGCAAGATGCGCAGCTTCTACGAAGAACGCGTCCTCCTCGAACAGCCCTTCGTCAACCCCGATAAGTTCAAAGGCTCGGTCGCCGAGTATCTCAAGGCGAACAACGCGACGCTTGAGAAGTACGTCCGTCTCGAAGTCGGGCAGTAGTCCGAATTCCCAATTCCCAACTCAGTTGCCGGTCGGTGATTGATTTCACCCACCGGTTTTCTTTTACGACTCCCTATAGGACAAAAGGATCGTTAATAATCCTTTGCAAACACAATTGTAGCGGGAACAATCCGTGTTAATGGCACGCAGCTATCGGCGACTAAAGAGGCTTACTCCCCGGCATCGCCAAAGGCTGGCGCGCGTGTTCATGACGGCGGTTCTTTTCAGGGCGGTATACCCAGCCATGGCAACGGCATTTGCATCCTTGGGGATTGCGGTTGTTGTCACGCGGGTTTTGTGGCCGGGGATCGATACCAATGCATGGCCCTTTATTGTCACGGTCATGCTTCTGACGTTCGCCGTTGGTATAGCCGCGTGGGCCGTTGCAAATGCCTTCCTGATTCGCTGGCTGATTCGTTACAGGTCCGGTCGTCACGGGCGGGCAGTCGCCTTAGGCGATGTGCTTCGCCCGTCCGATGTGCATGCATCTTTCCTGAGACGGATCGCCCTTACCGCTTACGGCATTTCCTCCACGGACCTCGAAACGCTTCGGGAAGATGCCACCCGCTGATGCATCTCATCCCGAACCATTCCCAGTTCTCGATGATTGACCTCAGATCATTTCTCGTCTGAATAACCGCAAAAACGTTAGACCACCCCGCCGTCCCATACTGCAAATTACTCGCGCGGATTCGTGCGCGTAGACTGGATGTATTCCTTGATTATGAACCCATTCTGCAGTCGAGCGACTAAATGGTTTAGGAGATTCCCCGCATGCATGCCAACTTCAAGATCCAATTCGCCCTCGCACTGTCGCTAATCACCACCGGCTGCGGCCCCATGTTCCTGCCCCTGTCACCGCGCCTCGGGCCCGAAGACCAGCGACAGGTCGATACCATGTGGGAAAACATACTGACGCCGGTCAACCGTGTCGGCCACGACACGCTTCTCGACACGTTGATGGTCTACTGGCTGTATCAAACCGGCGTCGATCGACTTCACCTGGTCAGCGAGAAATACCTGAGCCACGGCAAAGTCATCATGGAAATCGACTGCGATCGCGCCAGCCCGGACACCGATCAGTTCACCGTAACTGTCCTCGACGGTCGCGGACGCACGCTTCGCCGGGAACGATACGCGCGATGCGAGATCGAGCAGCGCGCCAAAGCACTCTGGGAATTCAACCCCAACTCGATTGCACAGAATATGCAGCGGTTCACAGACCACTCGACAACGCGTCCATCCACCGAGCCAATCATTCCCCCGACCTCAGAACGCGCCAACCTCGACCGCGATCGACGGCTCAAAGCAATTGAAGCCGCAACCCGCCCGGCGAAAGTCGATTCGAGCCGCTGAAATCATCCATCCATGCACTGTAGCAAGGTGTTGCACGGACCCCCATTTTTCGTCTGAAAATCGACCCCCGTGCTACACTTTGCTACACCTGTTGCACGAATGTCGCACCGTATTCCCACCAACGCCTTCCGATGCCTCGCCGTAACCCACTGCATCTCCAACGCTTGCAATACACCTCAGGGCCGGCGCGTCACCATGCTACATAATGCTACGCTTTCCCCACTGTAGCACTGTCGCATCATCCCTGCGGCAGTCCGCTCCATCTTCCTGCTCACTCGCCGTGAACGCAAAATTGTCATCCTGGAGCGCAGCGAAGGATCTGATCCCGGTGAATCATTCGAGTTTCAGATCCTTCGCTTCGCTCCAGGATGACACGTGGACTACTGATCGACCTACGCCTTCACACTCACCATCCCCACCGGCGAACCATATTGATCTTCCGTCAATCGCTTATGCGGATGAACGATCAAATGGCCCGACCCGTCCACATCGATCGCCAGCCGCGGCAGCGGCTTTTTGGCCGGGCCATCGACAACATGCCCGTCCTTCGCGAATTTTGATCCATGACACGGACATTCGAATCCTTCATTGGCCACATCCACCGTACATGCGCGGTGCGTGCACTGCGCCGACTGCGCATACACTTTTGTCCCGTCGCTGATCATGTAAAACCCAAACGAGTCCTTAAACCGCGGGTCCACCCCCGCGCTGCCCCACTGCGTTACCGGCCCGGCATCGACCGTCTCCGGAGCCTTGTCCAGACGAGCCGGCCCCCCGCACCCCGCACAGCACCCCGCCACCACCGCCCCTGTCAAAACCATCATGTCCCGTCGCGAGATATCCATGGCGATCCTCCAAAACGGTTGAATTGAATACTTCCCTCCCCGCTTTGTATCCGACCCCGACGAAGCTGGGAAGAACTTAAAAAATGCTGAATGACAAAGTCCCGCCGTGGTGACACGGGCTTCCAGCCTCACCGTTATACACATTTT
>DAIRGS010000449.1:0-4060 GCA_036794395.1 Tepidisphaeraceae bacterium | reverse complement strand
GCTCCAACCCATTGCCGCGACAGAATTCTTCATAAGCAAACGGCGAAATCTCGCTGGGCTTAATCTCACTTCGCCCGCCCCAGAAAACATTTGTATACGAAACCGGGATCCCCACCGCCTCCAGATGCGCATCGATCGCCTTCTTATGCGCCATCACCAGGTCCTTGTCCGTTCCGTGCGCCACGCCCATGACGTTCACATTGCCGAACTCGGGCCCGCCCTCGCGCCAATACGCATGGGTCATCACATGAAACCGCCCCACCTCCCGACCCGCATCGATCTGTCGGCCCTCGGGCACCGCCCAATGAAAAAGCGCGTTGTACTTAGTGACCTGCTCGCCCGTTTTTAGCGTCTTGGCGTGTTCCAGAAACGTCGAAAACCGCCCGATCACCCTGCGCGCGTTCAAATCCCTGGCTACCCGATAAAAGGTCTCCAGATCCACTCCCGCTTCCCGCGCTCGCGGCTTCCACAGATCCTGCACGATCTCCTGCGGCTCAAATTCCCGCTTGAGCGCCACCAGCACGCGCCAATCGAGCTCCGAAAGCTCGACAATGTTGGTATCGATCACATCCGCCGGCTCATCGGATTTACTGCCCGGCTCCAACCCCCGCCGCCGCACATGTCCCACCCCCAATGCAAACAATCGATTGGCCGGCATCAATCGATAATGCACCGCACCGGTCTTGCTCTTCAGAAAATCACAATGCTTGCTGATGGAGTAACCTTGCGGAACCTTGATCGTCGTCCAGAGCCGGTACTTGGATCCGGTGGTGGCCGAGTCGGTCGAACGAATAACCACATGGCCCGAGAACGGGTCCTGGTTGAACATGTACTCAAACGCACCGTTCAATTTGTCAGCCGGCACTTCCCACGCCACCAGTGATCCCCGCGCCAGGTTCGTCGCCATCAGGGTCTGCCGCACCCGCCGAATCGTCCCGGCCAGAAGCATTGCCGTCACGCGCTCCAGCACCGTCGGCAAATCCACCCCCGATAGTCGTGCGACTTCGCCAAACGGATCGGTCAGGAAACCCTGAATCTTGTCCTCGGAAACCGACAGGATTCGGGCATTGATCACATCATCGGTATTCACCGGAATCGGCGGCGCGGTATTCATCACTTTATTCTAGTGGAATGCGCCGCCAACCAGCAAAGTCAGCCGACCGCGACGGACGTCAGTTCTTCGGTTCGTTTAGCCACCCCGCTTGCGGGACTGGAATCTCGAATAGGATGCGATTCAGTCCTTCAAATATGCTAACCCATGGAAGTCGCCTTGCGATTTTCGCACCCCTGAACAACCAGGAACCCGACACTGCTTCACCCACCAGCGAATATTCGCGCGTGCACACGACCCGCTTGTAAACTACCATCTGTCCATGGCCGATTCAGGACAGAAAAAGATGTTGGACGCCGCTCGCGCCGCTTTGGCGCTGCGGATTGAGTTTTCGGAGTTTCTTTCCAAACTTTCCCCCAAGGACAAAACGAACATCGAGCGACGCGTGGAGGTGCTCGAGGCCGAGCCCGATCCAAACCGCGCGAAGCTCTGGCGCCGCCTCGCGTCCTCGCTGGCCACCCTCGCCCCTCACGCGGCCAAGTGCATTGGCAAACAAACCCTCCAGTTCTACATCGCCGATGGCAAATACCGCATGCAGGTCTTCGCCCTCGAAGATATCCAGGACGGCAACTTCACGGTCTATTGCCCCGCGGTAATCGACGAAGCGGTAAAAGCCGGTCTCGTCATCCGCGCGTCTGATGATCAAGACCCGATGTACGCCGTCCCGCCCTCAAACGATCCCCTTCAAATCCAGTTGCTCGACGGCGCCTCGCAGAACCCCGGCGCCCACTACAAAGACATGGTCGGCTGGAACCGAAAGGCCATCCAGATCACCCTCCCACCGTCTGCCTCCGATGCCCAGATCGAGGCCACCGAAATGCTCTGCGCTATCGCCGCCCAGCACTTTGCCGTTCCCAAACCAGCCGCCGGAGCAAAGTAGCAACAGCGCGATTGCACCCCGTTTCCCAACACCCCATTCCACTGGCCATCCGCGCCCACCACAGTGGTCGCAGTCCCCCCGTCGGAGTAAAGTAATTCCATGCGTATTGATCAGGTGCTCGGCAAAGGCAAGCCGGGTGTTTCTTTTGAGTTTTTCCCGCCGAAGACCGAGGCAGGGTTCGCGCAGTTGTTCCAGACGATCGACCAACTGCACCCCCTGCATCCGACGTATGTTTCCGTCACTTACGGAGCCGGCGGAAGCACTCGCGAAAAGACGGTCGAGCTGGTCGAGCGCATTCAGCGCGAGCTGAAGATCCGCTCCATGGCCCACCTCACCTGCGTAGGTCACACGGCCAACGAAATCGGCATGATCCTTGATGATCTATGGCGGGCCGGCATCGAAAATGTGCTGGCACTCCGCGGCGATCCACAGGCCGGTCAGATTCAATTTGTGGCCACCGAGGGCGGCTTCGCCAATGCCGATGAGCTCGTGAAATTCACCCGGTCCCGCCACGATTTCTGCATCGGCGTCGCGGGATATCCCGAGGGCCATCCCCAATGCCTCAACCGCACGCGCGATCTGGAACATCTGAAGCGCAAGGTCGACAACGGCGCGAACCTCATCATCACCCAATTGTTCTTCGATAACGCCGACTTCTACCGCTTCCGCGACTCCGCCCGATCGGCCGGCATTACCGTGCCGATCATTGCCGGCATCATGCCGATCCTCAACGTGGCGCAGATCAAGCGATTTGTTTCGATGTGCGGCGCAAAAATCCCCAACCCACTCCTTCTCCGATTGGAAAGTCTGGAGAAAGACATTGAGTCCGTCTACAACGCCGGCGTCGAATACGCGACAACCCAGTGTCAGGATCTTTTAAAAAATGGGGCTGAGGGCCTGCACTTTTATACACTCAACCGCAGTAAGGCGACGGTGCAGATTTGCAAGTCGCTGAATGTGGATCACGCCTGAACACTTACGGACTCACCACACATGGCGCGCATGCTTATTCGCAGAATCAATTCGATTGTTCACCTCACTCTATTCGTCCTGCTGGTCGCACTGTTGGGTCCATCGAGCGGATGCCGTCATGCCCCCGATCAAAGCGCCCCGCTCCAAATCACGCTCGATTGGAAACCCGAGCCCGAGTTCGGCGGGTTCTATCAGGCGGATATTTCCGGTGCGTTCCAGAAACGCGGATTGAACGTTCAATTAAAAACCGCCGGCGCTGGCGCGCCCACGTGGCAGTTGGTCGCCTCTGGCCAGACCGCTTTCGCAACGACCGCGGCGGACCAGGTGTTGATCGCCCGCGCCCGCGGTGCGGATATCGTCGCGGTATTCGCGGTGTATCAAACGTTTCCGCAAGGCGTCATGGCGCATCAGGCGCGCGGGTTCAATTCCATCGCCGATGTCTTCAGCCATGAAGGAACCTTGGCCGCCGAGGATGACACGTGGCTGAAGTACCTCGTGAAAAAATATCAGCCCATCAAAGTCCAGGTGACCGGATACGCCGGCGGCGTCGCGGGCTTCCTCGCCAAGACCGACATGTCTCAGCAGTGCTTCGTCACCAGCGAACCCTTGCTCGCCAAACGCCAGGGCGGCGACCCACAAACATTCCTGGTCGCCGACGCCGGCTACAATCCCTACACCACGGTCCTGATCACCAGCGGCAAGACCTGGCGCGAAACGCCCGACAAGGTGAAGCTTATTGTAGAGGCCTGCCGCCAAGGCTGGCGGGAATATCTCGATGACCCCACCGTCGCCAATGCGGCCATGGCCAAGCTCAACACCGAGATGGACGCCGACACCTTCAAACAAGCCGCCGCCGCACAAAAGCCCCTGATCGAAACCGACGACACCAAAACCCGCGGACTGGGCGCGATGTCCTCCGATCGCTGGGAAAAACTCGGCCAGCAGCTGCTCGATCTCAAGGTGATCGATCGCGCACCGGCCCCCGCCGAATGCTTCGTCAACCCACTCGATACCCACTAACCCGCAAAATCCATGATTCACCGCCGAGCCGCGGCCTTCGGCTCGACTCGACCGCCTTCGGCTCGACTCGACCGAGC
>DAIRGS010000142.1:0-18165 GCA_036794395.1 Tepidisphaeraceae bacterium | reverse complement strand
GAGAACGACACCTTTTCACGGCGCACGGTGCGTGACAGTTTCGGCGGCTGCCCTTTGTTTCCCTCCACCGGTACGCCGGGGGAAGCGAGCGGAATTGGCGACTGCCCGCGAGCGGGTAGGGAGGGGGCTTGGCTGTCATGCGAGAATTGGCCGACCAATCAAAGAACAACCCCCTCCCCAACCCTCCCCCGGCGTACCGGTGGAGGGAGAAGAAGGCCGCCTAAAGTGTCACGGACCCTTGACTTCGAGCGTCTTGTCGAAGTCGCGGAAATCGACTGATATGTCGGATGTCGGGAGAAGTGACGGCCGGATCCAAACTGCGCCTTGACCTGCTGAAGGGCGCGCCCGATAGTTGGCATCCGCGGCTTGAATGACACCCTTGTGACCGAGGGCCGTGCCATGCGCGAGCGGCTGCAAAGCGCGCCGGGCGCGGAATGATGGAAAACCTTAGATTGATGGCATTGGCCATGGGCGGCTGTGCCACACGATGACATTGCGCGTAACGCATGGCCGACTCATCTCTGAACCTCGCCGTGCTCGTCAGTGGCTCCGGTACAACGCTGCAAAACCTCATCGACCAGATCGCTACGCGCACACTCAACGCCCGGGTCTCGATCGTGATCGGCTCACGTCCTGAACTGATCGGGGTCGAGCGCGCTAAAAAGGCCGGCATCCCGACAGCGGTCGTCGATCGTCGTCAGTTTGCGGATTGCGCATCCTTCAGCCGACAGGTCTTTCAATTCGTGGACGAATCACACGCCGACCTGGTGGTACTTGCGGGCTGGCTATGCCTGCTGGATTTGCCCGAGCGCTATCGTGGCCGGGCGATGAACATCCATCCCGCGCTGCTGCCCGGCTTCGGCGGCAGGGGCATGTATGGGCGGAAAGTTCACGAAGCCGTCCTAGCCCACGGCTGTAAACTCAGCGGCTGCACCGTTCACTTTGTCGACGATTCCTACGATACCGGCCCCATCATTATCCAAAGGGCCTGCCCCGTTCTGGACGACGACTCTGCCGAGGATCTGGCCCACCGCGTATTCGAAGAAGAAAAAATCGCCTACCCTGAAGCCATCCGCCTCTACCAACAAGGCCGGCTCAAAACCGAAGGCCGACGCGTGAGCATCCTCCCGGACTAAAAACTATTAATTAATTGGCCCGTGCAGTCGGAAGCGCCCCGGCCAGTGAGCCGGGGGAGTCTGTTTCGGGCACCACATCGGGCTGATTTTTTGCGACGAAAAACTTGGAGAAACCCACCACGCCACGGATCTCGCAACCCATGCCGCGAAGGCAATGGGCGGTCAGGTCGTTGCAGTTGTTCCAAAACGAGTAGTGCATGTGGTCCGGCACAAAATCCATGTCATTCTCGGGATTGTGTACCACGATTGTCGCATCGCGCCGGTAGCGCTCATCCAACTCATTTCGAACGCGTTCAACACCTTCGCGCGGGTTGTACACGAGCTGGAGCGTTTTTGGAGCCGGATGCAGCGGGTGCGGTGCCGTCTCGCCCGGCGCCGGTTCAATGAATCTTCGCCCAAGAGTCGATTTGAACGAGATCAGCAAGGCACCAAGGGCATCATTGGGCCAATCGTGATTTAACGCCGCGTAGTTCCAATCGCCATACGCATATTCGACAAATCGCCCATCCCCATTGGGGATGATCAGGCTGGAGTGAATGCCGTAATCCGCGAGGTAAACCGCGACCGGTTGGGCGGGGTGCGCCTGAGGGTAGACTGAGGCACATCCGCCAGCCCAGAGGACCAGCATTATTAAGACAATCCATTTGAGCATGAGTCAAACCCGCTGAACGCCATCCATGGCTTCAAGGCCGGTCGCCTCAACGGCAGCCGATCACGCACCCGGCCAACAGGATTTTATCGACCAGATAGGGTCTCACAAGCCAATTGTCGGGCTTGGAAGCAAAAAAGTACCGCACCCCATATCCTGTGGCGGGCTCATCCGCTCAGCTTCCCAACTCCTTGCTGCGTCGGGCGGCGGCCTTCACTGCCTCCACCGTGGTGGCAGCCCAGTCATGCTTCTCCAAATGCGTAATCGCCGCGTGGGTCGTACCATTTGGGCTGGTGACGCGTCGGCGTAGCTCTTGGGGTGTTTCGGTGGACTTGGCCAGCATCTTCGCAGCACCCAAAGCCGTCTTGACGGCTAGCTGACGCGCGTGCGCATCACTTAATCCAAGTTCTGACCCCGCCTTGATCATCTGCTCAACCAGATAAAAGAAATAAGCCGGTCCCGAGCCGCTCACCCCAGTAACGGCGTCGAGCTTATCTTCTTCCACATCCACCACATCCGCCGCTGCCTCAAAAAGTTTGCGCGCTTTGCGTGCATCATCCTCGGTCGCATGTCGGCCGCGCGCCAGCGCTACCATTCCCTCGCCAATCAGCATGGGGGTGTTGGGCATCGTCCGAATAACGTGCCATTCACTACGCGGCCCCAAATGCTTCTCGATGAAGACCGAACTGATGCCCGCGGCGATGGACACGATCAGTGTGCCGGGCCGAACAACGTCCGCGATGCTTTCCAGCAGAGCGGCCATATGTTGGGGCTTCACGCTCAACAGCAGAATGCGGGCATCGCCCGCCACCACGCGATTGTCGTCGCTGGTTGAAATACCAAACCGCTTCTCAAAAACATCCCTACGCTCTAACGAAACATCTGATGCCCGAATCTGATCGGCCTTGAGCACCCCCGCGCCGATTACTCCGCCGACAATCGCCTCCGCCATATTTCCCGCACCCAAAATGCCAAGTTCCACAGCCATAACAGACGATTGTGGCGGGGGCGCTGATGGGGGTCAAACACATATGATCATCGGAAACGTCTAAACCCATAATCTGCGGGATTGATGGGCGCGTGCGAGGTTCGAGTTCCCCGGTCCCAACCCATTGATTTGCATAGGCTGTTTCGCCGCGACCCGGAAGGGGGGCACTTTTCCCTCCCACCCTCAAGGAAAACTCACCCTACCAAGGTCGCGACGAAACTCAATGTCCACGGGCGCGTGGTTGTGAGGGCGCTCCCGCAGCCAAATTCCAAACCACTCATTAGCACAAACTCATTTGTACTGTTCGCATCCCCAATCGACACCGCACTCTTGCTCGATTCCAAAGTTGACGGGTCTCATCGTCCAAGGAGGATTCATTTGCGGCGAACCAATGCGTCGCATCCTCCAGCCGAACCGCGCGACGAAAGGCGGCCTGGTCACCCAGCTCATACATGACCAGGGCCGAAATGTACGGGTCTGAGGGCATTCGCCTGATCGGGACGTGCGGCCAGATGCCTTCGGTCTTTTGAAGGTCCGCCAGATACTTCAGGCCATGATCGATTGCCGTACCATTTCCCTGCCCGCAAAACAGCGCACGCAGGCACAAGGCGGTCGTTACCAAGTCGCCCCATCCGCCGTCGGCTTCTTGCGCCATGACGAGCGATCGAATGAGTTTGGGATAGATCTTTGCATACCCCTGATCGAGCTCATCCAGCCGGATGACCGCCAAGGCCGCTCCGCAGACCGACCGGCTCAGATCCACCCCCAGCCGCAATGACCCCTCGGGTCTGGCGGTCAGTAGATCACCAACAAGTCTGTCATATGCTTTTGCGTCCCAGTGCCGCTCGATCTGGCGAACCGTCATCATGCCGGACTCCTTCCTGACCCCCTATCCGATAGGCGTATGTTAGGGATGAATTATACCCCTAACACTTACCGGACGTCAAGAAGGAAGTTCGGGTTTTTATCGGGTATGCCGTAAATCAAAGCTGCGCTTGAAGATGCTGCGAAATGGTTTGCTTCGGATGCGCGCCGACCAACCGATCCACCAGCTTTCCGCTCTTGAAAATCAGGAGGGTGGGGATGCCTTCAATGTGGAATTTTGAGGCGGATTGCTGGTTCTCATCCACGTTGAGCTTTCCAATCACATACTTCCCGCCCGATTCGCTGGAGAGTTGCTCAAGTACCGGGGCAATGGCCCGGCAAGGCGGGCACCAGACCGCCCAGAAGTCCACAAGCACTGGCCGGGCATCGGCAACCACCGAATCGAAATTGGCATCGGTGACGGTAATCGGATGCCCGTTTTCACTCGCGCCGGGTGTGCTGAGCGACAATTCCTCTCCGCACTTCCCGCAAACCGGCTGCGTCGCCGCCGCCCGATTCTCGTCCACCCGGTTTTTCGTTCCACATTTCGGACACGTGATAATTGCCATCGGTACCTCACTCATTCACAGATTTTAGCCTTAATCAATGAGATGGAGAAATGGCAGAAATTGCCAATTTCTGATGTCGAACGTATTATTTTATTTATGGCGACTCAGCAAAGTAGCATGAACATCAGTCTGCCCGAGCGAATGCGCGAATGGGTCGAGCACCAGATCGATGCCGAAGGGTATGGAACCGCCAGCGAGTATTTCCGGGCGCTCGTGCGGCAGGAACAAAGGCGTAAAGCCAAGGAGACGCTGGATCAGAAGTTGATCAGCGCATTAGAGAGTGGAGAAGCTTCCGAAATGACAGCTGAAGATTGGAGCCACATCCGCTCAACAGTCCGCGCCAAGTTCAGTGCAAAATCAAATCCCGGGAAATGATCCAGAGCTTGCTCACGATAGAAAAGTCCGAGCATTTTCGTCTAAAAACCTTTTTACCGTCATCTCCACCTCTTCCTTCGTCACACGCCACCCCGCATTCGCCAGGTCCTCAAACTTGTTCTTCAGAACCTTCCCGATAATTGCCCGGCTGTGATCCCACTTGTAAATCAACTGATCCAGAACGCGCGCATCGCTGTGCTGTGGCACAAATGTTGGCCCTAGTAATTCCATCCGCATCGCCGTGATCTCTTCGATCAAGCTCGGGTTGTTCACGTACCACCAGCAGCCGAACACCATGAGATTCGGAAACAATCGACCGGCCACTGCCAGCTCGTGCTGATTCTCACGTGACAGCATTGTGCAGAGGAACTTGTTTCCCGGGTTGGCCGCGCAGATTCGTTCGACGTTGGTGATATCGGCCTTGCCGAGTGAATCGCCCGCTAGTCGAAGTTGTGGATTGGCCTGGCGGGTGACGCCGATCATCATCGCAAACGGCAAACCCCGCTCTCGACACACCGGCAGCACCGCCTGATCCAGCACCCGGCAGCACGCGTCTTCTGCCGGGTAGCGCCAGGCGGGGGGCAGCGATACCGCTACGTATTGGGCATCAATGCGATCAATCCACTCGATTAAAAATCGCCGGATTTCCATCATCGAACGGGCGCCCAGATCCGAATCCACCGTGAACCCCATCACGGACAATCCTGGCCCCACGCCCGGCCATCCCAGCAGCAATGGATCAATCCGCAGTACGGCTTTGAATCGCGGGTCCCGCTCCGGCTCCATCAACCAGATATTTCGTTCAGTGCGGTCCAGCGGATCGTTGGTCATGGTCACTGTATGAACGTTGGCAAGCTTCAAGACAAGGTCGACATATTTCTCCGACGTTGTCGCACGAAAGTAATCTCGAAATGCATCAAGCGTTTTGGCAGATGGATCAAGCCCCAGCCGGTGTAGCACCGTCACCACGCCCCGGCAAGCCTCGCTGATCGGCGCACGCTCCACAAAAAGCGTCTGCCAGATGAAATCCGCCTGCTTAGGTTTGGTCATCGCCCAGAAGTCATCGTACGCAATCCGGCTTGCGCGAATCGATTCGCCGATCAGGTAGTGATAGGTCAGCAGCTCATCAATACCCCACAACACGAGCGGCCCGAAGTTCGCCGGGTAAAGATGCGTGTGAAGATCGTAGACAGGAGTGGATGCGATCGCGTCGTTTACCCACTGCGCGACTGGAGCGGTGCTGGCCAATGGACTCTCCTTTCAATGTCAAGAAATAGTATCCGATTCGCAAATTGGCGGCGCGTGTTAGAACGTTCGGATTATATGTTCCGCCAGTCGTCCACCGGCGCCAGTCGGTTCAGATGCGCGACGTTAGTGGTCGCGATGATAAACTCGTTGTGTGCCAGTCCAAGGGACAAGGATTGTGCAGCAAGAATGACATCGACATCGAGGGCATGTTGATCTGACGTCGGCCTGCCTATTCGGCGAATGCTGGCCCACATGTCTGCCGCCCTAACCAGATCAGCATCAGTCAAAAGAAGGTAACGGTCGGGCGCGCCAGCCAGGAACGAGTCGAGCAACCTTAGCGAGCGTATATGATTCAATCTGAGCAATTCACGGCGAAGTTCATAGGCCACAATCGCGGGAACCAGGATTCTTTGCCCATTGCCTACATGACGCAATGCCCAATCCCGGCATTCCTGCGCGACAGGAAGAGGACGCTGGTGGACGATCAAAGCCAATGGCCCGGAATCCAGCACAATGGTGTGAATCACGGGAAGATCTTTCGAGCATCAGGACCCTCGCATTCAAGTCGGGCCCGATTCATTCCGTCCATAAGGTCTTGAAGCTCTTGTTCGCCACGTTGGATTTCGGAAGGGTCCATGGCTGCCTCTTCCTTTGCCCATTGCGCGAAGAGATCGAGTGTGGACTGATATGACTTAGACTGCGGACGATCTGGAGATTCGATCCGGTCGGCCTCCGCCTCAAGTAGCCGTGCTGCAAACGTGGGCAAATCAATGCCTTCACGACTCGCCTTCGATGCAAGGCGTCGCTCTACCTCAGGAGTCAGGGAAATCGCCAAAGTCATCTATGCCTATCCTCGAACTACCGTCAAGATTATACCATCTCGCTCGGGCGTCGGACGAGTTTAGTTCGCCTGCGTTGTCGGCCCCGCCCCCTTCTCAAACCTCGCCAACTGCTGCCGATGTCGCGCCACAAACGGCTCTAATTCCACGCACTTTTTCATCTCTGCCGCCGCGTTCTTCGCGTCGCCTTTGGCGAAGTACACCTCGGCCAGGGTATCCAGGCTTGCCGTGCTGCTGGGCTCCAGTTCGACCGCTCGCTTGCCGTTCTTCAATGCATCATCCAGATCGCGATGGCACATGACCTGTGCCCAGGAGAGCTGGTTATTCGCCGGCCCGCTTTTCGGATATTCGGTGACGAGCTTGTGATAAAAATCCGTCTGCTCGCGGTACAGCGCATTGGCCTCGGATTTGTGGCCGGCTTTGTCCAGTGCATTTACAACGTCGATCAGCGCATCGGCGTCAGCCGGTACCATGTCCAGCGTGATTTTGGCTTCTTTAATGGCCGCGTCGATCTGCCCTGCCTGGATCAGCGCCAGCGTCCGGACCTTATGAATTAACGCGGGGACAACAATGTTTGCCCACGGCTCCAAAAACGACACGCTGTTCGTCAGATTATTTAGAAATGCCCGTTCCCACAATCCAACAGCTCCCATGTAATCCGACTTGGCCGCGGCCACTTCCGCCGCCTCGCGAAGGGTCTGATTGCGCTCGTACGAGCGGGGAGGAGTTATCCGCAAGATCAAGTCGATCTCGCGTTGCACATCGCCGGTCAGCCCGTGCCGCCGCATGGCTTCAAGCAGATCCCGCCGGGCGGTTTCGCTTCCAAGCGGAAGCCGATCCGCATCTTCCATCATTGCCCGGCCTTCGTCGGCACTGCCCGTCTGGGAAATGGCCCATCCCCGCAGAAACAGCGCCGAAGCCCGCGTGTAATCCCGCTCCCAGGCTGATTCATACAGCCGCGCCGCCGCGGCCCAGTTTTTTCGATCGGCCTCAAAATCCCCCGCATGAATCAGCACGCGCGGATTACCTGACGAAGCCGCCAGCCGCCCAAACCACTGCGCCGCTAAATCAGTCTGGCCCGCGCCCGCAAGCGTATCGGCGACCGCTTCCTGCCATCCTTCGCGCTCGACCGGCTGAAGCTCGCCAACATATTTCGCGGCCGCATCCGCGAGTTTGGTCAGGTCGGCTTCCTTAAGCTTGTGCGCAAACAACTGGCGAATGTCCTTGAGGGTCTGCGCCACTGGCTCGGCAGGGTGCTCATGCCGCAAGAACCGCCACCACAATGCCGCCGCCTGGCCATCTCCCAGCCGCATCTTCTCGAATACCCAGGACGTCGGATCCTGATTTGTCGCCTTGGTGAGGATGGCGACAATATACTCTTCCGCCAGCGCGTGCTGTCCCGTCTGAAGTGCGGCGTCAATCAGCAGCGGCCAGATCGTCATGTCATTGCGCAAACGGTTTTCCCGAGCCGCGTCTTCCAGAATCTGACGCGCCTTGGGCTCATCTCCGACAAAGTGCAGCGCCTCTACGGTTCGCAGGCGGATTTTTAAAACCTCGCCCGGCTGAGTTTTTTGCGCCAGGTCAGGCAAATCCATCGCACGTTTCAATTCCAGCCGGGGCGCAAGAAAGCTCGACGCCGTCAGATAATCGCCATGCCCAAGAAGAATCGCCTCGCCCTCGTTGGGCAGCCCATTGAGAAACAGGTTCTCAGCACAAACCGCATAGTCCTGCGGCGCAGACTCTGCGTGCTCCACCAGCTTGCGTGCGGCAAGCCGAAAATTATTCTCATCCCCGGCAAGACGGTAATACGTGCACAGGAACCCAAGCCGCTCGGCCGCCTCCAGCCGGGCCGTGCCTTCCAGCCGTTTGGCCAGAGCGGCCCAATCCCCCTGATCCACCAGCACCGAATCCAGATAGTCTGGATCGGTAATTTTTTCCGCCGCCTGCTTCGCCCCGACTAAATCGCCAGCCGCCCGAGCCAGGGCAAATCGCAACACCGCATTGCGCGCCGTCAGCGGCTCGGCGTTCAGTTGGTCGCGCTTGGTCGCCAGCTTGCCCGATGTCGCGAGGTAAGCGGCATAGTCCTGGGCCGAGTTGGAAGTCACCGAATCGCTCTTGGCGGCCGCTTCCAGATTCTTCTCCGCGGCCTCCGCCTCGCCTCCGGCAAGCAGCAGCACCGCCACATCGTGCGCACGGGGCTCAAGCACCCGCGCGATCATCTTCTTCAACTCATCGTCACGTTCGTCATCACGCAGCTTCAGCAACACGCGCAAGCCCGGAACGCCCCGGCTGTTGAGCATCCAGATGGCCGTCTGCTTCTGGCCCTGGTCCCCGGAACGATATTGTTCCAGCAGGGCAAAAATCTCCTTGGGCGTATCGGGGTACAAGCCATACATGAAATCGCGCAAGATCGATTTGGCGCGTCGAACGACTTCCGGCGGCCCGCTCTCCGCTGCCGCTCGCAGCTTCGGCGCAACGACCCGCCCACGGGCCCACAACGCCTTGGTTGCCTGCTCCCGAACATCCGGATCAGGGTCATTGAGCTGACCTATAAGCAGGGCGATTTTTGCATCATCACCGGGTTGGGAAGTCGCAAATTGAGTTGTTTGGGCCGGCACGAGTGCCGGCCAAATCAGGCCGAAAAGAAAAAGCGATAGGAGCGATCGACACACGAAAAATCTCCCGAAAATACCGATGATCGCGGAAGCGACCATCACGGTGGTATTGTCCACTCTTACGGGAGGGCGTCTAGCGAAATCACATCAAATCAAGCCGCGGCTACAAATCGAGCGATCAGCACGTAATGGCACGCGCTTCCAGCCAGCACCAGCACGTGCCACAGGTCGTGCGCCATAAACCACCGGGGCCATCGGTGTGGTCGATCCAGAATGAAGACAACCGCCCCAACCGAGTAAATGATTCCGCCCGCCAACAGCCAGTTGATGGCCTCACCGGGCAACACGCGCCAGATCGGCACGATCGCCACCAGCGCCACCACCCAGGCCATGCACAAATAAAGGATCGTCCGCGCCAGCTTCGAATCCCCCCGGCCCACCGCCAGGGTCCCAATCCCCACCGCCGCCATGATCCATTCCGCCGCCAGCATGCCCCAGCCCCAGGGCCCGCGAAGCGTTACCAAACAGAGCGGCGTATATGTCCCGGCAATCAGCAAGAAGATCGCCATGCAATCCAGCCGCGTCAGCAGATCATCCAACCGCGACGATCCGTTTATTGTGTGAGCCAGCGCGCTGGCGAGATACAGCAGAATCAGGCTCGCGCCATAAATAGCGCAGCCCCAGACATGCCACGGCCGACCCGCACTCAAAATAATTAGAACAACAAGCCCCGCCACAGAGAGCAGCATCCCGACCCAATGAGATAACCCGGGGAACGGGTCTTTAATGCAACGGCGAAGGTTCATGCTGAATAAATCGTCAGCTTGGACGACGAAACTCGAATTTCGTCATTTCCTGAAGAACGCTTTCCCGCGATTGTTGTACTTGCTCAAACGATTATTGACGTAAAGTCCCTCAAGTAAAAACTCCCCCACTGAAGCAAGCATGGCATTATCGCCCCCATCCAGCTTCATCTGCTTTGCCAGCGTGGAGGTGGCCTGCGGCAGGCCCTTAATGGCCTTCATATTGGCTACAAACTCATCGGCGGCCAGATCATCCCCTGCCGGGAAGGTCAAATTACCCTTGAACTGCTCCGTAATATTGTCATGATCTTCCGGATCGTCGTACCGCCCGAACACGCTCTTCACCGCCTCACCGATCAGCGACCGCACCAGCTTGTCCTCGGCGCCCTCCTCCTCGGCCAGAGTCATCTCGATTTTCCCGCGGCAAGACGCCACCAGGTAATTCAGATCGCAGATCCGCGGAACCACGCGGGTTTCTCCCGTCATAATTCCACGGCGCTCGGCGTTACTGATCATCGTCTCGAGGTTTGCGATGCTCGTCCGCACCGATACCCCGGATGCCTGGCTTACGTGCGGGCTTGCGCGAGCGAGCCGGACAACTTCCTCGACCACCTCAGACATGAACCTGGGCACATCGACCTGAATGCCGCTGCCCGATGCTCCATCGTGCCGGCGCACCCATGCGTTCTGGCCGGCGATCTGAATTCCCTCATCCACAGTTTCCGGATAGTGCGTTCGAACGACCGACCCAATTCGATCCTTCAGCGGCGTCACGATTCGCCCGCGATTGGTGTAGTCCTCCGGATTCGCGCTGAACACCAGGCACACATCCAGATTCAATCGAATGGGATAGCCGCGAATCTGGACGTCCCGCTCCTCAAGCACATTGAACAAACCGACCTGAATGCGCGGCGCCAGATCGGGCAGTTCGTTAATCGCAAAAATCCCGCGGTTGCTGCGCGGGATCATTCCAAAATGCATCGTCGATTCATCCGACAGGTACCGACCTTCGGCGTGCTTCACCAGATCAATTTCGCCGATCAGATCGGCGATCGTCACATCGGGTGTCGCCAGCTTCTCGTGATACCGATCAGATCTGTGGACCCATTCGATCTTCGCGTCTTCTCCCTGCTCGGCCACCAGCCGTTTGCCGGTGGTTGTCATCGGCGCAAGCGGATCGTCATTAATCTCAACCCCCGACAACACCGGCATCCACTCATCCAGCAAGTCCGGCAGCATCCGCAGAATGCGCGTCTTGGCCTGCCCGCGTAATCCCAGAAACAGCAAATCGTGCCGGGACAGAATCCCATTCACAATCTGCGGCAACACGGTATCCCGGTATCCGATGATCCCAGGGAACAACTCCTCCCTGGCTTTAAGCTTGCGAATCAGATTCCGCCGAAGCTCGTCCTTTACGCCGGACGGCTGATATCCGGTTTCCTTCAATTGTCCAACGGTAGCAGGGCGGGGATGCGACATGCGGCCAACGCTCCAAAAGGTGAGTGGCAGATGGTAGGAGCGCCGAGGGCCTTAAATCTATGTTGGGGGGTGCGAAGCCACCCGTGGAACGTGAACCCGTGATAAGTCAGTACGCTAAAGGTACCCGGCAAAAAAGCCGGAGACCCTCTTAACTCCCCGCGCGCACTCTTGCCCCCTCTCCTTCGGGAGAGGGCTGGGGTGAGGGCGAACGCCAAGTGCCTCTCACCCCGCCGAGCATTTCCTCACGTATCGCGTCGTCACGTTTCACTTGCATATCCACGCCGTGAACGCGCCACAACGCCGAGCACCACCCCCGCTACCGAATCTGCTGCAACTCGGCAGCCGTCCACGTCGCTACCCGATCCTTGGTCGCTTCGCGAATTGCATGGACGGTTTCCGGATCAACCGGATCGGCTCCATGTTCCCATTCCCGCCGTGCATATGTCAGGACATCGGCAATATCCTGATCGCTCAACGTCGCCAGCGCCGGCATCTCCAATTGAAACTCAACACCGTCTACTTTAATTGGCCCAGCCACGCCGTTGAGCACGATTCGCGCCGTCCGCTGCGGCGAGCCCAACAGCCATTCCGAATCGACCAGTGGCGGCGCTAACCCTTCTTGTCCCGCGCCAGAGGGTTGATGGCATGCCGCGCAAATGTTGGCGTAAATCTGCTTTCCATGATCGAACTGAACCTGCTGCGCGGCCGTCAACGGTACGATGACTGGTGAGGGCGGCACGCCCGGCTTGTCGGGCCAGGCCAATGTCTTGTCCACCCGCGCTGCCAGGGTCTTCACTCCCGGCTCGGGGCTCTCCAGCAACCTCGCCAGCGATTCAGACTTGTGCGGTAGATACAGCATCTTAGGCGCTCGGCGGAGCGAACCCACCAATGGCTCAGTCGTGCCCCGCAAAATTGCATCGCGACGCCAGCCCACTTTTGCCGGCTGATCCGCCGCCAGATCCAGCAGCTTCTGCACGGGCTGCGCACGATGTTCCATGAAAACGCACCGCGCCAGGGCCGCGACGATTTCCGTCCGCCCGGCCGATTGCTCTGCCCACGATGGCCGAGCGAGGAGCCTTTCCAGGAACTCCAGTTCCCGGCCACGCAATCCGCTCAACGCAGCGTCTCGTACCACTGCCGACCGCACCCCTTTGGTCGATTCGAGCAGCATCGCTACCGTTTCGTCCGCTTGCGGATCGCCCACGGCACTGAGCGTCAAAAGCAACTGCACGCGCACCGTGGGATTGGTATCCGATGCCAACTTGAGCAAACCCGCAAGAGCCTGTGGGCGAGTCGCCGGAATCAAATATTGTTCGCACAAACGAACTGCCGCCGCTCGCACATGGGCATCGGCGTCGTTGAGGGCGCCAAGCGCAATCGGCATCTGCATCTGGTTCATGCCATCGAGTGCCCACAGGGCGTGCAGCCGGGCGAGCGGATTGGGACCGGTCGTTGCCATGTGAATCAGCGGATCGACGTTGTCGAAGTCGTGGCGCTCGACCAGCAGCCGCTGCGCCGTATCGCGCACCCACCCGTTTGCACTCGTCAGGCATTCGATTAACGCCGGCGTCGAATTCGGGAAAGTGAATGCCACCGGCTTCGAGCCCTTCGGTGAAATGCGGTAAATCCTGCCGCGATGAATTGGCTCGGTCAGTTTTCGCTGTTCGATATTCTTGATCAGGTAATTGGTCAAAAACCGCTCGTGCTCAATCACGCCGCGATACATATCCACGACATACAGCGCGCCATCCGGGCCCGTCGCCATGTTCACGGGCCGGAACCGTTCATCCGTCGACGTCAAAAACTCCACGCCGTAATACGCGTTTTGTGCCCGCAGTGTCCCGCCTGATTCCGAAACCAGCATCCGCTTGATCAAGTTCCCCGCGGGCTCACATGCAAAAGCGTTCCCGTGATATTCCTTGGAGAAAAGTCCGCCGCGATAGACGTGTACGCCGCATGTCGCAGTCACCGTTCGCAGGCTCCCATCATCCCGCAACGTGACATCGTCATACCCGCGATTCACGCCCGGCGTCTGGTGGCCCGGCCACACCGTCTGGTCCCCCATGATCTGCACGTTCGTCCCGCTCGTGCCCGGCCAATTCGGATTCCGCATGAAATACTGAGCCGGCAAAACATCGCACCGCAGCACATCCGAGTTGTAATTGAAGTACAGCCGGCCGTAGTCATCCTGCGCTAAACCAAACTGACTGCGACCCTTGTCCGAAGCCGCGACCCACTTCCCGCCCATGAAGCGGAACCGCGCGATGTAGTCCGCACAGTAAACCCAGTTGTCCAGGCCCCACGTGAGGCCATTGGCCATGTGCTCGGGTTGGCCGCCTTTTGTCCCGAAATTCGTCGCCACCACCACCGGCTGCGCACCCTGCCCATTTACTTCCTTATAGTACGTCAAGTTCGGCGGCTCGGCCACCAGCGCCCCACCCCGCACCGGCAACACCGATCGCGGCATCAGCAGGTGATCCAGAAAAATCGAAGCTTTGTCGTACACTCCGTCATGCCTGGTCGATTCGAGAATCCGAATCCGACCCGTCGGCTCCTTCTCTCCTTCGCCCTCCATCCCATGCATGTACCCGCGAATTTCCACCACCCACATGCGTCCCTTCTCATCGAACGCGATCTGGATCGGATCCTCCACCAATGGCTCGGCCGCCGCCAGTTCAAGGCGAAACCCCGGCGCCAGCTTAAACGTCTTCATCTCCTCCGCCGGCGTAAGCGGCGGGGGAGGCGGCAACGGAAACTTGATCGGCGGGTCGGCCGGGCCGGCGTTGTTGGGGTGCTTGGCGAGGAGCTTTCCTGTAATGATCGCAGTAGCTCCAAGGACAACCACAACTTCCCACGTCCGTTTGGATGGAATGAATCGCATGCGTTTTTTCTACAAGGCTTTGTATCCTTGTGTTGCTCCCAACTGGTTGTCGCTCTTCAGACCCTATGATAGAATATACTCAATGACCGATCGCGGCGATTACATTGCAGTTGAAATGAGCGAAGCCGCGCGAGAGCTGCCGATGTTGCTCGAAGCGGTCGAACGGGACGGCCGAAAGCTTCGCATCTTTCGCAACGGAACGGCTATTGCCGATGTGTCTCCCACCCGGTCGATCCCAACCGATCCCCTCGCCCAACATCCGGAGATCGCTAACGTCACCATCGCCCCTGACGCGTTTGCGCCAGCCGACGAGCAGGACTGGCCCAGCGAGTGCCGCTGAACATGATCCTGCTCGACACTTGCACGCTCGTCTGGATCGTTTCGGATCAGTCTCAAATCTCTGCGGTCGCGCAAGCTGAGATTCGCAGCAATGCTGGCAGGTTGTATGTATCTTCGATCTCTGCGTATGAGATCGGAGTGAAGACCGGGAAGGGAAAGCTCCAACTGCCGCAAACGCCCGAGATATGGTTTCAAACCGCTTTAAAACTGCATGGCATCGCTGACGCACCCGTGACATTTCCAATTGCAATGCTTGCAACCCAATTGCCCAAGCTTCACAACGATCCATTCGATCGAATTATTATTGCAACAGCCCTTCACCATGGAATGCGCCTTCTAACACCAGATCATCTAATCCGCTCGTATCCGTCGACCGACGTTTTGTGCTGAATGGCGGGTGATGCGACGTAAGGAACGGTCTAACATCACTGCAATGCACAACCTCACCCCCCGTGAAATCGTCTCCGAACTCGACAAATACATCGTCGGCCAGGCCGATGCCAAGCGGGCGGTGGCGGTTGCAGTCAGAAACCGCTGGCGGCGTCAGCAGCTTCCCGAGCAGATGCGGCAGGATGTTTTGCCCAAGAATATCCTCATGATCGGCCCGACAGGCGTGGGCAAAACCGAAATTGCCCGGCGGCTTGCCGGCCTCACCGGCGCGCCATTCATCAAAGTTGAAGCCACTAAGTATACCGAGGTTGGTTATCACGGCCGCGATGTTGAATCGATGATCCGCGACCTGCTCGATACGTCCATCGCGTTGGTTCGCACTGAAATGACGGATGCGGTGAAGGAGCCTGCCGAGGGGCAAGTGGAAGATCGCCTGCTCGATTACCTTCTCCCACGGCCAGAGCACGCGCCCATCGGCATCGACGATGAAGAAACCAAGGCCAAGCGCGAGCGCACCCGCGAAAAACTGCGCGAGCAGCTCCGAGCGGGCTCACTTGAAGATACTCAGATCGAAATCTCCACCGAAGAGCGATCAACCGTGGTTGGCGTTCTTGGCAATGCCGGCATGGAGATGGACGTCGAGATGCAGAGCATGTTCGAGAAGATGATGCCGACTCGCCGGGAGGCTCGTAAGCTCACCGTGGGCGATGCCCGCAAGGTGCTCTTCAGCCAGGAAGCCGAGAAGCTCATCGATCGCGATAAGATTCATCGCACCGCGATCGAGCGCGTCGAGCAGTCGGGCATGGTCTTCATCGACGAGCTCGACAAAGTCGCCGGTACCGACAAACAGAACGGCCCCGATGTCAGCCGGCAGGGCGTGCAGCGCGATCTGCTCCCCATCGTCGAGGGCAGCACTGTCATCACCAAGTACGGCCCGGTCAAAACCGATCACATTCTGTTCATCGCCGCCGGCGCTTTTCACAGCAGCAAGCCCAGTGATCTCATGCCCGAACTCCAGGGCCGCTTTCCCATCCGCGTTGAGCTTCAGGACCTGACCAAAAACGATTTCATCCGCATCCTGCGCGAGCCCCAAAACGCGTTAACCAAGCAGCAGATTGCGCTGCTCGGCACCGAGGGCCTGCAAGTCGAGTTTACCGATACCGCAATCGATCAGATGGCCCAACTGGCTTTTGAAGTGAATCGCCGCACGCAAAATATCGGTGCAAGGCGGCTCTATACGATTCTCGAAAAAGTCTTCGAAACCATCAGCTTCGAAGCCTCCGAGCTCCCCGATAAACACGTCAAAATCACCGAGGAATATGTGAAGGACCGTCTCACCGAAATCGTCAAGGACGAAGATCTCAGTAAGTTTATCCTCTAGCAAATTTCGGAATTTCATTGACGAAAATATTAAGGCCGTGGGCTGCCATGCCGAGAAGCAATTGGGGAGACGTACGCCTATGGGAAAGACACAACTCCTTTCCGACGCGGCTACCCGCGGTGCCGGGTGCGTTCTATCGTTGCCGTCATCTTCCGGCCTGATGCATCACAAATCCCGCTTTCTCGTTGAAGCCAAAGAAGGCGTGTGGGTCCAGTGCCCGATCCCTGCCGAAGAACTCCAATCGGTTATTCAGGATCGCACGCAGATCGGCGTCACATTCAAGGCCGACAACGTCCGCCAGGTCTTTGCTTCCGTGCTCCTGCGCCACGATCCGATGTATCCCATTCCCGAAGGCGGTCAGACCGATGCCGTTCTGCTGGCATTCCCGGCGGAGATCAAAGCGGTCCAGCGCCGCTCCAATTTCCGCGTGCAAATTCTCCCCAATAGCGGCCTTACCCTCGACTGCTGGACAATCGCCCGCCACACGGCCTTGACGGAACGCCCGCTCCCCTCGCAGCGCGTCAAACTTGAAGTATGCGATATCAGCCTTGGCGGCGCCGGTGTCCTGCTCCCCGTCGAAACCGGCAAGCCCCCGGCCATCACCTCAGACGATCGCCTGCGCATCCAGGTCAAACTCAACGACCTCGAGCTACTGGTTGAAGGAAGAGTCAGAACCCCCGACACGGCCCACAACGCCGCGATCCGCACCGGCATCCGATTTCACTTTTTAGATGACGGGGTTGACGAGCGCCTTAAAGTCTCCCAGCTCGCCAAGATCATCGCCCAACTCGAAATCCGCCAAGTCAAAGCGATTCGTAAACAAGCCGAGGCCGCCGAGTCTGAATCAAATTTCCCCGCCCCAGCCGCCGCCCTTTGCTAATCCCATTGGCACGCTTAATCGAGCGCCCCTCCGTGCTCTCCGTGCCTCCGTGGTGAACCTTTCTTCGAGCGACTAAAGCGAATTTTCCTGTTGCACGATCGCGTCGTACAACTCCTGCGACGACTGCGCCGCCACCAGCGCCTGCCGGAAGCGCTCGATCGTCATCAGCCGGCTGATTCGCGCCAGCGCATGAATGTGCGGGCCCGTCTGGTCCGGCGGCGACGCGAGAAGCCAAATCAGCGTCACCGGCCGCCCATCGATCGCCTGGAAATCAATTGGCGTGGCCGGCCGTCCAATCGCCATCACCAAATGCCCCACCCCGTTGCACTTGCCGTGCGGAATCGCCAGCCCGTTCCCGATCCCGGTCGTACGCGTCGATTCACGCTCCAGCACCGCGTCCAGAACTTTCTTGCCGTCGGTCACCTCGCCGCTGGTCGCCAGCAATTCGACCAGCTCTGCGATGGCCTCAGTCTTGTTCTTTCCAAGAAGCGGAAGCTTAATATTTTCTGGCTTTAAAATGTCCGTCAGACGCATACGTCTTAACTCCGGCGCCGGGGCGCCGCGGTTGGGTTATGGAATAAAACGTCAATCCTACCGGTCGGCCCCCCGGACGGCAACGAATCCTTAAGCATACCGTTCCTTTTGGGTCCGTGACACTTTAGGCGACCTTCTTCTCCCTCCACCGGTACGCCGGGGGAGGGTTCGGGAGGGGGTTGTTCTCTGATTGCC
>DAIRGS010000007.1:4001-52948 GCA_036794395.1 Tepidisphaeraceae bacterium | reverse complement strand
GGATACGAACGACTATTTTCTGGGTGGGCGATCTCTGCCGACGTGGGCAGTGTCGATTTCGATTGTGGCGACGACACTATCGGCAGCGACGTTTGTCGGCGCGCCTGAGCAGTCTTATGGGGGGAACCTCACTTACCTGAGCATTGGGCTGGGCAATATCGTGGCGGTTGCGGTGATTTGCGCGATCTTTGTGCCACGGCTCTATCGCGCGGGAACGGTGACGATTTACGGATACCTCGCCAAACGATATGGCGAGGGGGCGCGGGTGGCGGTCAGCCTGATGTTTCTGGCGGGGCGAATGCTGGCATCGGGAGCGCGGTTGTTTATCGCGGCGATGCCACTGTGCCTGCTGATGTTTGCCAGGCGTGGTGAAACCACATTCGTTGCATCGAAACATCAACTCATCGTGGCCGTCTGCATCATTGGATTGGTGGGGACGTTTTATACGACGCTGGGGGGCATTCGCACTGTGGTGTGGACGGACGTGATCCAGTTTTTCATTGTGGTTGGGGCCGCGGCTTTGAGCATCGGCCTGCTGCTGCATCGGATTGGTAAGCCGGTGGGGGAACTGGTTCGAATACTGAGTGAGCCGGGAACCGGGCCGGGCGGGCATGGCAAATTGCTCCTGCTGGATTATTCGATGAATTTAACGTCGCCGTTTACCGTCTGGGCGGCGGTATTCGGATACAGCTTTCTCACCACCGCATCACTTGGGGTGGATCAGGATTTTGCACAGCGGTTTTTAATCTCCAAATCGGCGATGAAGGGGGCGCTTTCGATTCTGTACTCGCAGGTGATTGCGATCATAGTGTCGGCTGGGTTCATGTTGATTGGGTTGCTGCTGTATATTTTCTACAAACGGCCGGATGTGATGGGGGCGGCGGCTCCGAGCTATGCTCCCGCAGCGCAAAACGCGTATCCGAGTTTTCTGCTGAGCGAGTTGCCGACGGTGGTTTCGGGCATCGCGATCGCGGGGTTCTTTGCGATTGCCCAGGGATCGATGGACTCGGCCATCAACGCGCTGGCGTCGAGTGCGATCGCCGATATCTATTTGCCTTTGCGCCGGAGTCGCGGATACGCGGATGCCGAGAGGGGGAGCGAGGCGCCGAAGGTGGCCGTGGCGATGATGGGGGCGATTATGGTTTGTTTCGCGATTGTCTGCATTGAGCTGTATGGCGGACATGGGCGAACACTGATCGACTTTGCGCTTGGGGTGATGGCGTTTGCGTATACGGGCATGCTGGGCGTATTCCTTTGTGCGCTGCTCACTCGACGCGGGAACAACGTCTCGGTTATCGCGGCATTGGGGGTGGGGGTAATGGTGGTTGCATTGCTTCAGCCGGGCAATCTCGAACGGTGGAGTGTTCTGCTGTTCAATCGCCCGTGGCATCTGGCCAGCACGTGGTGGATGCCCATCGGCACAGCGGCGAGCTTCATTGTCTGTGCGCTGGGCGATCCGGCGAAAGTTGGGAGCGGTTTTGAGGTGAAAGCCGTACCTGCTAAACTTGCGATGCCGGAATGACTGAGCTTCCCCGCATCGCCATCGTCACACCTTCGTTCAACACTGCCAAATATATCGGGGTGGCGGTTCGGAGCGTGCTGGATCAGGGCTACCCCAATCTGGATTACCTGGTGATGGATGGCGGATCGACCGATGAAACCGCGGAAATTCTGCGCGGATTTGGTGATGAAGTGCGCTGGGTTTCGCAAAAAGATGATGGCCAGGCCGATGCGATCCGCCGGGGGTTCGAGCAGACCGGCGGAGAGATTCTCACTTGGCTTAATTCCGACGACATGTTCTGTCCGGGCGCGTTTAACGCGGTGGCGGAGTTCTTTGCCGCTCATCCGGATGTGGACGTGGTGTATGGCGACGCCAATTATGTGGACGCCCATGGGTTTCTGATTTCCAGGTGCGTACACGTCGAGCCATACAGCCAGCGGCGCCTGTTCGATTACAGCGATTTCATCGTGCAGCCGGCGGCGTTCTTTCGGCGGCGGGCGTATGAGGCAGTAGGGGGCGTCGATCCGCGGTTTCACTGGGCGCTGGACTACGACCTGTGGTTGAAAATGGCGCCGCGTTTTAAGTTTGCGTATCTGCCGAAGGTGCTGGCCAACTACCGGTGGCTGGGCAATAACAAATCGGCTGTCGGAGGCGGGCAGCGTCTGGACGAGATCGACGAGGTATTCCGCCGAATGGGAAGATGCCCGCCGGCGTACGTGCAACTGGAGCGGGTGAACCAGCACATTTCCGATGGAATTTCGCAGGTGCTACATGGCCGGCTCATTTCGGCGGGAGGTCACGCTGCGCGCGCTGCGGGCGTATTGATGTCGTCTCCTCGCGCGGTTGTCAGTTTGTTTTCGCCGCACACTTGGCGGATTGTGTGGGTGGGGCAGGTTTTAAGGCGAAGGGCGGTTCGGGTGGGACGGGAGAAGACCGACAAAGCCTCGCCAAGCTGAATCTTCCCTCCACCGGTACGCCCAACATTTTTCATTTATAGCGTAAGTCCTTTATTTCGACAGATTCGCAGTCCGTTGAGAACGAGCTTGGCGGCGGTCCACGCCGCCACACGATGAACAAAAGGCAATTGTGAATGCGAACTTCTTTTTGCGCCAAGGGTTAATTCATCCGTGCAAAATGTTGGGCGTACCGGTGGAGGGAAAAGATGGCCGCCTACAGTGTCACGCCTGCGATGCACAACTGGGGTAGACGACACCGGCCGTCGGCGCTCACTCTGTCGGTGGTTGTGGTGGGGGCTCGGTTGGAGGAGGCTGTTGCGCCTGTCCGGCGACTCGGCGCTGGTATTGTTGCAGGGACATCTTGAGCGTTTCGAGAACACGGGGGGCTTGTTGGGCGGCGAGGTAGACACGTGAGGAGACGGCGGCGGTGGGGTAGAAGCCGGTGATGAAGTCCATGAAGAACTCGGCCGGGGCGTGGCCGATGAGAACGCTGTTGGCGTAGACGCCGCTCCAAAGGTCTTCGGGGAGTTTGAAGTTCTCGTAGATTTCCTGAATGTTGGGTCGGCGTTGGGGCTGGGCCGGCCGGGGCAGGGGGGCGGGCGGGCCGTACGATTGGACGTATTTGTTGAGGTTATCGGCCAGCGTGTTGATCAGGGCGATCATCACGGGCGGTGTGATGACAACGCGGGCAGTAATCTGCGGCGGGCGCGAGAGGGTTTGCAGGAAGTCGAGTACGAATTCGTTGGGGCCATCCTGGACCAGCACGCCGGTCGTAAACGTGCCTCGGGCCATCTTTTCGGGGACGCGGGCGGCTACGGGTTGATTGTGGAACGGCTGGCTGAAAACCGCGGAACCGCCTTCTTTTTCTCCGCCGGAACCTTGGCCCCCTTCAGGGGGTTGTGGTTGATCAGGTTGCATCATGAAGCTCGTTTAAAGTCGAAAATGTGGTGAATAACAGAGTTAACGGGTCGTAGCCGAAGTGTAGCGAGGTAAAACGGGCAATGCACGTCAAAAGGGTAGATGGCGAGTTTGACGTAGCCGATCGATGGCAAGCGGTTTACAATTGCCGGTGTGGGTGGTGCGGGTCACGTCGTCACAAAGATCGGCGGAGGCATTTGTAATGAGTGGGTCGGAGTGTGACAAGGTAGACTTCCTGCATGGCCACGCGATCATCGCGGGGTTTGGTGTTCCTGGCCGGGTGGCGGCGGATCTGTTGGCTTCGCGACACACGCCTTTCTGCGTCGTGGAATTAAATCCCAAGACTGTCGAGCGGTGTTCGCATGTGGGGGTGCACATCATCGCCGGCGATGTGTGCAACGAAGAGATTTTACGGCGTGCGGGGGTTGAACGGGCCACAATTCTGGTACTGGCGGTGCCAAGCGACCCGGCGGTGCTGGAAGCGGTGCGGTTAGCGCGACGACTCAACCCAACTCTCCGGATTATCGCCCGTTGCCGGTTCATCTCCAGCGGGATGGAAGCTCATCGACGCGGGGCGGATCAGGTGATCGTCGAGGAGCAGATTGTAGCGCAGGAACTTGAGCGCGTGCTGGATGCATTAGTTCCAAATCCGGCATCCGACACCCCGGCCACAGTGGCGTAATCGCCATCCAATCTACTTTCCGCCAATTAAGTGACGTTCTGAATAGATCGATCAAAGAAGGGGGGAGAAGGTACGGATGCAATGAGCCGCACGGGGCTTCGGTTACTCGTTCTGGATGATGACCAGGCCGTTGTGGCGCAAATGAGCCGGTTGTTTGGCGCGTACTACACGGTTGTTCCCTTGAGCAATCCAATGCGGGCAATTGCAATGCTCCAAAATGATGAAGATGTTCGCGCTTTTGTAACAGAGCAGGTCATGCGATTCGGTGACGGGGTTGAGCTGCTGTCGTCGGCGCGCTCGATCCGGCCCGATGTCCGGCGGGTGATGCTCACCAATTATTCGGACCTAGCCAGCATCGTTGGCGGGCTGCACAGCGGCGCGATTCAGCACCTGGTACAAAAGCCGGCCAATGACGCCGAGCTGCTTCTTGCAGTTGCGCCGGAGCTCATGCAATCACGGACGGCGTGGTTGAGGAGAGCGTCGGCCTAAAAAAGAGGGGGAGAGGGAGGGAGGGGGAGATGGGCGCGGGGAATCACACCGGGAAGTGGGCGGCCATCAGCTTTCGAAGAGTGGTGGAATTGCGGACGGTGGCGGGGAGTTTGAGCGTGCGCTCTAGTTTTGAGCCGGTAAAGGGGGAGTCGGAGAATTTGCCGCGGCACAGCCAGTAGACTTCGCGATCATTAACGTGGAAATCGTCGAAGTTATTGCGATGGGTCAATAGCTGATCGATGCAGGGCGCGGCGGGAGCGGCGCGCAGGAACGCGATGTATAGACCGTGGCCAGGGGCGGCGTGTTCAGTTGTGGGAAACGGCTGATGAGCGCTTATGGCGTGCAGCTCCGCCTTGGAGCGAACGAAGGTTGCCACTTCATATCCAAGCGCGGCTTCAAGCGAACGTTCAATCTTTTGCTCGAGGTCCGCGGTATTTTTCGAGCGTGATGAGAAAAGCAAGTTCCCGCTGGCGATGAAGCTGCAAACATTGCCCAGGCCGAGCTCGCTCAGGATCAATCGCAATCTATCCATTTTAACGACCCGTCCGCCGACATTAATCGCCCGAAGAAATGCGACGTATTGGGGCATGGTGGAGTTCTGTAGTGGGGTCGTTAAGTTCGAACCCTAATGGGTGGGTCAGGTTTTTCCACCTCAAATGGCATCTTCGTTGCTCATATATGTGTATGGCAGATGTTTTACTAGTTGACGACAATGCGGATACGCGTGAGGCAATCGGAAAGTACCTTGAGAATGCAGGGCACGGGGTGACGATGTGCCCGAATGGCCGTGAGGCAATGGCCGCATTGACGCAGGCGACACCGGATGTCGTGATACTCGATTATAAAATGCCCCAAATGGATGGGATTTCATTTTTAGAAGTGATTCGCTGTTATCTTCGGTGGCAATCGCTCCCGGTCATCCTTTTGACGGCGTATCCTGAAGGAATGCACATCAAGCGTGCTGTTGAGCTTGGTGTGCGGAAGACATTCCTAAAGGCTGAATATGATTTGGAGCAATTGCTGGGGCATGTGGAGGCATGCACATAAGCACCCACCTGACGGGGGGCAAATAGGTGAAACTTCTTAATTAAGGGGTGGTCGTCGCGGGTAGATCCGCATCACGCGGCCGGTCTGATTCACGATCACGAATCTCGGCGAGCAAGGGGTTTCGGGCGACTGTAATTGTATGGGCCTCCAGATTAACATCTACGCATTTCCAGTCTTCTTCCGATACAGGCCGGCCGATTTGAGCTTCCAGCTCTGCGACAAGTTTCTGCTCTTTGGGAAGGACCTTCATCAAAAAATCTCCTGATGTGTCCGATCGAGTCGCAATCGGCATGCTAAGGACTTGCGCGGGCGGGCATGCGTCTTGCGATTTCGTCTTGTGTGACTGTCGCCAGCATACAGAATTCCGACGCTGTTGCCGAGTTTCGGCGCGTGCTTAAGCATGAACAAAAAATGCGAAAAAAGGCGGAGGCGATCACGGAGTCTCGTGGCCGGATCCAAGTCATGCTGATCATGTTGTCGCGGTATGAGCCATGGTATGAAACGGTCCTGGCTTCGCTCGAGGATCAATGGCGTGTTGGGTGACGGTTGGGGGATCTGCGGTTGTTCGAAAGGGGCGGGGGCTTATCATGCTCAGCCATTCTGAAGATTGCACTGGTCATCCTCCATGCGAACCCGGCCCGCGGTGGCGCGGAGCGGTATACTGTTGATTTGGCTCATGGCCTTCGCGAGCGGGGGCATGGGGTGTCGGTGGTGGCGTCCACATTTGATGGGGCGATGCAAGCGGATGATGTGCAACTGGAGGCGCTGGGGGCGACGCGCGCGGGGCGGTACGCGAATTTTATCGATAAGCTTGAACGGCATTTGGATGAGGCGAAGTACGACGTTGTGCATGCGATGCTGCCGGTGCCGCGATGCGATGTGTATCACCCGCACGCGGGGATTGCGGTGGAGGCGATCGAGAGCGGACATTTTAAGCACCAATCGGCATTGAAGCGGGCGTTGGCGAAGGCGGGGACGCAGTTCAATCGCCGGCGGCAGCGGTTTGCGACCGTGGAGCGGGAATTGTTGACGGGAGCGCGGGCGCCAGTGGTGCTGTGTTTGTCGGAATACATCAAAGCGGTGGTGCGGCGGCATTACGATCTGCCGGACGGGAAAATGGCGACGCTATTTAACGCAGTTGATCTTCGAAAGTTTGATCCCTTGGCTTTACCACAGAGCGGGAACGAGATTCGGAAGCGGCTGGGCATCTCAGGCGATAAGGTCATAGCGCTGATGATTGCGCAGGATTTTGCGCGTAAGGGTTTGAAGGAAGCGATCGTGGCATTGGCACTATTGAAGGATGCGCGGTTGGTGCTGGTGGTGGTCGGAAAGGAAGATCCGGGCGTCTATCGGCAACTTGCCCGGCGCGAAGGGGTGGAGGATCGCGTGATCTTTGCCGGGCCGACATCCGATCCGTATTCGTTTTACTCCGCGGCAGATTTTTTTGTGCTGCCGACGCGCCATGATCCGTGCAGCCTGGTGGTGCTGGAGGCGCTGGCAATGGGGTTGCCGGTGATCAGCACGACGTTTAACGGGGCATGCGAGATTATGACTGAAGGGCGGGAGGGTTATGTTTTGAAAGAACCGGGGGATGTTTCAACCCTGGCCGGGGCGATGGGGAGGTTGATGGATTTGGAAATTCGTAAGCGGATGTCTCGGGCGAGCCTTGAGTTGAGGCCGGTGTTGTCGTACGAGAAGCACCTTGAGCGGCTGCTGGGGATTTATCGGGAATCGGTGCGGTCGTGAGAGGTGGTTGCTGGTGATGACGACGAAAATGATGGCGGAGCATGACCTCACGACGCGTACACCCTGGTGGTTGGGGCCGGGCGCGCTGCTGGCGTGGTGGGTGTTGGCGGGTATCGCGCTGGGCAGTGCGCTGGGTGCGCCGCCGGTGCAGCGTACGCAGGAGGCGCGTGTGCTGGAGACGGCGCGGGAGATGCTGGGGCGCGGGTTCCGAAGTTATATGGTGCCGATGTTGAACGGGCACCTGCGTGTTCGAAAGCCGCCGCTGGCGTATTGGATGGCAGCGGGGGCGTATAAAATCGGCGGGGTATCGGAAACCACGGGACGAATTCCCACTGCGCTGATTGGATGGCTGACCCTGGGGATTACATTCTGGTCCGCGCGATGGCTGTTTGGCGCAAGAGCGGCGTTTTTCGCGGCGGGGACGTTGCTGACAAGCTACCTTTTCTTCCGCCATAGCCGGCTCGCGGAAACCGATGCGCCGGCGATGTTGTTCGTGACGCTGGGGGTGTTCGCGTTTTGGAGGGCGGCTGTGGGGAGACTAGGAGACAAGGAGACAGGGAGACAAGGAGACAAGGAGACGAATGACGAAATTCGAATGACGAATGACGAAACTGGGCGATTTGGGTTCTGGTGGTTTCATATGGGGGCTGTTGCGACGGCACTGGCGGTGTTGTCGAAGGGGCCGCCGGGGTTTTATCCGTTGTTGTTTTTGTTGGTATGGTGCTTGGTACGGTGGCGGTGGAGTGTCTTGTATCGATTCGCGGTGAGCGGAGCTCCGTTAACCGTGATTGTGATCGCGGCGCCTTGGTTTGTTTACATTTTTAAGGCAGTGGGGATCGAGCAGTGGAAGAAGGAATCGGATGAATTGCTGGGCGGGGAGGCGCATGGCGGGATATTCCTGGTGTATTTTCCGCAATTGATCCAGGCGACGGCTCCATGGTTTCTGGTGGTGGGCGGGGCGATTGTGGCGGCATGCCAGCGGGTACTCAGTTTCTCGCAAGAGTTTCCCTACGTGAGTTGGGATCGGGTAAGCGACTGGCGATTGCAGGGGATGCTGCTGTGGGTGGGGGCGGTGTTTGTTCCATTGTGTTTTCTGGGGAACAAACAGATGCATTACCTTACATCATTGATGCCGCCGCTGATGATTCTGGCGGGGTGGTGGCTGGACTGGGTGCTGGGTTCGATCGGCCGGCGCGGGTCGCGCGTTCCGCTGCTGGATGGGACGATGTTGCTCGCGGCGCTTGGGGTGCCGGGCATTCTTGTGGCGGGGCGCATCATCAAGGGCAGAATCGGATTTTACGATGTCGCGTTGGCGGTGATTTTGGCGATTGCGTTGGCGATCGTGGGGATCGTTTACTTCCGAAAGGGATTGGCGGCGGCGACTGTGGCCTACATCGTGGCCGCGGCGGCGGTGTTCGTTCCGGTGGTGGGCGTGTGGGTGCCTTTGTCGGAATCAGGGAATTCGCGGACGGTCGCGCGGGAAATCACCCGGCGTTTTGGGAAAGGCCCATATTGCTTTTACGGGCCGGCGTTCAGTTTACCGCTGTGTTTCAATTTACGGACAGAGATTCCTTTGGCGCGGGGACCGGGCGAATTGGAGAAGCTTGCGGTCCAGGTGCCGGGATTAGTCGCGATTGCGCAAACGAAATCAAAGTATGCTCCGCCGCCGCCCCCGGCGGGTTTCGAACAGCAGCCGCCGGACATCGAAGTGCCGGGGCAGTCGTTCCGGATTTATAAGTTGAGGTGATTTCTCACCCGGGGGAGGAACAGAACCCCCTCCCTACCCTCCCCCGGCGTACCAGTGGAGGGAAAAAGGAGGCGCGCCAGGGGTGGTGGAGGGAAAAAGGAAGGGACGCCGAAACCTTCGCACCCGATTTCGAACTCTCGCGTTTTTCGTCCCCTCTATTCTGAAGCTGTGGCCGGTATGATGACTGGTGGATGGTGCGTCTTTGGCGAAATCATCGGTGGGTTACGGTGCTGGCGATCGTTGCGGCGCTGGTGATTGTTATTGTCTTTTCGGGGTCGCGGGTGGTGGGGCATGTGTTTGCTTCGCGGGTTTCGCGGGCTGTCGCCAAGGGTGGCAAGGCGCGGGTTGAATTTGGGACGGTTCTGTATCAGCCGCCTTATTCGATTTATGCAAGCGACGTTCATGTTTTAGTGCGGCGGCCGGATGGGGTTGAGGCTCAGCGACTGGCTGCGGGATCGATTACGCTAAGCCTCGATCATTTCCCCCGGCCAGGCGAGCCGATCTCAATCCAATCGCTGATTGTTCGCCATGCGCTGATCAATCTGGGAGACCGGCCGGATCCGGTTGCGCTCGATCGAGTGGAACTATCGGTTCATGAAACGGATCAGCATGGGGTTTTTGAGGGGCGGGCGGTTGTTTCGGACAACCTGGCCGGATCCGTGACCGCGGAGGGGCGTTTCGATGTTGGGGGGAAGCGATTGCAACTGGATAAAATCAATGGGGCGCTTCGAGTGGCTCCGTTGATGGCGCGGTTGCCATTGCGGCAGAATGTTCAGGTTGGGATGGATCTGGTAGCGCCGGATGGAAAGATTGGAATCAGCGGCTCGGCGACGATACCGCTTCATGATCTGAAGGGCTCGGATTATCGTCTTGCGATCGATCTGGAAAATGTGACCGGAAAGATTCCGAGGATCAAGGCGGATCTTAAAGACGGGCGCGGGCGGATCACGTTCCGGCCATCGGCCGCTGGGGCGGGGGCAATCGAGGCTTCCATTGAATTGCTGCATGTGGCTTCGAACAAAGGCCGGGTCGAGCTGAATGGTGGCGTGGCGACATTGCGCCCGCGAGAGGGCACGTGGGATGTCGCGCAGGCGCTGGGAACGGTGGAACTGGGCAATGAGTTGCCATTGTTTTTACCTCACTCGGGATGGTTTTTTAACGAGGGACAATTCAACGGGCCCATTCGATTCACGCTTGCAGCCGGTGGGCCATTCAAATTGGCGGGGCGGAATCCGTTTGAGGTCATTCGCCACGAGTTCCTGGCGTATCCACGGGACCTGTCGGTTCGGCCGAAAAATTTCGTTGCGCCGATCGAGCACATCACCGGGGGGCCGATCGCATTTCGCGGGGGCGTGGTTTCGTTTCAGAACCTGACCGGGACATATGGGCACGACAAGCTGCTGCTGCGCAATGCCCGCCTGATTCTGGAGGACCCGACCCGTCGCATTGCGATCCAGGATTTGCGGACCCAGGTTAAGTTTGAAGAGATTTCCGGGACGGTGGTGTTTGATCGAAGCAGCCCGCCGTACCCGGGAGTGGTGGGTAAAACGGTGGCACAGCTTCAGCCGCAGGGGCCATTTGTCATCGGGGGCGGCACTTGGTACGCGATCAACCGGCCGCCGCGATATGAGCCCTGGGTGAAGTTCAAGCCGGATTATTTTGTGCGGCTGCTGGGGGATGGTGGGAGTATGGCGTTGCGGCCATACGACGTCCCACTGACCGAGGTGCAGGGCCAGGCGACGATTTCGCCCATGTCGGTGGAGATTGCAGGGTTCAACGCCAAGTCGCTGGGCGGATCGACGTGGGCGGATGGGCAGATCGTTCCGGGGAAGCCGTTCTTGTATCAGGGTCGGATTGATGCGCGTGGAGTTGATTTGGCGGCGCTGGCCAGCACGCTGCCGCTGGACGAAAAGGCGCGTCGCCGATTGACGGGGACGGCCGCGGTGAGCGTGCGGCTTGCTGGCGCGGGGAAAGGCGGGCCAAAAAGTCCGTTGGAGTTGTTGATGGCCGATGGCGAATGGGAAGTCCTGCACGGTGAATTCTGGTCGGTGCCGGCGGTGGAAAACGTTGCGAGCCGGGTCAAGAAGACGGAGGAATTGGGCACTGGTGACGCGGCGGGGGTCATCCATATCGCCGAAAACAAAATCACGTTCGACAATGCCGCGATCAATTCGCCGTTTCTGGGGCTACAAGGGCATGGCACCATTGGATTTGATAAATCGCTGGATCTGACGGTGGTTGCAGCGCCGCTTGGGGATTGGCGTGACCGGATGAAGCAGGCGGGCGTGCCTGTTGTGGGAGATATTCTCGGGGCGATTCAGCAACTGGTGAATACCGCCCAGGGAACGTTGCTCTATCAGTTTAAGGTGACAGGGTCGCTGAGCCATCCGAACGAAACGCTGATCCCAGCGCCGGTGTTCACGCAGCCCATGGCCTATCTATTTGGGCAGATGCTTAAGCCTGATGAAAATGGGAAGCTTCTGACCAATGTGAAGCATCAGTCTGTTGCGGCTGAAGAACCGATGTCTAAGGCCCAACCGGCGTCAGCGCGCCAGCAAGCTCACTGACCCAAATAGGTCATGATGCAGCGCGAAGGTTTTAGGTAACCGGTTCGACGCGCGGCAGGCCGGTGATCATGTGGCTGACTTGTTGTGGCACACAAAAGAGGTTGCGGCTGACAATCTTGCCGAAGACGTTTTCGGGATTGTTGAAATAGTTATTCGGATTGAACAGCGGGGGATCATGGGAGAACATGTCGTAGCCGAGTGAAGCGATGAATTGGGTGAGCTCCGCGGTGCGGTCTGAGCGATCATTTTCAACGTACATTGCCGGGTGAAATGCGCGAATGAGGTTGGCGGCTCCCTGAAGCACATCCAACTCCATTCCCTCGACATCCACCTTAAGGAGCCGACAGCCGACCAGATTCAGCGCGTCGAGGATGACCAGTGGGACTGATTCGCCTTCGGGATGGCCCATCATGCTATATCCGCCGAAATTCTGATCCTGGGTTGGATCGAGGATGGGCACGTTCAGAACGCCCGGCACAGTGCCAACGGCGGCGTGGTTTGTGAAAACGTGAATCAGATCGTTTAGCGCGACGTTGGCGCAAAGGGTCTGGTAGACGACCCGCTGCGGCTCGTAAGCGATGACCGCGCCGTGCGATCCGGTGAGTTTGGCCAGAGGAATTGTGTGGGCGCCAAGATTCGCGCCGACTTCGACGACGACATCTCCAGGCCGGACGATCTGGCGGAAAAGTTCGAACTCGGCCTCGCTGTATTCGCCATATAAATCGAGTGATCGGCCCACATACTGGTCGTGGAAATTGTAGAGCATCTTTCCATGACGGCAGTCTTTGAGACGGTTAAACGGCTCGACGACTTGCTGAGGAAGATTTGCCATTCGAGGGGGCTCCGATTCAGGTGAGGACCAGTTTTCCGCGCATTTCAGCAGCGCCGGCTTCAATTTGGATGGGAATGACAATCCAAAAAGTCGCGCCTTCGCCCGGCGTGCTGCGGACGCCGATCGAGCCGTTCAAAAGATTGGTCAGTTCCTTGGAGATCGCCAGGCCAAGTCCGGTTCCGCTGTGCGAGCGGGTGACCGAGGCATCCGCCTGGCGAAACTTTTCGAAGATCATCTGCTGCTTGGCGGGATCGATGCCCGGGCCGTGGTCGGTGACGGAAATTCGAACGTGATCCGTGCCATCGCCTGAGGCCGCCAGGTCGATGCGCGCGCCGTTGGGAGAAAACTTGATCGCGTTGGACAGAAAGTTGTAAAGGATTTGCTGGAGCTTGCCCGGATCGGATCGAACGATGGGGACTTCAGTGCTGACGGTGGCCGTGAGGCTAAGGCCTTTGTTCTCGAGCAGCGGCTTGAGAATGTTGGACAAGCCTTCAAACAAATCGGGCATCGACATGGGCTCGGATCGGATTTCCATCCGGCCGGCCTCGATCTTCGCCAGATCGAGCAGGTCGTTGATCAACTCAAGCAGATGCCGGCCGGACTGAAGAATGTTATTGACGTATCGCGCGGATTTTGAATCCGGGCCGGCGGCCAACGAATCCTTCAGCAGATCCGCAAAGCCCAAAATCGAATTGAGCGGCGTGCGCAGCTCGTGGCTGACATTGGCAAGAAACTCACTCTTGAGGCGATTGGATTCGTAAAGCGCCACATTGGTTTCGGCGAGCTGGCCTAGCTTTACGTCCAAGCCCTTGTTAATCGAGCGAAGCTGGTCGGCGCTGTGCTTGAGGTTCGCAAGCATGATGTTGAATGTTTCGGATAGCTGCTGAAATTCATCGCCGGTGTTGATATCGGAGCGGATGTTGAGATCGCCCTGACTGACTTTTTCTGCTGTTTCCTGAAGAACCCGGACGGGCTGGAGAATGAGTCGCGTCGTGATGAGGTAGAACACGATGATGGCAAGCGTGCCGGCGATAAAGCCGGCGCTGAGGATGAACAGGCGGTTGCGGAGCAATTGAGCGTTGTCGATGCGGGTGGGGATATCAACGCTGACAATGCCAAAAGGCGTGGTGTCGCCCATGCTCGCCAGAGCTTCGGCATGGCAGTTTCGACACGATTCCTGCCGCAAAAATGCTGGGCGTGCGAAGCGGAAGCGCCAGTGGCCTTCGGTATCATGATAATACTCGGTGCGCGGCGCGCTATCGGGCTGGCGGGAAAAATGGGAAGCGGCCCGGCGTGTAAAGACGTCGAGATCATCGCGGTCCCGCGCCGAGGCGAGGCCGATCAACCTTGGCAGAATTGTCTTTGAAACAACGCCGGATTCGGCGGGCCGGGATTGAGCGGGCCTTGTCTGGGCTGTTCGAGTGGCGGGATCGGCCTCGCGAGCGCCGGCCCGCGCTGACACGACGTGTTGTAGAACTGCGTTATCTGCAACTGCTTCGGCCGGACCGTCATTTAATTGGTCGGTCAGTTCCTCAAATCGCTGCCACGGAACCGCCAATGCCGCGGCGATGATGAGCACAACGGCGGCGCCGAACAGCAACTGACACTTGGCGGCTAGCGAAATTTCCAGGCGACGAACCCGCTTGAACATCGGAGGGGCATTCTACTGTCTGGCCATGAGACCGGCACGTTGAGTCATTTCAACATAGATTTACCGTTGTACGCATCAGCGCGCCTATGGTATGTCAGTTAGTCGGAGTTGTCAGTTTGACCTACCGCGTATCTGAGGAACCACACAATGTCTACTGCTGGCCGAGTCCTGGTCGTTGAAGATCAAGAAGCGGAACGCCGGTCAGTCTCGCATATCCTGAAGGCTCAAGGGTTTACAGTTTTCAGTGCCGAAAGCGCTGACAAGGCCTTGGGCTACCTGGATGAGAGCATCGACGTCGTTTTAAGCGATTTGCGGATGGGAGACGTAAGCGGACTGGACCTGCTGCATCTCTGGAAGAAGAAGTGTCCTGAAACACAATTCATCGTTCTCACCGGCCACAGCAGTGTCGACACGGCTGTGGAGGCCATTAAGAGCGGTGCGTATGACTATCTCACCAAGCCCATCCATCAGGATGAGCTTGTTCTTTTGATTCGTCGTGCGGTCGAAACCCAGCGAAAAGACAAAGAAATTGACAATCTGCGGCGGCGGCTCGATCAGAAATTTGGCTTGGACAACATCATTGGCGAATCAAAGCAGATGAAGGATGTGTTTGCCAAGATTCAACGGGCGGCGCCGGTAGACAGCACCTGTTTGATTCTGGGCGAAAGCGGGACGGGTAAGGAACTGGTTGCGCAGGCGCTACACCACAATAGCCTCAGGAAGAAGGGGCCGTTCGTTGCCGTCAATTGCGCGGCGGTGCCGGCCACGCTGGTCGAGAGCGAGCTTTTTGGACACGTGCGCGGCGCGTTTACCGGCGCAACGGATAAGCGCGTCGGCCGATTTGAGCAGGCTGACGGGGGCACGCTATTCATCGACGAAATTGGAGATTTTGAGCTGGGGTTGCAGGCGAAGCTGTTGCGCGTTCTTGAGACGCTGACATTGACGCCGGTGGGCGGGCACGAGGATCGGAAGGTCGACGTTCGCGTGATCGCGGCAACAAGCCGGGACGTTCGCAAGATGCTGGAAGAGGGGACGTTTCGAGAGGACCTGTATTACCGGTTGAACGTTGTCACAATCATGTTGCCGCCGTTGCGTCAGCGTACCGATGACATTCCGATTCTGGTTGAGCATTTCCTGAAAGAGATCAGTCAGAACAAGCACACGGCGCCGCGGCGAATTTCACCGGAAGTGATGCGTCGCTTTGAGGCGTATCGATGGCCGGGCAATGTCCGCGAACTGCGTAATACCCTTGAGCGGATGATGGTGCTGGCGGATGGTGAGGTCCTGACGGAAAAGGATCTGACCGAGGAAATGATGGGTACAGCGGGTGAAGCGGGAACCCAGAAGGACATGCCCTCCAATTTGACGATGGACGAACTGGAACGGTTGGCGATTTCCAAAGCGCTGGAGCAGTGCGGCGGAAACCGAACCCACGCCGCCGAGCGTTTGGGGATCTCCGTGCGAACGCTTCAACGTAAACTGCGGCATTATGAGGATATCGAAAAGCGCTTGAAAGCGGTTGCGGGTGACGTTGTGACGCGTACCTGACAAACTGGCGCAGAGGGTGACAGGCTGGCCGTTTGATTGATTTCGTGCGCTTAAAATAGGGTGTAAGCGGCAAAAACCTTAGCCCTGTAGATATTGAAATCCCCGACAAACACGGGTGGGAAAAGGAAACGGACCCTGCTGGTACAACGATTGCTTAGACTTCTCCCTCATCGGGCACCACTAAAGCCTCTAACGCTTTGGATTTAGGAGAGTTATATGTCAATCAGCATGGAACGGTTTGGGTCTGATGGAAACTTCGCGACGTACAAACCATTCGAGGCTTCCGTACAACGCGTGGCAATCTTCACGATCCAATGTCGCTGCTGTGGGTTTGAGCCCGAGGGTGCTGTGACGGCTCCGCGGCTTTGCCCCAAGTGCCACGGGAACTCGTGGGAACGTTATGCCCGACCGGGCAGCATTCTGGATAACGCGAATCGCTATTGATTGCAGAAATCGTTTCAGGCGACTCATGACGGTAAGATTGCGACGGAGCCGAGCAGTTTCGGCTCCGTCGCATTATTTTGCATACAGGTCGACTGATGACGCTTGACGTGGTTTTTCTGCCCAGTTTGTTGAGGAGTGGATCGCTGGTTGGCCGTTCGGTGGTTGTTTTTGATGTGCTTCGCGCTACCACCACAATGACAGCGGCGCTTGCCGCGGGCGTGCGCGAGATCAGGGTCTATCCGGATCTGGACTCGGTCGTGGCGGCGGGCAAAACGTGCGACGTTCCGCATCTGCTGTGCGGCGAGCGACAGGCCGTTAAACCGGCAGGCTTTGATCTGGGCAACAGTCCGGGTGCTCTGAATGCTCAGACCCATCGCGGGCAAACATTGCTCATGTCGACGACCAATGGAACGCGCGCCATCCTGGCGGCGGGTGAAGCGGCTTCGATTTTCACCGGAGCGCTGGTGAATGCTTCGGCGGTGGCTGATGCACTGATCAAGACGGGCCCTGATATAGCCCTGCTTTGCTCTGGTACGGAGGGGGAAGTATCGCTTGAAGATATTCTCGGCGCGGGCGCGGTGATTCATGCCGTTCGGCAACGCGGCGAGGTTGAGCTGATTTCAGACTCGGCTCAGGTTGCGGACGGACTGTTTCAATGCCGGCGCGATGATCTTTATTCATCGCTCAGTGGATCACACGGCGGGCGAAACATCACGCGCGCGGGGCTAACGCCGGACCTGGAGTTTTGTGCTCGCCTCGATTCATTTTCGGTGGTCGGCGTGGTGCGGGGTAGCCCGCCGATCGTGACGCGCTGGGAGAATCCATGAGTGTAAGGCCCCGCGTTGTGGTGACTGGCATCGGCGCGGTAAGTCCCAACGGGGTGGGTCGTAAAGCGTATGGCGATGCGTGCCGCGCGGGACGAAGCGGGATTTCTAATCTGCGAATCGATACGACGGGCCTGCGATCGACAGTTGCCGCGGCTGCCCATGATTTTGATCCGATCGGCGTGATGGAACCCAACGAGCTTCGCCGGGTTCCGCGCATGATCCCGATGGCACTACATGCATCGCGCGAGGCATTGATCCAATCGAAGCTGCTGAACGGCGCGGATCGTTCCGGGGGCGTGGCGGGCGAACGGGTAGCGCCGGAATCGGCACGGCAGATCGGCGTTTCCCTTGGCACGGGCGGCGGGGGGCTGGCGTTTGTCGAGGATCAATACAAGACGTTTTTCACGCAGGGCACTGGCTCGTTGTTTTCCATCACGGCCGGCACGCATGGGAACCTTTCCAGCGAGCTGTCGATTGCGCTGGGGTTGCGCGGGCCGTCACATGTTCTTTCGACTGGGTGTACCAGCAGCACCGACGCAATTGGGTATGCGATGCTGATGATTCGCGCGGGCGTGATTCCGATGATGCTTGCCGGGGGAGCGGATTCGCCAATCTCGCGGGGGATTTTGACGGCTTTTGAAAAGATGCGGGTTGTATCAACGCGGAAATGGGACGATCCAGGGCGGGCCTCGAGGCCCTTCTCGGCGGATCGAGATGGATTTATTCTGGGGGAAGGGGCGTGGATGTTTGTCGTCGAAGAGCGCGAGCACGCCATCGCCCGGGGCGCGGAAATATTAGCCGAGCTGGCGGGGTACGGGTCTACATGCGATGCGTATCACCGGGTTCAGATTGCGCCGGATGTGGAGGAGCCGGCCCGCGCGATCGAATTGGCGCTGGCGGACGCGGGGATCGAACGGGAACAAGTTGGATATGCCAATCTGCATGGAACGGCCACGGTTCTCAATGATCGAATGGAAACGCTGGCCATGAAGAAATGCTTTGGCGCCTATGCGGCTCGTATCCCATGCAGCTCGATTAAATCGATGATCGGGCATCCCCAGGGCGCATGCGGTGCGGCGGGGCTGGCGGCAACGATCCTCGGATTGCAGGATGGCGTTTTTCATCCCACAATTAACCTGGAAAATTGCGCCGAGGATTGCGACCTGGACTACATCCCGAGGACCGCCCGAAACCTGGATATCGACGCGGCGTTGTGTAACTGCATCGCATTCGGCAGCAAAAACAGTGCGATGATTGTAACGCGCGGACTAAACTAAGTTTCAGTCCTTCCGGGGTCGTAGGCCAGGCGATTTTCATCCATCGGAGCAGGGAATTTGATCGATCGTATAGGGATACCCCTAACTGCGGTTCATCGTTCAAAAAGAAAACGTCTGGCGAACGAGTTATTCGTTTCGCCAGACATTTGTTAACAAATCAATTGTTGAGGGGCGGTGCGATCAGCGGCGATCCGAGCCTGAAGCAGTATTTCCCACGCGATCCCAGGCATCCCGTGTTGCCCGCTTGGCCTTTTCCCAGCCGAGGCGCGAATTGGCTTTGGCGCGATCCCAGCCGCCTTCCAGATCATTTTCGACGGTGTCGTAGCTGCGGTCGGGGTACTTGGCGCGCGATTCCCAGCCATATCGGTAGGCGGGGGCGTAATCGTCGTAGGTGGAGTCGTTGGAGTAGTAAGGGCGGGTCTTATAGTTATTGCGCCAATAGGCATCTTCAGCGGTTGGATCGATTTGCTCCGCGACGCCTTTACCAGCGAGGCCACCGCCCGTCGCCCCCAACACCGCGCCGACCACGCCGCCAATGGCGGTTCCAATACCGGGCACAACTGAGCCAATTGCCGCACCGGCCGCGGCACCTGCAACCCCGCCGCCTGCTGCGCCGATCCCTGTCCCTATCGGATGCGAGCCAGGAGCGCCGGTGATTGGATCAGGATTCGTGTCGCGATCCCTGTCAGTCCGGCCGGCGTCTGAGCGATTCATGTCGGTTTTGCGATCGGTCGCCATAGTGTTCTCCAGTAAGATCCCCTGTTTTCAGTCGTCCCCGGGCGTCCGGGTATCAGTCAAGGGGCGAGTTGCAAATGCAGTGCCCAATGCCATTCAATTTACGAAAGTGCGACCTCGGCTATACGTGCCAAAGGCGTGCATACTGCGCAATTCCTTGGAAATAAGTGACCGGCGCGTTGCTAGCCAGCAATGTGCTCTTCGCCCTCTCTCGGGAGTGTCAGGGTAGAAAATCGGGGACCGGTCGCTGAAATGCTCAACGGCCCCACGGTCAGCGTGAATTCGGTTTTGATTTTCGCGTACGGCCCTGAGTTGTTATTCTTCCGGTCCATTCTGGCGGAAATGAAGGAGGTATTGCGTGGCTTTGATCCTGGCACTCGATCAGGGGACGACCAGTTCCCGGGCGATCTTGTTTGATGAGGGTGGACATATTTGTGCAGTGGCGCAAAGGGAGTTTCGGCAGATCTTCCCGCAATCGGGGTGGGTAGAGCATGATGCCAATGAGATCTGGGCATCGCAGCATGCGGTGGCGATCGAGGTGCTTAAGACTGGCGGCGTTTCGGCTGCGGATGTAGCCGCGATTGGGATTACCAATCAGCGCGAGACGGCTGTCGTTTGGGATCGAAAGACCGGCGAGCCTATACATCACGCGATTGTCTGGCAGGATCGGCGCACCGCCGGGTTCTGCGATCAGCTCAAACGGGACGGGCACCTCGCGCCCGTGCAGCAGAAAACCGGGCTGGTGATTGACGCTTATTTCTCGGGCAGCAAGGTGCGCTGGCTGCTGGACAACGTGCCGGGCGCTCGGCAGCGTGCTGAAAAAGGCGAACTGGCGTTTGGAACAATCGATGCATGGCTGATGTGGAAGCTGACGGGTGGGGAGACGCATATCACCGATGCATCCAATGCATCGCGAACGATGCTCTACAACATTCACACGCGCCAATGGGACGATGATCTGCTCAAGGTCATTGGCGTGCCTCGTTCGATGCTTCCGGAGGTGCGGGGATCGAGCGAGGTCTATGGGGAGACAGCGGCAGGCGTGTTTGATAAGCCGCTCCGCATCGCGGGAATTGCGGGCGATCAGCAGGCGGCGCTGTTTGGGCAAACTTGCTTTTCTCGCGGGCTGGCCAAAAACACGTATGGAACCGGCTGTTTCATGCTCATGAATATCGGGCAGGAGCCCACGGCCTCCAAGCACAAGCTGCTGACGACGGTGGCGTGGCAGATGGGCGGGAAGACCGAGTATGCGCTGGAAGGAAGCGTGTTCATCGGCGGGGCGGTTGTGCAGTGGTTGCGGGATGGGCTGGGCATCGTCAAATCAGCATCAGAAATTGAGAAACTCGCCGGCACGGTTCCGGACAGCGGAGGGGTTTACATGGTGCCGGCCTTCGCGGGTCTGGGCGCGCCGCACTGGGATCAATACGCACGCGGAACAATTTCCGGCATCACACGCGGCACCACCGGCGCTCACTTCGCCCGCGCTGCGCTTGACAGCATCGCGTATCAGGTCGCCGATGTTCTGGATGTGATGCAGCAGGACTCGGGGGTGCAGATCAAGGAGCTTCGCGTGGATGGCGGGGCGTCGGCGAATAATCTGCTGATGCAGTTTCAGGCCGACCTGCTGGGGGTGCCGGTTGTACGGCCGAAGGTCACGGAAACAACCGCGCTCGGCGCCGCGTATCTGGCAGGGCTGGCGGTAGGGTATTGGAAGGATGAAAAAGACGTCAGCGCCAAATGGGCCATCGAGCGACGATTCGAGCCGGCGATGAAGCGCAGCGAGGTGGAGCATCGGCGCAGCCGGTGGCGCGAAGCGCTCAGCCGGTCGCGCGATTGGGAAGAGCATTCGACGATCGATGTTCGGACGGTGGGGTAGGGGGGTTGTGAGTTGTCAGTTGTGAGTTGTCAGTTGCGCGACTTTTTATGCACTGACCACTGACCACTGACAACTGACCAAATGATGTTTAGAGCAAGGTCATTTTCATGCACATGTCACCTTTTTTTGCGGAGATGGTCGGGACGGCCATCTTGATTCTGCTGGGTAACGGAGTGGTGGCGAACGTCGTGCTTAAAGGCACAAAGGGTCACGGAGCCGGTTGGATTGTGATTACATTTGGCTGGGGAATGGCGGTATTCGTTGGGGTGTTCTGTACGGCGGAGTTTAGCAGCGCGCATCTGAACCCGGCGGTGACAATCGCGATGGCGATTGGGAAGAAAACGCTTTGGAAGGATGTCCCATCGTACATCCTGGCGCAGATGATCGGCGCGATTGTCGGAGCGGTGCTGGTGTACCTTTTCTATCGCGATCATTTTAATGCGACTGATGATCCGGATTTGAAGATGGCATGCTTCTGTACTTCGCCGGCGATTCCGAATTATCGAACGGCGTTCTTCTGCGAAATGCTTGGAACGTTTGTACTGGTGTTCCCGATCTTCTTGATTTCCTCTCCCTGGCTGCCGCAGCAGACGGGTGGAACTAAAATCAATATTGGATTGGGGACGCTGGGTGCGCTGCCGGTCGGACTGCTTGTGTTCGCGATCGGAATGTCGCTCGGCGGCACAACCGGATACGCAATCAACCCCGCCCGCGATCTTGGCCCGCGATTGGCACATGCGTTTTTGCCAATTAAGGGTAAGCGTGATGGCGATTGGAGCTACGCCTGGATTCCAGTGGTCGCTCCGATTGTGGGCGGCGCACTTGCCGCGGCGGCAGCCCGGGCGATCACGGCCGCGACGCCTTGAGCAGGACGCTACGATGTTGAAGTTTTAGAAAAGGCGAGCGTCATGGATCGACCCACCTCACTTTCGCGTCTGCTGAATCACGGCCGCCCCTGGGATATCGCCATCATCGGCGGCGGGGCGACGGGGATGGGCATTGCCGTTGACGCGGCTTCACGTGGCTATTCGGTTTGCCTTGTCGAGCAGAGCGATTTTGGAAAGGGCACTTCCAGCCGATCCACCAAACTGGTGCACGGGGGCGTGCGATACCTTCAGCAGGGGAATATTTCCCTGGTGATGGAGGCGCTGCGCGAACGGGGGATTCTCCGTCGCAATGCGCCGCACCTGGTCCACGATCAGGCATTTGTGGTTCCCAATTATGTATGGTGGGAAACTCCATTCTACGGCATCGGCATGAAGGTGTACGACATGCTGGCCGGGCGGTATGGGTTTGGTAAATCCCGGCTGCTTTCCAAGGAGGAAGTTCTCGAACGCATCCCGACCCTGGAACAGGAGGGCCTGCGGGGAGGCGTTCTTTATTACGACGGGCAGTTTGACGATTCGCGCCTGCTGATCGATCTGGCCCGCACCGCCGACGCACACGGCGCCGCGCTCGTAAACTACATGCGCGTTGTCGGGCTGAGGCGCGATGAAGAACAGTTTGTGAACGGCATGGAGATCGAGGATCTGGAGAGCGGAACACGGCACATCATTGCGGCCCGAAGCGTGATTAATGCCACGGGCGCCTTCAGCGATGCAATCCGGCGAATCGATGAGCCGGGCACCGAGCCGATGATCGCGCCGAGTCAGGGGGTGCATGTTGTTCTGGATCGAAGTTTTCTTCCGGGCAACGCGGCGATTATGGTGCCGCGCACCAGTGATGGCCGGGTGATGTTCGCGATTCCCTGGCACAACCACGCACTGCTGGGGACGACCGATACCGAGGTGAAGGAGGCCACGCTTGAACCGGTGGCGATGGAGCAGGAGATCGATTTTATTCTGGAGACGGCTGCTCAATACCTGCATAAGCCGCCGGCAAGAAGCGACGTGCTGAGCGTCTTTGCGGGGATCAGGCCGCTGGTTAAGGCGTCCGCGGGAAGCACGGCGGCCCTTTCGCGCGATCACACGATTCACGTATCCAAATCCGGTCTGCTTACGATCGCGGGCGGAAAGTGGACGACATACCGGCGGATGGCCGAGGACTGCGTGGATCATGCCGCCACGCTCGGGAAGCTCGAAGAGCAACCGTGCGTCACCAAAACGTTGAGAATTCACGGCTGGCATGAGAATGCCGAACAGTTCGGCGAATTGAAGTATTACGGCTCGGATGCCGCCCAGATCCGCGAATTGATGGACGCCAATCCCGACCTTGCCCGGCAGTTGCACCCTGCGTTACCGATCTACGCGGCACAAGTGGTCTGGGCGGTGCGTCACGAAATGGCCCGCACGGTTGACGATGTGCTGGCCCGCCGAACGCGGGCGCTATTCCTAAACGCCCGCGCGGCGCTGGCCATGGCTCCCGACGTTGCACGGATCATGGCGGAGGAATTAGGGAAGGACGAGGCGTGGGCGAGGGAGCAGGTGGCGGAATTTACTGACATCGCTCAAGGATATTTGGTTCATCCGGCGTAAAACAGAAGATGCAACCACGGAGGTAAGGAGGCACGGAGTGGTCCTCGAAATTCGAAGAATTATTGCCACAGATGGACACAGATGAACGCAGATAATGCGAAAACGATGGCATAAATTATCCATCAAAATGACTGTGCGCGATTCCGCGCCTTTTCGTGGCATGGGCTTCCCCTTCGGGTCTGAGCCTCAGGGTCGAAGACAGCCCATGATTGAGGGGCATGATCTCCAGCGACTCGTGTGATTTGGGAAAACCAGGTTTCGACAGTTGGACAACCTTCTGAATTGGCCGGGAGAAAATGCCCGGTTCCGGCGAGTTGGTTTTCCCACATCTCACCCGTTACCGGACCCGAAGCGTCCCCGACCACGGCCTGGAAGGCCGTGCCACTTAAAAAATTATGGCGTGGAATTGCGCACGGTCATAAAGAACGGCGCGCATTTGTCTTATCTGTGTCCATCTTTGTTTATCTGTGGCGAATTTGGATTGTAATGAGCGTGCTTCGTGCAAATCCTTACTTCGCTCGCGGCTTATACGCTTCTCGAACGCGAAGGCAGTATTCGCGCAGGGCTGAAAGGGGATCGGCGCATGAAATGAGCGGGTGGCCGATCACCATCACATCCGCGCCAAGGCTGGCGGCCTTCACGGCGTCTTCGATGCCGAATGTGGCTGCTCCAACCGGCACTTTGACGGCCGCTCCCACCGCCGGAATCCACTGCGTTGCATCGCGCGTTGAATCCGCTCGGCGTTGATCGGCGCCATAATGGATGTAGACGCTGTCCACACCCATCTTCTCAACTTCGCGCGCCCGGCCGGCCTGATCGCGCACGCCGATCGTATCAATCACAACCAGCACACCCGTTTCCTTTGAAGCCGCGACAGCTGCGGCGATGGTTTCATCGCACGCGCCGGCGCAAACCGTCATCAGCTTTCCACCCTGTTCGGCGGTGAGTTGAACGTTTCGGCCGCCAGAGTCCATCGTTTTGTAGTCGGCCAGAACGGGCATCTCCGGGAACGCCCGGGCAATCGCACCGATTGCATCCGCTCCCCGTCGGATAATCAGTGGCGTTCCCGCTTCAAGCCAATCCACCCCGGCTTTCACCCCGATCTCGGCAAGCTTCAATGCGTCGTTGATATCGGGAAGATCGATGGCGATTTGAATGATGGGCGGTTGGATTCGCATAGTTGCATCATCATGTTGCCGGTGAGGGCATGTGGCAAGCCCAGGCAAATTCATCGCAGCAATTGCAAATGTCCTCTCAGGGAGTGCGAGGCTCCCGCCGAGCGATTTGTCGCGCGACAATCCCGCTCGGCAGGAGCCTCACACTCCCACGTCAGGGCCGAGTTGCAGCCCGAAGCGTGCAAACCGCGAGGACCATCTTGATGATCTCACGATGTAATTTCACGTTGCCCGCGATATTCGAGTGGGCGGTATCCGATTCAATCAAATCCTCCCGCTGCTTGCGAAGATCGATGTTGACCAGATTGGACTTTGCATCCGAGTTCAGGGCGATTCCCCGTAGCCATGGGAACACATCCCAAAAACCATTGGTCTCATAAAAGTCATAACACATCCGAACGTTGCCCGGCACGATTGGCGGGGTCACCGGATCGATCGCAATGAGCAGATCGATCGGCTGATGCAGGCGGCGCGAGACTTCAATCGCATCATCCGCGCCATACGAAAAACCGATTAGAACGATCGGGTTGTCTTGCGATTGATGTGATCGATCGATGGCATCGGCAAGTTCACGCCATTGTGCGGCTCGAAAAGCTTGGGCATTCAACCCGTCCTGGCGCATTTCCATCGCAAGCCGGTCGATGCCGCTCGACCACAAATCCCTCCAACCGCGGATGAGGTAAACATGACCAATCCGTGATGAATATGAGGGCGCTTCGATCGTGTGTAGATCGCCGGGCGGCAAGGACTGGCAACCGACCAGAAAGATTGCGAAAAAGAAACCGATTGAGGCCACAAATCGCGTCAGAATCGGCTTGGCCACAACACGCGATTTGCCGGGAGATATACAATGCACTTGCATGTTGCAGTCCAACGCCATGAACCCCATTTCACCACCGACGCAGGAGCATAGCAGCGCGTGCCCGGTTGCGCGATCTGTGCTGACAACAGCGTCGGCCGGTCGAAATTTTTTGGTGATCGCCGCGATCGCATTCTGGCTGGGGGGCTTCACGTTTTACTCGGGCGTTGCGATTCCGATGGGCGTCGAGGTGCTCGGCACGCATCGCGCCGTTGGATTCATTACGCAGCGCGTGACCTATTGGCTGAATGTGGCGGGGGTGGCCGCGCTCTCTATATTCCTGGCGAATATCGCCCTGGGATGGCGAAGCAGCAGCCGCTTCGTTCGAAGAATGCTGGTGATGAGCTGGGTTGTAATGGTCGCGATCGAGATCGAACTATTCGTCATGCATCCGATGCTCGACCGGCTGCTGATCACTCAACCTGTCCGCGAGATTCTCGATGTCGATCGATTCGATTTTCTCCACCGGATTTATCTTCTCAGTACAACCGTGCAATGGGGATTCGGCATGGTTCATGTCTGGGGGATTTGCCTGATGTGGGCGGGGCGAAACGCCACTGGTTTGAATGGCGCGGAATAAGGCCCGTTGCCGAATTTGCCAATTCGCGCGTTTGCGATTCTGCTCTCCAGTCCGATGATATTTTCCGCACGACTGATTTTACAAGGATTGGCGCTGGGCCTCGGCGCGGCGGTGCCGATTGGGCCGGTGAATGTCGAAATGGCGCGCCGTGTGTTGCGCACCGGCTTCGGCAATGGATTTGCGCTGGGCTGCGGGGCGGTCACGATTGACGTCACCTACGCGATCCTCAGCAGCCTGGGGTTGCGCCCCGTTTTGAATCGCCCATTTCTCCAGATCCCTCTTGAGGTCGCGGGTCTGCTGTTTTTGACCTTCCTCGGCGTCATGTCGATCCGCAGCGCCCGGCAAGCCGTATCGGATGATGTCCTGCTAGATCAATCGCAACCTCGCAGTGTTCACGGGGCCTATCTCACCGGCCTGTTGATGACGCTCTTAAACCCGATGACGCTGGCTTTCTGGTTCATCGCGGTTCCGGGCGCGGTGGGATCGATCACGAAGGATCCTTCACGGGATCTGCCAGTGATCTGCGCCGGCGTCTTTTTCGGAACGATCGCATGGGTACTTTTTTTCTGCATGTTACTTCTGGTGCTGGGCAAATGGCGGAAGCCCTGGTGGCTAGCGCTGGCGGATTGGGTCGGCGGAATCATGCTGCTGGGATTTGCGGCCCTGGGCGTCTGGCACCTGTGCCGTACCTTGGGATACGCTTAGGTCATGATCGATCTGCGCAGCGATACTGTGACTCGCCCAACCCCCGCGATGCGAAAGGCCATGGCCGAGGCCGAGGTGGGCGACGATGTTTTTGGCGAAGATCCCACGGTCATCGCACTTGAACAGGAAACAGCAGAGTTGCTTGGCAAGGAAGCGGCGTTGTTCGTCCCCTCGGGAACGATGGGCAACGAGTTGGCTGTCCGGCTCCACGCCAGCAGCGGGGATGAGATTCTGCTGGAAGCCGGCGCTCACATTTTCAATCACGAAGCGGGCGGCGCCGCGGCGTTGAGCGGCGTTACGTGCCGGCTCATTCATGGGCATCGCGGGATTTTCACCGCCGCGCACGTGCTCGCGCAACTGCGCCCGGAGGATGTGCATTTTTCTCCAGTCAAAGTTGTGTGCGTGGAAAATACCAACAATGCCGGATCGGGCAGTGTGTGGCCCATTGGCACATTATCTGAACTTTCCAACGCCGCTCGATCACGCGGCATCGCGATGCACATGGATGGAGCTCGATTATGGAACGCTGCCGTCGCAAGCGGCATTTCTGAAAAGCAATTCGCATCGCATTGCGATTCGCTCAGCGTGTGTTTTTCCAAGGGCCTGGGCGCGCCGGTGGGTTCCGCGCTGGTCGGCCCACGGGCGTTCATCGAGCGCGGCCGGCGATTTCGAAAGATGTGGGGCGGGGGGATGCGCCAAGCCGGGATTCTCGCGGCGGGCGCGCTGTATGCACTGAGAAATCATCGGCACCGAATGAGCGAGGATCACGCCAACGCGAAGAAATTGGCCGAGGGATTGGCATCAATCAAAGGCGTTGAACTCCAGGGCGAGCCGCTCCAGACCAACATCGTCCGATTCCGAATCAAGGACAAGGAAGCGGGGCCAATCGTCGCGAAACTGAAGGAGCGCGGCGTCCTGGTTTTCGGCACCGGGCCGGATTCAATCCGCGCTGTCACTCACCTGGAAATCACCTCGTCGGATATCCGCACCGTCCTGCTTCAATTTGCGTCGGTGATTCATTGACGTTCTTTTTCGGCCGCAAGGCTACTTCGTATCCAGCTTGAGCTGCTTCTGCGCGGGTTTTCCGTCTTTTTGATAATCCCGAACCTGAATCGTGATTTCACTGGTGCCCGCTTTTCTCGGCGTGCCGACAATTTCGCCGGTGAAGCGATTGAGCGTCAAGCCAACGGGTAAAGTACTCGCGGCAATCGTCCAATCATAAAACGGCACGCCCCCTTCGGCTTCCAGCCGGGTTTTGTACGGCTTGCCTTGCGCGGCTGCGGGCAGCGAGTCGGTGACAACCGCCAAGTCAACGAACGGCGCGGTTTTGCGGAGTTTGTAGCCGATCGCCTGAGCGCACAGTAAATCGAATCTGGTGATGAGCCATCGCCCGTTGGGCGTCTTGCCGTGGTACTCATTGCCATACGCGCCGTGCAGGCTCACCGGATCGACAATGCCGTCAAAGTGATCGTGGGTGTCGGTTCGCGCGTCGGTACCGAGGTACGCCCGCACGGCGTCGTTGTGCAACACTCCGTTGCGCGTGAAGTTCTTGTTGGCCGGGTTAAAGAACAGCGCATGACCCATTTCATGATGCATCACCGAGTACAAATCCGCGGGGACGCCTCCGAGCATCGTGGCCCGCCACCACTCGTCATCGCGAAGGACGGCCACCCACCCACGGGACTTGTAATTCCCGCGAATCTCCACTTCCACGCCACCCGAACGATGGAGGGGCAATGTCGTTCCGTTTTGCGTGGCCAGCGCGCCCGCCTGCGAGGGCTCTCCGCCCGATCGCGTTTCCGGCGTCGAGATGCCGTAGCTATACAGCAGCGTGCCAGTGTATTCTTTTTCGTTGGTAATTCGGTGGCCTTTTGTGAAAGTGGCGGTATCGAAGATCCAGGTCTTTTCGCTGCCGGCAGGCGTTGGATCGACGTGCAGGTCCGCGAGATAGTAGCTCCAATCCGCCACCGCCTGTTCGAACGCTGCCCGGTGCGTCGAATCCTTGTAAAAGCCGGTCGTGTCCTGCGAGAAATCCGCGATGATGTGGTGTGTCAGCGAAGCATCTCGCGACTCCACTGCGATCTCGTGGACCGGGAGATTGGATTGCCACTTCCGACCCCGTGCGTCGATCATCGCGATCGCCAGTTGCTTTTCGGCATTTTGTTTTTTCCGCGCTGGGAACACGCTGATGTGAACTGATGCCGGGGCAGTTCCCGAAAGCGTCAACTCTTTCCTGGGTCCTTGCGCTCCGGCAGTGCTGGGTAGATCGAAATACAGGCGTGGATCGTTGGCGGCTAGCGTCACCTTCACCGGCGGCGTCGCGCCAGGCGGCGCGGCAATCAGGAACTCGATGGCTGGGTTGCCCATGTAGCCTTCCCAGTCAGGGACGACCAGCCCATACGTGCTGAGATCTCGACCGAAGATGTCCTGGATAACCGCGCCCCAAGCCGATGCCGTGCCGGCCAGCAGTATTCCCGCACAAGCCGCTCCGAGGAACGATCGTCGAAAGTACATGGCAACAAGTATACCGCGCCGCCCCATCGGGGTGCTCAAGCGGCCTGAGGCGGATCGGGACGAAAATCTTCACCCTTCCGCCCAAGGCGCTTTAGAGTGACCGGCCCATTTGTTATGCTTCTTTGCGGCAACGGGCAATTCAAATCCCGTTCACACTTCGCCCGGGCCCGTTCGAGTATAGGAGGTTCGCATGTCCTCGATCAGTTGCCCGTATTGTCGGCACGTGATGGAGTTGAAAGGGGTACATCCGGGACGATTTAAACCGGCATGTCCCCAGTGCAGGGCCCAATTTAATCTGACTATTTCCGAAGATTCCGCAGTCGCGCCGCAAGTTTTGGCCCTGGAAGTTGGAGCGGCAACCGTCGCATCGTCACCGCGAAACGTGACCGCACAAGCCGCACATGGGTCGGCCGCCACAATCGCCGCGACCCCGCGTCCGCCAACGGCTGCCAATACGGTCAAACGCCCTGTTATTCGGGACGAGATCACCTCACCGTCGACCGGTCGGGCCGTATCCGTGGGTCTTTCCGATCGCACTGTCGAGCAGCTTTCGCGCCAGTCGACCGCGCCCAAATGGGAAGCCACCGAAGCATCGGCCGGTCACGCCAAACTTGGCGGCTATGAGATCATCAAGACGCTCGGCGAAGGCGGTATGGGGAAAGTTTATCTCGCCAACCAGACATCGCTTGCTCGCCCCGTCGCGCTAAAGGTCCTGTCGCCAAGACTGGCCTCCGACGCCCAATTTGTCTCCCGCTTTACCCGCGAGGCGTTTGCCGCGGCTCAGCTCTCGCATCATAACGTCGTGCAGATTCACGATATTGGCGTTGATCGTTCCAAGGACAATGTCGACACCAATTTCTTCAGCATGGAGTTGGTCGACGGGCAATCTCTTGGCAGCCTTGTGAGTTTGGCCGGCAAGCTGGATCCGGAAACCGCCGTGGGGTATGCGCTTCAAGCTGCACGCGGGTTGAAGTTTGCCCACGATCACGGGCTGATTCATCGCGATGTGAAGCCGGACAATCTCCTGCTCAATGGTCAGGGGGTTGTGAAAGTCGCCGATCTTGGCTTGGTAAAGCGTTCGGGCGTTTCAGACCCGGTTGCCGCCGCCGCGGCTACTCTTTCACCTGCCCAGGCCGTCGCGGCTGAACAGGGCAAGACCCTCCCCAGCGCGATTATGGGCACCCCCGCCTACATGCCGCCCGAACAAGCCAGGGATGCTGGAGCAGTGGATGCCCGCGCCGATGTCTATTCCCTGGGCTGTACGCTCTATCACCTGCTGACTGGCCGCGCGCCGTTTGCCGCGCGAGGTGTCGAGGCGATGCTCGCGGCTCATGCATCCGAGACGGTCGTGCCACCCGATCGGCTCGTGAAAAATGTCGCTCCGGTGCTTTCTGCCATCGTCGTGAAGATGCTCGCCAAGCGGCCAGAAGACCGCTACGCCAACATGGGTGAGGTGGTTGCGGCCCTCGAGCAGTGCCTGGGGATCGAATCCGAAAAACCCTTCACGCCCCCGCAAGAGCCGCTGAAAGTTTTGGAAGTCAGCGCCGAACTTTTCAATTCCAGCCCGTGGAAGACAACTCGAATGTATTTGATCCGCGGCTATTTCGCCGGCTCCGCGATGGCAGTGGTCGCGCTGGCGGCGCTGGGACATCCCCTGATCGCCGCGGGTTTGTTCGGGTACGTGCTGACCACGGTGGTGTCTTATCAGATCATCTTCGGCCTGGCCCGACGCACCTATCTGATGAGCAAGCTCCGCGGCCTGATGTTCGGCAGCAACTTTGCCGACTGGGCTTCCTACGTGTTGTTCGCAGTGTTAGGCGTTGGTTTACTGATCGTATTTGGGCTGGTCTGGATCTGGCTTGGGTTCTCCGTGGCGGCGGTGCTTTCGGCGCTCGCGTTCTACGGCATTGTCGACAAGCAATTGGCCTTAGAGCGTCAAACGGCGCTCGAGCAAACCGAACGCATGCTCAAGACGCTTCGGTCACAGGGAACGGATGAAAACACCCTTCGCCATTTCGTTTGCCGATATTGCGGCCGCGATTGGGAAGAATTTTACGAGGCGCTATTCGGGTTTGAATCCAAGCTCCAGGCCCGCGAGGCGTGGAATCGCGGAGAGCTTGGGCGAACGCGCCCGCGTTACGCGGCGTGGCGCGAGCCGATCATTGCATGGATCGATCGTCATGCCGAAGCTAAGCGTGAGGAGCGACATCGAAAGCTCCTGCTGCGCGTTGAATCGGCATCGTTACAGGCCAAAGGCGTCAGCCCTTACGAAGCCAATATCCAGGCCCGTCAAACCGCCAATCGCTTAATGGACAACGCCGCCGCCATCAGGGCAGTCGCGCTCAAGCGTTCGACCGACGTAACAAAAGGCGATGCCGACGGCAGAGCACGAAGCGGACACAATGCCGAATCGATTCCCAACGACTGGATGTACGAAGGCACGCATTACAAAGCTCGCCGGCGTCGTCACGGCAACTATTTCGAACGCCGTTACGGCTCGCCTTTCGACATTCTGGTCGGCCGAAGCGTGCGCCTGGTGGCGGCGATGCTCATCATGACCGGATTCGGTCTGTGGTGGAGCAACAACGGGGCTCAGGATGCCCGAAATAAAGCGGCCGCCCTTATTCAGGCCCGTGAGGACGCGACGGTCACCGCGCGTGACACCGTTAAGCAGGCGGTTACGGTCACCCGCGTTTTTCACTTCACAAATGGAGGATCTGAACGTCTGCGAATCAATCACCTGCCCAATTGGCTGTGCGATGCCATTGGATGTTGGGATGGCGCAATTGCGGGCCTGTTGCTTCTGTTCTCGGTTTTCTTTGCGGGTCGATTGATGGGCTTCATGGTGATGCTGGCGTCGGCAACTGCGCTGCTTGGACGACATGTCCCGTTGCCGATCGGGGCTGAATATGAATGGCTCGTGCCCGCTGCCGCCGTCGGGCTGTGGCTGATTGCGGTATTGTTTATGCGTGACGCAGCCGCCGACTGAGCCAGGGCGATGATGCGAAACATGGGAGTGCGAGGCTCCTGCCGAGGCTATGCTCAATCGGAAATCGCGGCTCGGCAGGAGCCTCGTACTCCCGCGCAGCGCGTATGCCGCCGATTAAGCATCGCCTCGAATGTGATGCTCGACATACGCCAGCGCGATGCCATACATGCCCAGATCCGGCGACACTGCGTGGATCAACTCCCATCCCTGAAATAGCTTTTGCGCATCGCCCCCGGTGGCGATGATTTCGGGCCACTGACCCAATTCGGTCGCGTATTGCTCGGTCAACTCCTTTACCATTCCGCGAACGCCGTGAAAAACGCCCTGGAGGATGGCCTCTTTGGTCGATCGGCCGATCGCATCCGTGGGCGGCTCGAACTCGACGCGCGGAAGCCGGGCGGTACGATCCTTGAGCGCGTCCAGCATCATACCCACTCCAGGGGCGATCGCGCCTCCAAGGAACTCACCGGCATCGTTGCAGACATCAATGGTGATCGCGGTGCCCGCATCAACCACCACGCACGCCTTGCCCATCTGCTCATGGGCGGCTGCGATGTTCAGGATCCGATCAATTCCCGTCCGATCCGGCTCCTCAGTCAAAACCCTAATCGGCAATTCGATATCCCTGCCCACCCATAACACCCTGCGCCCGGTTGCCTCTTCCACAGCCTGCTCAAGCGGTTCTTCCAGCGCGGGATTGACGCTAGCCGCCACGATCGCGGCGCCGTCGCCCCTGTCGATTCGTTCCCATTCCCCTTTAATCAACTTTGCCCAGTCGCCCCGCTGACCATGCAAAACGCGCGTCACCGGCCCCAATTCCCCGGCTACAAACGATCCCAACGCGAGCCGGGAATTTCCAAGATTTAACGCCAGCAGATTGATGTCCATGGCGGGAGTATAGGGCGCGATTCAAGTATTGTGGGGGTGGGGCTAAGTGGTGATGCTTACAACTGACACGGGCTTCCAGGATCTGGAAGCCCGTGGCCTTGTGTGTCAAAAACCCCTTCCCGAGACGCCCGCAAACGCTTCGCCACGGGAATCAGGCCAGGCTATATCTGCGAGGCCGCAGATGGCCTCACGTATTCATCGGAAATTTTCGAGACATTGTCCTGGTAGTTGGGGTTGGCTGCCAGCTTCTTCCACGCCGGGACATTGCCAAACGTATCCCAATTCTTCTTGGCCACGTCGCGACTTTCGTGAACGACCATGTAGGTGAGCTGCGGAAGCCGTTCGCCGACAATCGCGTTGCCGTAAAAGACGCCCGGCATGTTCGAGTCTTTGAAATACTGGAACTCGCCGGCGTTGAACATCGCCAGCTTGTTGGTCGCCTTCGCATTCGTTCGGCTCTCATAAGTCCGGAGCTCAAACACGCGCGACGGATTTTTCGCCGGCACCATCACCATCGGCGAGCCTTCCATTGCCAGCAGCAGCGTGCTCTCGTAACGCTTAAATGCCGGGTCGCTTTTGGGCGCGGCGAGAATGGATTTGCCCGCCCTTTGAAACTGCTCATCTTCGCCAAGACGGTTTTCAAATGTGACAACCGACTCGAATGTTTTGTGCGGGAGGAAAACGTACAGATCGGTACTGTCCTCCTTCAGCTTCAGAGCGGGATTATCCTCCGCCATGATTTTGAATACGCCCACCGGCGTGACGCCGGCGCGGTTGTAGGCGGGAATAGCCGTCTCGGCCAGGAACTGCTCGTAGGCCTTTTGCTTGTCTGCATTGGCAAAATGATAACGGCGGAGTTCGAAGTAGGGCCGTCCCGAAGGACCATCAGCGGCAATACTTGTGCGGTTCGCGGCGATCAATCCCGTGGCGGCAGCGGCCGAAGCCGCGAGAAACTGGCGTCGTTGCATTAGTCAGGCTCCCATTTAAATGGCGTACGTGCCTCTGGCATCGTCGCCGAACTTGAAATTTCCCGGTCTTCAGGCCCCAATCTTCAGCGTCCGGCCCTGAAGCCCGGCTTCCATCGCGGTCAGAATCACGTCCAACGACTTATACCCCTCAACGGCGTCAATCGCCGGCTGCGTGTTCGTTTCAATCGACGTGGTGAAAGCGTCGATGATTCCGCTGGCAACCTGCTTTGCGTTAGTCGCCATCTCGCCCAGCTTATAAAGCTCGCGATCGCCATTGGCGTACGACACAACCACCCCATACACCGGATCCACACCCAGCCCTAGAACGCCTTTCTGGCAATAAAGCACGGTGTAGTTTTCTTCGGCGCCATAGTTGGTCCAGGAGAGGATCATCGAACCGATAACGCCACCGTCGGTCTTGAGCGTGAGATAGGCGTTATCATCCAGCTCGATTAACTTGCCTTCCGGGTCGCGCTTGTCGAGGGTGGTGATGAATCCGCCGACATCGGTGAATTCCTGTCCAAGCAGCCACCGCATGAGGTCGGCCTTGTGTACGCCAAGGTCGCCGCACACGCCCATGAATGCCTGGCCCTTCTTAAAGAACCAGCTCTTTCCGGCATCAACCGACCAGCCCTCGGGGCCAGGGTGTTTGAACGCCGTGCGGAAGGAAAGCACCTTGCCGAGCTTCCCGCTTTGCAGGATTTCCTTGGCTTTAACATGCGGCGGCATGAGCCGCTGATTGAGGCCGATCATCAAGAATTTCTTGTTCTTCTCCGAAGCCTGCATCATGGCCTTGGCGTCTTGGCGCGTAGTCGCCATGGGCTTCTCGCATAAGACATGCTTGCCCGCGTTCAGCGCAGCGATGCTTTGCTCGGCGTGCAGTCCGTTCGGCCCTGCAACCACCACCGCGTCAATATCCGCCTTGGCCAGCATCTCTTTGTAGTCCGTGAATGGCTTGGCGTCATACTGCTTGGCAAGGGCAGCGACTCGGTCGGCCATCGGATCCGCCAGCGCCGCTACAACTGAATGAGTATTGGCCGCACATTCAGGCAAGTGACGCCGCTGCGCAATGGCGCCGCAACCGATGAAACCATACTTAACGGGCATGTCACGCTCTCCTCTGATGATTCGATGTGAAATCTACCACTAAGTTAGCGGGACCGTTGTGGAATGAAAAGTCCGCGATTGCGCAATGCCAGAGGGATTGTACGACCAAGAACACCGCCGAAAGCGACCGTGCTGCACGCGATCAAATCATCACGGTAGAAATGCGCGAGTGCAAAAGATGGGCAGCAGGGATTGGGAAGCCACCAAGCCTGGTTAGGCCTTGGAATCCATCCCCCGAACCTTTCGCCGAACAATCTGGCGGAAGAATCCGACGGTGGTTAACCCCACCAGCCCGCTCATGCCCGTCCAAAGGGCGGCCGGAATGGGGACGGCTGCGGGGGAGCTGATCGTGGTCGTCAACGAAACGTTGTCAATCAGATCACCACCGCCGGTATTTCCCAGGCCGAGAGGCTCGAATGACAAGATCGATTGGGCTGAGGTCGCGGTGAACGTCTGCGTGAAATGCTGGAAATTCACGCTGCCCGTATCAGCGGCGGAAAATGTCGCGCTGGAGCTGCCAGTGAAGCCGACGCTGACCGAATTTGATCCGGTGCCGGGTCGGGCCGAGAGATAAAACGACAGGTCGTACTGAGCACCCGGCGTAGTGGTGACAGTCTGCGAATAGGTTGAAGGGGTGACAACAGCCAACTCAGCGTACTGGTTGCCGAAGGAAGTACCCTGACCCGCGCCCAGAGCGCCATTGGCCTGGACCTCAATTCCGTTCGTGCCGGTCCACCCGGTGATCCCTGATGGAAATTGTTGAAAAGCACCCGTCACAACCGGCGATTCAAAGCTTCCGTTTGTGATGACGTCAACAACTCCCGCAAATGCCCCCGACGAAAACAACATCCCACTTACAACACCCAAGGCGACTGCGTACAACTTCACAACTACTCCTTTTCCCTGCCTACCTACTTCCCTCTCCTCCTCGAAACTGCCGATTACTTGTAGCCCGCCTGCCCGGGTTAGTCCAATATGTAATCCAGAAGTGACTTTCTGGATTATTCATAATCGTTTATAAATAAGTTACTTATGAATTAGGCATGTGGTTTCACTTGGCGATTCAAAGCGAGCCCAGCTGATTCCTCCACGATGTTATCGGCCCGCAGGCTTTTGAAAAATCAAAAAGTGTTGCTGCGGCAAATCATGCAGCGTTTTGACGTGAACCAACCCCACAGCCGCCATTTCTTTCTTGGCTTGTACCTCGGTCATTTTGTGGTGCGGTTTGATCATCACCTGCGGATCTTCCCCTCGATATTCAAGGTCAATCACCCGCCCGCCGGGCTTCAGCGACCGCACTACTGCCTCCATCATCTCGCGCGGATGATCGAATTCGTGATACGCATCCACCATCAACACCACATCAACGCCCCCGGCCGGCAAGCCCGGATCAGATGTCGTCCCCTTCACCGCTACCACATTCGTGACCCGATCCGATGCGATCGTCGATCGCAAATCCGCGATCATCGCGGCATCAATGTCTTCAGCCAGTACTTTCCCCTGTGGGACCTTCCGCGCGATTCGAAAGCTGAAATATCCCGTCCCCGCCCCAATGTCAGCCACCACATCGGTCGGCTTCAGATCCATCATCTCGATGGCTTTATTGGGAGCTTCCTCGTTCTCGCGACCCGGGCGTTCCAGCCAGTCGGCCCCGCCATGGCTCATCACCAGCGCAATTTCCCGGCCCATATACACCTTGCCCGTGCCATCGCTGCTGGGACGGGTGGTCGAATAGATCGGCTGCGACTGCGGAGCCGTCTGGCCCGCCGAGCCGATCACAAGTCCTGAAAAGAAAATTCCGCCTGCAACCGCAATGCAAAAAGTCCCGATAGGACGGCGAGGTGGGTGAGACATATTCAATTTTTAAGCGTTCAAGGGTGCGAAGTCGACCGTGCATTAGCTAGACCGCTCACGAATTCGAGGGCGAAGTTCCGATAATAAACGGCAAGTTAGTGGAGGCGAAGCATGCGTGATCTAACGGGAGTGGTCGAGCAGTTGCGGAGTGTCCGGCTCGCCCAGCAAAAATTTCTTCAGATGTGGGCGGTCGAACAGACGGTCATCCTGCCGGGTTTGGACCGTGTCGCAGCCGATATGAACACTGTGCCGTTCGGCCCGGCATGTTGGGATTCTTCAGGCATGGCCGATGGCAACGCCGATCAGACGTCAGAATAAGCCGTGGCCCCGTAATTGGGGCGATTGAGGTTCGTTCATGGGAACCATTACGTCGAGCATCGGTCTGGTGAGCGGTATTAACACCGGACAGATCATTGACGAGTTGATGTCGCTTGAATCCCAGCCCGTGAAGCTGATTCAGACGCGTATCGACTCGGCTAATGTCCAGATGCAGGCGTATAACGACCTGGAATCCCAACTTAGCTCATTGCATAGCCTCGGCCTGTCGCTCGAGAGGCCAAGCAACTTTCACAATTCAACCGCCGTCAGCACCGATCCCGGTGTCCTCACCGCAACAACCAAGGTCGGGGCGACCCAGGGCTCCTATCAATTTCAAGTGGCCCGGCTCGTCAGCTCTCAGCAGAGCGTCAGCAATGGATACACCAGTGCCGATGCACCGCTGCAAGCGGGTACGATTTCGTTTGACCTGGGCGGCGGAAGCCTCAGTGCACAAACCAACCTCGCGGACCTGAATGGCGGGGCGGGCGTCGGCCGCGGGCAGTTCCGCATCATCGACGCCAACGGCAAAGCCGATGTCATTAATACCCAGTCTGCCATCACCCTCGATGACGTCGTCACTCAGATCAACACTTCGCTGAATATCAGCGTCAAAGCCTCAATCCAGAACAACAAGCTGGTCATCACCGATTCCAGCGGTGGGGCGGGAACGCTCAACGTACAGGACCTTAATGGCGGATCTTCCGCCAAGGATCTGGGCATCGCCGGTGCTGCGGTGGCCGGTACCCTGAACGGAACACGCATTAATTATCTCGCTACCGGAACCGCACTCACTGCTTTGAACGACGGGCGGGGTGTTCGCCAACGAACCAGCGGTAGTGCAGACTTCAACGTCGCACTGGCCGACGGATCAACGATTGCCGTAGACCTAAAAAAATCGCGCACGGTGGGCGATGTCATCGCTGCAATCAATACAGCCAGTCCCTCGAAGCTCAAGGCTGCGATCAGCGCCAGTGGCACAGGCATCACGCTCACCGACCAAACCACCGGCGGCGGCACGCTATCCGTCACCGATGTGAACGGCTCACATGCCGGTAAAGATCTCGGCCTCCAAACCGGCGCTTCGGGCAACACGATTAACGGATCGCAAATCCTGGCTGGGCTGGATTCCGTTCTGGTCAGTTCCCTGAAAGGTGGATCCGGGATTTCTCTTGGCTCCGTCACAATCAATGACCGCAACGGGGGCAGCAGCACGGTCAACTTCGCAGGCGCAACGAGCGTTCAAGACCTGCTCGACAAGATCAACAAAGCAACCGGCGTTTCGGTGAACGCCTCGCTCAATTCATCGAGCAATGGCATTCAGATTCAAGACACCAGCGGCGGTTCGGGCAACCTGGTGATTGCCGACGACAGTGGCGGCACCACCGCCGCGAGCCTGGGCATTGCCGGCACGTTCGACACCACCAAAACGGTCGTCGATGGCGGCAATCTGCATGTTCAATACATCTCCGAAGGCACCCAGCTAACTGACTACAACGGCGGCAAGGGCATTACCCCCGGCAGCTTTACCATCAGCAGCGCTCTGGGCGCATCAGTCACGATCGACACGACCTCCGGCACGTTCAATTCCCTCGGCGATGTCATCAACGCGATTAACGCCAATCACATGGGCGTAAGCGCTTCGGTCAACACCAATGGCAATGGACTTCTGCTGACCGACACCAGCGGCGGCCCGGGAAAGATGATCGTCCAGGACGTGAGCGGCACCGTCGCCAAGGATCTTGGCATCGCCGGTACCGCAACCGGCACAACGCTCGACGGCTCATTGGAAAAGACGATCGCCGTTCTCGCCACCGATACCCTCAGCACCCTGGTCACCAAAATCAATGCCATCACGCCGGGCGTGGCTGCCAGTGTGATCAATGATGGCTCCTCGCAATCGCCATATCGTCTTTCGTTGACTTCGCTCAATCCGGGCAAAGCCGGGCGGGTCACTATCAGTGGTGGAACCACCGGCCTGCAACTTCGAAATCTTGTCGACGGGCAAGATGCTGCGGTGTTCATCGGCGGCACCGGCACTTCACAGCCGCTCATGGTGACCAGCCACTCGAACCTACTGACCGGCATCATTCCCGGCGTAACGGTTACCCTTCAATCCGCCAGCGATAAGCCGGTAACGCTCAATATCAATCGCGATCCTACCAACGTCTCTACCCAACTTCAGAGCTTCACCGACACGTTCAATACCCTGGTAGACAAGCTCGCCACGTACACGCAATTCGACACGACAACCAACCAGGGTTCGGTGCTTCTGGGTGATGCCACCGCCCAGCAGATCCAAACGAAAATGTACGAGGTCTTCCGCTCATCCGTGAAGGGCGCGGGCGGACTTCAAACATTGGGTGACGTCGGAATCACGATCACCGACGGCGGCAAGCTCACGTTCGATGGATCCAAATTTGAAAGCGCCTACGCACACAATGCCGACAGCGTCAGCAAGCTTTTCAGCGATTCCACCGCCGGCTTGGGCAAGGTGATTGACAACAGCATCAACTCGCTGGTCGATCCCATCAGCGGCTCGATCGCCCGCGAGAACACCACGCTCCAGAACCAGAAGCAACAATTCCAGGATCAAATCACCCAACTCGATTCGCTGCTGGTCGACAAGCGCAATCGCCTCGAACAACAATTTGCCAACATGGAGACGGTGTTATCGGACCTTCAAAGCCAGCAATCCGCTCTGGGCGCGATCACCTCTGTCTCTCTTCCGGTGGCCAAATCAACAACGACAAAATAAACTGGGGCATCGATTCAGCGGCAATTGTTGCGCGGGCTTTGCGCAGGTTTTTACCGGCCCGTTAATTATCCGGTCCCTCCGTGCCGATACAACCGGTGTCGCCGCACGTGAAACCGAGAGACCCCCGTATGAACCCACAGGGTGCCCAGAATTATTTACGAACGCAGGTCCTGACCGCCACGCCCGAACAACTCCAGATGATGTTGTACGATGGCGCGATCCGTTTTGCCGAGCAGGCAAAGCCCGCCCTCGCGGCGCAAAGCTGGGAAGCCAGCTATACCGCCATCTCGCGAGCCCAAAGGATTATTACCGAGCTCACCGGATCACTCCGGCACGATATCGCCCCCGAGTTGTGCGGCCGCCTGGCGTCCATCTACAACTTCATCTACCGGAAGCTGGTGGAAGCCAACGTCGAGCACAAGGCCGAATCACTCGACGAGGCAATCAAGATCCTCCGATTCCAGCGCGAAACCTGGGAAATGCTGCTCAAGCAGCTTGGCCGTCAAAAAGCCGCCGAGGCTGCCCGAAAGCTCGACGTCCCAGCCCCCAATGCACGCATGGAAGCCTCAATTAGCATGCAAGGATAGGGTTCTGCCCTGCCCGCGTTACAGGCGTTGCAGCCGCTGCGCGACGACACAGCTCCGTATCCCTGATCGGTGCCAGTCGTTTCCCCTGCACCCTCAAATACCACCCGAGAAGATCAATGGCGGGGGAGCAATTCGAGTAGCCTCTCCAATTGTTCGAGGGTGTTATAGAAATGGGGAGAGCAGCGGAGGCGGGATTCTCGCAGGGCGATCTCGGTGTGATGCTGTTTGCGGAGGGTGGTAACGATTTGTTGATGATCGTGGATGGGTGAGGCGAAGGCCACGCTGCCGCTCCATTGGTCGCCGGTGCGGGGGCTGATGATGTTGTAGCCTTTCTGTTCGAGGCCACGGATGAAGTGCGATGTCAGGATGAGGAGACGTTCAGATATCTTTTCGACGCTGACTTCGATCAGAAGTTTTACGGCGGCGTTTAGACCGTGCAAGCCAGGGACGTTGTAGGTGCCGCACTCGTAGCGGCCGGCGGTGGACTTGAGGGTGTAGTCGTAGTGGCCGTAGTCCATGTGGTTGATGACATTCATTGAGCCAATCGAGAGCGGGCGGGTGGATTCGATGAGATCGCGGCGGATGTAAAAGATGCCTGCGCCCTCGGGGCCGAGGAGCCATTTGTGGCCGTCGGCGGAAAGGAAGTCGATGTTCATCGCCTGGACATCGACGGGGATGACGCCGAGGGATTGGATGGCATCGACGCAGAAAAGCTTGCCTTGCTCGCGGCAGAATTTACCGATTTGGGCAATGTCGAGGCGCTGGCCGCTGGCGTATTCGACGTGGGAGAGGGTGACTAAGCGCGTGCGGGAGTGGGCGGTGGCTTCGAGAATTTTAGCGAGGGGAACAGCGCGGCGTCCTTCGGTGTCGGTTTCTTCGGGGACCATGACCAGTTCACATCCATGCCGGCGGGCTTGTTCCATCCAGGGGTAGATGTTGGCCGGGTATTCGACGGCGGTGGTAACGATGCGGTCGCCGGGGCGGAAGTCGATGCCGTTGGCAACGATGCTCAGTCCTTCGCCCGTGTTTTTGACGAAGGCGATTTCATCGCGGTGGCAGTTGAGCATGCCGGCGGAGAGCACGCGCAAATTTTCGATGTCCTTGTACCAGGTGCCCGTGAGGTAGCTGTCGATCTGGGCTCGATCGGCGTAAGCGCGGATGGCGTCGCTGACGACGCGGGGAAGCGGGCAGACGCCGGCATGATTGAAGAAATCCCATTTGCCAAGAATCGGAAACGCATCGGTATTACCGGCGTAGTGCTGTAGGTCGGGCATGGTGATCCGTATAATACTGCATCGTGCTTTGGGGAAGGGAAGGCTGAGAAAGGCTTTTGCATGTCCCGAAAAACGCTCGTGTTATTGTTCATGATCTGCCTGATGGCTACCACGGGGTGGGCATCGGACATTATCAACGATTCGGCGCCGATGAAGTGGATCGAGCCGCTGATGCCGGAGGATTTGCCGGGGCTGACTTATCCGGCGTATTTCAACGATCTGGACAAGGCGCAGGCTCAGCAGTTGGCGGGCCGGTACAAGCTTTCGTTAATCACGTTGAAGCGCGTAAAGGATTTGAAGCCGGATCAGCTGGCGGATGCGGCGCTGGTGAAGAGCCGGTCGCTGGCGGCGCTGGGGCGGTGGGATCAGGCGCTGGCGGCATTGTCGGTTGCGGGGGCGGCGGATGATGCGCGCCTCGTCGTGGAGAAGGCTCAGTTGCTTGCTCAACTCGACAAGGCAGATCGGGCGATTCCGTTGCTGCTGGAATTGTTGAAGAAAGACTCAAACTCGATCGCGGGGCATTATTGGTTGGGGAACGCGTACGAGAAGGTGGGAGACGTACAGGCGGCCCAGCTGCAATATGCATGGTTTACCCAGGAGCCGCAGAATTATTTTGAGAAGTGGAAAATCGGTGTGCGCGTACCGGCCTTCGAGAAGGCAGACGAGGTGACGTTGATCGGGCGGGCGCTGGATCGATGGGCGACGCTGACGCAGGCGTATCGGAATAACCCGGAACTCGATCGCCAGATCCTGGGGATTTTCATCAAGGCGTTCGATCTGCTCGATCGGGCCTATTACCCGGCGCGGATCGCGGCGGCGGAGTATTTTCTGTCACACGATCAGAATGAAGATGCGCTTTCGCAGCTTCAAACAGTCCTGGCCGCCAATCCAAATGAGCTGCACGCGCTGGAGCTGCTGGGGAAGATGACATCCGGGGCGTTTGATTTTGATACGACGGACCGCGTGGTGGCATCGATGCGGAAGGTGGACCCCAATTCGCTGCCCGCCGATTTGCTGGAGGCGCGAAACCTTATGGCCCAGCGGCGGCCGCAGGATGCGGAGCCTTCTATCAACAAGGTACTGGAAAAGCAGCCCAAAAACCTGGAAGCGATGGGCTTGCTGGCGGCGGTGAATGCGCTGCAACTGAAGGAAGACAAGGTTAACGAGATTTTGAAACAGGTGGAGGGGGTTGATCCGCATAACGCTAGCGCGTATTTCGAGGTGGCCGAGCAGTTGGATTCAATGCGGCAGTATCCGCGGGCCATTGAGAAATATAAGGTCGCGGTAGAACGGGCGCCGTGGTGGACGGCGGCTTTGAATGGGCTGGGATTGCTCTATACGCAGAGCGGCGACGAAGACAAGGCCCGGCAAGCGCTTGAACAGGCGCATCAGCTTGATCCATTCAACCTGCGCACGACCAATTATTTGGCGCTGCTGGACAAGATGGACAAGTTCGCGCGGAAGGAGACGCCGCACTTTGTGGTGATTTATGATCCTCGAACGGATTCGGTGATTCCGGAGTATTTCACGGATTATCTGGAGAGCGTGCAGAACGAGGTGTGTTCGGCGTTTGCGTTTACGCCGGAGGTGAAGACGTATATTGAGGTGTTCCCGACGCACGAAGCATTCTCGGTGCGAACGACGGGATCGACCTGGCTGCCGACTGTGGGAGCGAGCACGGGGCGGGTGATTGCGCTGGTGGCCCCGCGCGAGGGGAAGAGCACGCTGGGGACGTTTGATTGGTCGCGCGTATTGCGACATGAATATACGCATACGGTAACGCTGGGGGCGACGGACAATCGGATTGCCCACTGGTTTACCGAGGGACTGGCGGTTTGGGAGGAGCATTCGCCGGTGCCGTGGGAATGGGTACCCATGTTGCAAAACGCGGTGAGTAAGAAAACGTTCTTCCCGTTGGACAAACTCACATGGGCGTTTGTGCGGCCAAAGAAGCCGATCGATCGACAGCTTGCGTATGCAGAGTCGTTCTGGATCTGCACGTACGTGGAAGAAACCTATGGACACGATGCGATCCTGAAGATGCTGGATTTGATGCGGCATGCGGATCGGCAGGAAGAGGTGTTCCCGAAGGTAACGGGCAAGTCGATCCCGCAGTTTATGACCGAGTTTCAAACCTGGGCCGAGAAGCAGGTCGCGACGTGGGGGTATGACAAGGAATCGAGCGCGAAATACGCCGAGTTGGTTAAGAAGGGCGATGAGCAGATCAAATCGCGGCAGTACGACGAAGCAGCCAAGGCGTGGGAGGATATTGCGAAGCTGCGGCCAGTGGATGCCCTGCCGCACCAGAGGCTGGCGGGGTTGTACTCAGCGCTGAAGGAACACAAGAAGGAGATTGAGCAGTTCGAGATTCTTTCGAAGGTGGAGCTGAAGGACAACCGCTTCGCCAAGCGCATCGCACGGCTCTACCGCAATGACAAGGATTGGAAAAACGCGAAGAAATACGCGATGGATTCGGTGTATATCAACCCATACGACGTCTCCGCCCATGAGATCCTTTTGGAAGTGTGCGAGAAGACAAACGACACGACTGGACTGGCGCGGGAAAAACGGGTGATCGCGGATTTAACGAAATTGAAAGCTGAGCAGGAGAAGGCGGATTCGCTTGGGAATTGAGCTTATCGGAAGGGATTTCGGCGGCATGACAATCAAGGAATTTCAGAAGCTCATTTCCGAGCGTTACGAGGATACGGATCGGGCGCGCGGGACGCCGAAGACGTTCTTGTGGTTTATTGAAGAGGTGGGCGAACTGGCGACGGCCCTGAATGGCAGCGATCGGGAGAACCTGCAAGAGGAATTTGCCGACGTGCTGGCGTGGCTTTGCACGCTTGCGAATATTAACGATATGGATTTGTCGGAGGCGATTGAGAAGAAGTATTTGCGCGAGGGCAGTTCAGCCGACCCGAAGTAACGAATTCACGAATTCCGGGCTTGGGGGTCAACCCGTCGTTAATTGTTATCCCATCCGACGAACCGCTTTTGCCAAACCGCGCAAGTCGAGTATGCTCGCGATTTCAATAGACGAGGCCGGTTCCACGATTCTTAATCAGGAGATTCCATGGGGTCAATTAATGTTAGTTTCATAAACATGAAGGGTGGAGTCGGTAAAACTACGCTCGCCATGCAAGTCGCGCTGGCTGCCGATCAACTCAATTTCAAAGTCCTTGCCATAGATCTTGATCCTCAGGCAAACCTCAGTCAATCACTGCTTGGAACTAAGCCATATATCAAACATCTCCGTGATGAGAAGCCTACGATTATTCAGATTTTGGAAGGATATATGCCGTCAACGTCTGTGACCACTGGGCCAACGGCGGTTTCGCTTGACGACGTCATTCTAAAGAAAGTTGGTAGTTTTCGAGACAGCACGTTAGACCTTATCCCCAGCCGCCTTGAATTATCGCATGTGCTACGAAATCCGACGGGCAAGGAACGCCGATTGGCCAAGGCGCTTTCCAAGGCTTCGGACCGATATGATCTAATTGTGATTGATTGTGCACCGACCGATTCGATTCTTACGGACGCGGCTTACTTTGCAAGTCGCTTTGTATTGATCCCGATTAAGCCAGAGTTCATGGCGACGATTGGCTTACCTCTCTTAGCCAAGTCGTTGCAGCGATTCAAAGCGGAAAATGACGACCATGCGATCGACATTTGTGGTATTGTTTTCAATAAATCGTCGGCGTATTCGGAAGGCCCTGAGGGGCGGCGTGCGGTTCGGGAAGTTACTGAATTCGCCGATAGCGAAGGTTGGCCGACCTTCAAGAGTCAAATTCAGTACTCGGCGTCCTACCCGAAGGCCGCGAGGGAGAGCAGTGCAATCGGACATACCAGTCACGTTCGACTGCCGACGAAGACTGGATTCCAGAGCTTTCGCGACGAATTCTTTGCAGCGATCGGCCTTGCGAAACGGGAGCCGTAAATGACGAATGAGATCCTAACTGCTGAAGCAAGATTAATGCTGTTGAAATATGGCTACAAGCAGGTCTTGAAAGCCATCGCAAGCAGTCAAGGCGCGACACTCGAAGAAGTGGAAGCGGCCATTGATCAACTTGAGACAAACAAGATTAAAAAGGGTGTGAAAACGCATAAGACTGCAATTGAGGTGCTAGACAGCCTTGGACTGCAACGGGGACATCATACCGATTTACTGCGCGAGATCGCTCGTCTTTACGAATCGCGAACTTTTTTGCCTACTCTGCGTGATGTTGCGCTTTTTCTGAGGCGACAACGCGAACCTGACGTAAAGCTCAAATCACGCCGAGAAGCATTGAGTCTCGTTCTTCGGTCACTCGCCAAAATGGATGACGCGGGTCTTCGCGATATTCTCGAGGAGCTTCGTGATGCCGGTCGAGGGAGCGACTATCTGGCACTAGCACATGAAATCATGGGCAAAGGCGCGCGTTGAAGTCGTTCGAATTCCCGACTGCTAGACCCCGCGAGACGCAGTGATCTTTCGCTCCCGATTCTTAATTCCAGATAATCAATCCGGGCTCGAACGGGGTTGCGAGGTCTTTGTAACCCGGCAGGATTCGGATGGCGAAGCCCTGGCGGCCGCTGGTACGGCAGGCGATTTGGCCGATGAATACGTGGCGGTCGGGGGCCATCGATCGGGCGTGGGCCATCTTGAGTGACTGGGGCTGTTCGATTTCGCCCTGGGCGCTGACCGGGCCGGTATAGAGTTCGACGTTGAGCTCGTCGGGATTGACGCCGGGCAGATCGACCATGGCTTCGACCTGCATCATGTCGCCGACTTTGAAGTGGCCGTTGCCGCTGGTGTGAACGCCGACGATGCGGATGCCGTTCCAGCGGTGGCGCATGGAATCCTTGGCGTGGGCGAGAGCCATCGCACGGGCGAGGTTGTTTTCGGCGAGGATTTTGCCGCGTTCAAAGGCGGGGACATAGAACATCTGCGAATAGTCGCGCACCATGCGATTGGTGTTGAAGACCGGGGCCAGCTTGCGCATGCAATTTTTCATGCGCGTCACCCACTCTCGCGGGAGGTTATCCATGCTTCGCTGATAGAAGAGGGGCACGATCTGTTTTTCGAGGATGTCGTAAAGGGCCTGGCTTTCGACATGATCCTGGTAGCCAACGTCGGCGTAATTTTCGCCGTGGCCGATGGCCCAGCCGACTTCCGGTGAATAGCCTTCCACCCACCAGCCATCGAGGATGGAGCAATTGAGCACGCCGTTGGCGGCGGCTTTCATTCCGCTGGTGCCCGAGGCTTCGTAGGGACGGCGCGGCGTATTGAGCCAGACATCGACGCCCTGGACCAGATAGCGCGCTACGTTCATGTCGTAGTTTTCGATGAACACCACACGCTTGCGCACCGCCGGGTCGCGGGCGAAATTAACAATCTGCTTGATGAGCTCTTTGCCTTCGTTGTCAGCCGGGTGGGCCTTGCCGGCGAATACAAACTGCACCGGTCGGCGGGCGTCTTCGAGGAGGCGCTTGATGCGGTCCATATCGCGCAGGAGCAATGTGCCGCGTTTGTAAGTGGCGAAGCGGCGGGCGAAACCGATGGTGAGCGCATCGGGATCGAGAACCTGATCGGCGGCGGCTAAATCATCATACGCTGCCCCGCGGCGGATGAGCTGTTCGCGCAGGGTCTGGCGGGCCCATGACACGAGACGCGCCCGGCAGCGCTCATGTGCGCGCCACAGTTCTTCATCGGGAATCTGAAGAATGCCTTCCCATACATCCTGATTCGACGGATCGCTCATCCACTCGCCGGCCAGATAGCGGTCGAGAGTGAAGGCGATATCGGGCGCGAGCCAAGTCCGGGTGTGAATGCCATTGGTAATGGATTTGATGGGGACTTCGTCGGACGGGACCTGGGGCCAGATGTTGTGCCACATTTTGCGCGAGACATCGCCATGCAACCGGCTTACCCCGTTGACGCTGTCCGCCAGGCGGATGGCCAGAAGGGCCATGGAAAAGCCCTGTTTCTTGTTGGAGACATCTTCGCGGCCCAGGGCCAGAAAGCCTTCCTCATCGAGCTTTAGGGTGGGGATCATCGATCGGAAATACTTGGTCATCAGCTCGGGGGAGAAGGTATCAATTCCCGCCGGCACGGGGGTGTGGGTGGTGAAGACGTTGGTCGCCATCACCTGCTGGCGGGCCTGATCGAAGTTGAGGGTTGAGCCGTCGAGGAGCGTTCGAATGCGCTCGAGGGCGAGGAAGGCGCTATGGCCTTCGTTCATGTGGAAAACGGTGGGTTCGATCGTGAGCGCGGCCAGGGCGCGCACGCCCCCGATGCCGAGCACCATTTCCTGCTTGATGCGCACCTCGGTGCCGGCTCCGTAGAGTTTGGAGGTGATATCGCGATCGGCCGGGGAGTTTTCCTGAACGTTGGTGTCGAGCAGGTAAAGGGGGATGCGCCCGACGTTCGCCCGCCAGACTTTGCAGAAGACGGCGTTATCCGGGAGATCGACGCGCACATGGACGGGCGAGCCATCGGTGTAACGCATCTGCTCGAGGGGGAGGTTGTAGAAGTCCTGTTCGGGATAGGCTTCCTGCTGCCAGCCATCAGCGGAGAGGTACTGGCGGAAGTAACCGTTACGATAGAGCAGACCCATCGCGACCAACGGAACGGCCAGCTCGCTTGCGCTTTTGAGATGGTCGCCGGCGAGGATGCCCAGGCCGCCTGAGTAGATGGGCAGGCATTCGTGCAGGCCGAACTCCGCGGAGAAATATGCCACGAGCATCCCGGTCTTGTCGGGATGGGTGTCCTTGAACCAACCGGGGCGCGAAAGATGCTCTTTGAAATCTTCGTAGACGCGGTGGAGATGCGCCAGGTATCCATCATCGCGCGCAGCGGCGGCGAGTTTTTCCTGCGGGAGCACGCCCAGAAGCTTGACGGGATTGTGATAGACCGATTCCCAGAGGGTGCGATCGAGGCGTCGGAACAGCTCGACGGCATCGGGGTTCCAGACCCACCAGAGGTTGTTGGCCAGTTCAACCAGCCGGGCCAAGCGCTCGGGCACGTCCGGGAAAACCTGAAATGTACGAATCGTTGGCGCTACAGCGGCGTCTC
>DAIRGS010000007.1:0-3991 GCA_036794395.1 Tepidisphaeraceae bacterium | reverse complement strand
CCATTCTTCGCGGCGGTCAAACACAAAAGCCCCAGCCGGTAAATCGACTATCCTGCTGAAACAAATTACCGCTTCAAGCGGGAATAAACCACTGGACGGCCTGCAATCCGATTTTTTTTGATGAATTGAACGCCGCTTAAATCCGTTCATTTACAAGGATATCGACCAATGCTGAGGCGGCAGATGATTTAGAGGAGAATTCACAAATGAGGTTTGGGACGGTGGAATCTTTCAGTTTACCGGATTCCGATGAAGAGCTCATTGAGCACGGATGGATGATCCAGCGCGCGTGAGACGATTTCGCGTTGGCGGGGTGTCCAGCATCGGGGGCGATCGGAGTTGACGGGGAACTCGCCGCAAAAATGGCGAATGATGAGTTGGCGTAGTTCAGGCACCCCTGTGCCCGTGGTAGCGACGGTTCGCAGGCCGGGGAGTTGCTGCATGCCGGGAGCGGGCATTTGGTCTGATTTGTTGATGACCACCTGGGCTTCCGGGAAAGAATTGCGCAACTCGGCTTGCTCGCCGGAGAGGGGGCGGGTGTTGTCGAGGACGAGGATGACAAGCGACGCGGCCTGGATCTGGGACTGACTTCGTTCGATGGCGGCGGCTTCGATGGGGTCATTGGTTTTGCGTAAGCCTGGCGTATCGACCAGCAGAACTGGGAGCCCGTCGATGTTGGCCATCTCACCGACCCAGTCGCGGGTGGTGCCCGGCACGTCGGCAGTAATTGAACGTTCCTGAGCGAAGAGCTGATTGGCAAGGGTTGATTTGCCGACGTTCGCGGGACCGACAATTGCCACCGTGGGTGGAACTAAGCAGTGCGTGAGGGCCTGATCTTCAAGGGCAGCACGCAGATCTTGTTGGATGCCTGATGAATTAGATATGGCGCCTCGGCGGAGACTCTCCCAGGCGTCGATTTGAGAAAGTATCATGCGGATGCCGAGCTCTGTTCGGGCCATTGGCAGAAAAGTGGCGACCTCGTGTTCGAGGGCGTTGGGGGTATCGACTGAATGGGCCGAAAGGGGGAGTCGAGTGCTATCGACAATCTCGAATCCAGCACGCCCAGCGAGATCGAGGACCGACCGGACGACCCAAGGGCCGCCGTGTACGTTCAGATCGGCGGTGTCTGGATCGCAGAGCACGACGACTGCATCGTCGATAATTTCGTCGGCGTCGATCAGATTCGCGTGGACGCACCGGTTGAGCCTTGCCGGCTTTGAAAAATGAGTAGAGAGGAACACCCGTACCGCCGGGCCGCGAAGGCGGACGACCGCGATCGCAGCGGATCCAGGTGGAGTAAGCAGGATAGCGATATTGGGGTGGGACGACATTGGGTGAGCGGTACGAATGCGGAATATCGAGTTTCAAAAACAGCCCATGTCATCCTGGAGCGAAGCGAAGGATCTGGTTCCGGTAAGACCTTTCGACTATCAGATCCTTCGCTTCGCTCCAGGATGACAAATTGAGCACATTCTTATCGGTTCAGCGCTCGCAGCGATTGGACGGACTGGCGGTCGGTCAGGACCTCGATCGCATAATCGTAGGTTTTCGTTCCTCCGGCCGGAATTTCATCGAGCAGGTTGTTGGCTCGATCCGAGGCACGGCCTTCGATTGTGCCGTTCATGGGTTCGAGCGCCGTAACATATTCGCGCGGGCCCAAATGCTGCCAGTTTCCGCAGCGGTGGAACTGGCGCGTGTTGTATCGAATCGCGACACCGATGCCGAGCTTGCGATTGATGATCCCGACGGTCGCGTTACCCGCGCGATCCGCCGGTTTGGGAAAGAGGTATGCGACGGCCGATTCGGGACCGCAATGTGATTTTTGTGGGCCGGTGATCCGTTTGTAATTCACGCCCTTGCGGAAACGCTTGACCGATTCGACGGTGTCTGTGGCGAGGACTTTTGAGGAGTCGAAGCAGAGCTCGGCGCCGTCATCGACCAGCGGGTATCCGAAATTAATGTGAAGCAGCCATGCATGCGGGACGGGTTGATTGCCGGCGTTGGTGAACTCGTCAGTAATGTTGATTGCGTTGGTTCCCAGCTTCGAGCGAATCGTACGGCGAAGCTGCACGCAAGGGCCGTAAAACGCGCCGTATCGAAGCGTTCCGGTGACCGACATCTCGTTCTGATTGGCGTGCGGATCGGGTTGACGCACCGATTCGAGGGTTGCACCGGTGTTGGAATGGTGCCCGTGCAGGCCCAGCTCTTCCTCCCCATCGTTTCCTGGCGGGCCAATGTTGAAGGGGCCGCAACTGGTGAGCAGGCCACCGGGAAAACTTTTGAGCCAGTCGAGTTTTCGGTCGAGGCCGCGCGTGGGTGGGGTTACGCCTTTGTGGGTGAGAAAAGCGAGGCTGTGTTGATTGAAGAAGGCCTGATCGATATCAAAACCGCGATCGACCACGATGCGGTAGCGGAGGCCGGCGCCGGTGTTGACGGTGAGCGCGCGCACGCCTCGGGCGGGGCCATCGTCGATGCAATAGGTATCAATCCCACCGACTTGGGATGCGTGGATGAATTTTGTCTTGTCGAGGATCGAAGGGAGTTGGGGCATGAAACGTTCCTCGGGAAATCTCCCCGCAAGCGGGGTCCCTAAACGTGAAAGGCGGTTAGAGTCGCACGCTCATTCCACCATCGATGTAGATCGTCTGGCCCGTGATATATGCGCCCGCTTCACTGGCCAGGAGAAGTGCGATGCCTCCGCAATCTTCCGGTTCACCGATGCGGCCGACGGGAACGTATTGTTTTCCACGTTCAATGAGATCTTCGGGGGTTTTAAATTGGTCGCGGTTTCGCCAGGTATTGAAATAGCCGGGATTCAGAAGATTAACGGTAATGCCATCGGGCGCCAGCACGCGAGCGAGGCCGCGGGTGAGATTTTCCAGAGCAGCTTTGGACATCGAATAGGGGAGCATGTCGGTGTTTCCAACCCGCTGCTGGATTGAGCCAATGTTGATGATGCGGCCGAAGCGCTGAGGTTTAAAAATTGCCGCGGCCTGCTGGCAAAAGAGGATGGGGGAGATGAAATCGGCGTTGACCTGACGGGTGATTTCTTCGACAGTGAACTGAGTCCAGTCTTTTTCCTGCTGGATGGCGGCGTTGTTGATGAGGATGTGCAGGCCGCCCAGCTTGGATCGGGTTTCCTGGATTGCTCGCGCGGGCAATGAAAGGTCGGTGATGTCTCCGCCCAGTGCGATGGCAGGCACTCCAGTGGCGGCGATCCTTTCGGCGGCGGCCTGGGCGACATCGATTTCGAGGTCCTGAATAGCCACGGCGCACCCGGCCGAGGCCAGTGCCCAGGCGATTCCCAAGCCGATGCCGCGACCGGCGCCGGTAATCAGCCCGGCCCGGCCGTCTAATCGAAAGTTTGGAGCGTCCATCGCGCAGAGTATACGGATGGATTGCAGGAGCGTTGTAATTCGGTGCGCACTTGACCGTCGCGGCAATAGGCCGCACGATCAGATTGAGACATGATGAAGAAGGATTGGGTTCAACTTCAGGGCGAGTCGATTGAAGCGGGGCCAGTCGTTTCGTTCATTACCGATCCTGATGCGGGGGGCATCGCGGTGTTCCTGGGGACGACGCGGGCCGAGATGGCCGATGGCAAATCGCTGGTTGCGTTGGATTACGACGCGTATGCCGAGATGGCAGTAAAGCAGATGGAAGACCTGGCGGCGCGCGCCCGCGAGCGTTGGCCGATTTGCCGGCTGGCGATTCTGCATCGGATCGGACGAGTCAATCTAGCCGAGCCTTCGGTCATCATTGGTGTTTCAACCGGACATCGGGCAGAGGCGTTTGAAGCGTGTCGGTGGATCATTGACACGCTTAAGGCCGAGGTGGCGATCTGGAAGAAGGAGATCTGGGAGGATGGGACTTCTAGTTGGGTGGATCCACATTCGTCGTGAAAACACGGGTGTATGACAGATTTGGCGGCCGCTCTTTTCCCTCTCCCGGTACGCCGGGGGAAGCGAGCGGAATTGGCGACTGCCCGCGA
>DAIRGS010000448.1:0-4090 GCA_036794395.1 Tepidisphaeraceae bacterium | reverse complement strand
CCTCTCTTCATCTGTGTCCATCTGTGTTTATCTGTGGCCAATTTGTTGTATTCTTAATCGCAATCAACCAAAGGGGAAAAATGCCCGATCTCGCCGATGGCCAATCAACCGAAATGCAGGGCTCCGGCTCAAAGCCCTACACCCTCAAAAACACCGGCGGCGTCTACTCCTGCTCCTGCCCGGCTTGGCGCAATCAATCCATCGCCATCGAAAAGCGTACCTGCAAACACCTCCGCAAACTCCGCGGCGATGCCGCCGAGACCGCTCGCGTCGGCGCTGCCCTCCCGCAGCGACCCGCCAAATCCAACGCCGAAGGCGAAGAAGATCCCGGCCCTGCGCTCCTCCTGGCCGAATCCTGGGACAACGCCGCCGACCTGTCCGGCTGGTGGATGAGCGAAAAACTCGACGGCGTCCGCGCCTACTGGGACGGCAAGCAATTCCTCTCCCGACAGGGAAACCTCTTCCACGCCCCTGATTGGTTTATCGAAGCGCTGCCCACAACGCCCCTCGATGGCGAGCTGTGGATCGACCGCAAAAAGTTCCAGCGCACCGTCAGCATCGTCCGCCGGCAGGACAAGAGCGATCTGTGGAAAGAAGTCCGCTTCCTCGTGTTCGACGCTCCCACGCAAACCACCCCTTTCGAGGATCGCATCGCCTTCGTCAAAGACGCGCTGTCCTCCAGCAAAATAAAATTCGCCCGCCCGCACGATCATGAGCTTTGCAAAGACCTCGATTGCCTCCGCGCCGAACTGACGCGCGTCGAATCCCTCGGCGGCGAAGGCCTCATGCTCCGCCAGCCCGGATCAACGTATCACGCCGGGAGATCAGCCACGCTGCTCAAGGTAAAAAACTTCCACGACGCCGAGGCGACCATCATTTCGCATCAGCCCGGAGCCGGCCGGCATAAGGGACGGATGGGCGCGCTACTCGTGCGGCTTGCTGATGGAACCGAATTCTCCGTCGGAACAGGATTCAGCGACAAAGAGCGAGAAGCGCCGCCCGCGACCGGTGACGTGGTTACATTTCGCTACCAGGAACTCTCCGAAGCCGGTGTACCGCGCTTTCCCAGCTACGTCGGCATTCGCCTCGATACGCTGAAACCCATTAAGCGCAAGGATTGAACTGCGGCATTACACGGGTTCGAGCCCCCCACGAGAGTCATAATAGATAAACTTGCGGGCGGGTGCCCGATTCGCCATACTCCTCGGAGTGTTACGGGTGTAAAATGCACTTAAGAACACAATCCATGGCCGATTCCCTTCCAACCTTCAAAAAACCCCCTGTCGTTGAAACGGTGCTCGGGGTGCAGTTTGATCCGATCCCCGGCCTCACGAACGGACATCTCGGCGCGTTTTGGAGTTCGATTGGGCGAGGCCAATGGCCCACTATCAAGGAAGCACCCGCCCTTCCACCTGAGTTCGAACGTTTCGGCGAAGAGCGGGAATGGATGATTGCCGACACCTTTCGGTTTGGCTTCACCCAGGTGGCGCCAATCCGGTTGCAGATGACAAATCTGGCCGGAGACCGAATGATTCAAATACAGAATGGCCGCTTTTACTACAATTGGATAGGACATGATGGAGCGGAGTACGCGCGTTACAAGGTGATTCGCCCGGAGTTCGACAGGTGGGTCGCCGACTTTCAGCGCTTCATATCTGACGAAAAATTGCCCGCGATCCGGATGAATCTATGGGAAGTCACTTATGTGAATCATCTCCCGAAGGGAACGGTCTGGAATGATGTGGACGATTGGCGGAAGGTTTTTAATTTTCAGAATGTCCCGCCTGCTGAGGTGAACATCTGTCGCTTGGAGAGCATCGTCAGCGAGTGGGTCTATGAGATAGCGCCTCGTCGCGGCCGGCTGAGGGCGAATCTGCGCAACGCGAGAACTTCGCCAACCGGAGCCGACGTGCTCGCATTTGCCCTGACCGCGCGCGGACCCTTGGGCGAAGCGGAAGGAAATGCCGGAACGTTGGAAGACGGCCTAAATCTTGGCCACGATGTGATCGTGAACAGCTTTGCGGAATTTGCTTCCTCCGAGGCGCGGAAATACTGGAAGGAAGAGACATGCCAATGACTTCTGATCCACCGGCGCTCCGCGTATCGTGGGTACTCGAAAGCAGGCTTCAATCCTCGGAACGTGACTCCCATGACGAGGGCTGGGCGCAAACCGATCGCGAACTGAGCGGGTGGTTGATTGATCCTTCCGCGATCGTCGATTGCGGAGCCACCCCTCCGTCGCGCGATTTGATTCGCCATGCTCGAAGCATCGCGGCACTTTACGGTTATCGTGGCGTGCCCGCGCCTGCCATGGTTGTGCCGGACAATAACGGAGGAATCTCTTTCGAATTCCATTCGGGCGGCAGCTATCGCAATCTCGAAATTTTGGTGGATCGAAGGGTTCGATGGACCATCATGCGCGACGGGCAAGTATTGTCGCGCCGGTTCATTGACTAAGTTGGGATCGATGCGGGGTGGCGAGATATGCCGGACGGCACCGAACCCATCGACCCCGATGAAATCGTGTATCGAAGGGTCGTTGATCGCTCCGGGTTCTACAAATCTGATCGACAACCGCCGCTTTCCGACAGCGCCTTCAAACCCGCGCCACGCGATACGGATGGAATCTCATTCACTCGCGCAAAATACGTTTCCGCGGACCCCATCTTGGCGGCGGCAGGCGGATATCAGGGCAAGAATTACTTCGTGATTGAAATGCGCGCCGACGATTTGATGAGCCTGGGCGTGACCTTTAAGCCGCGTCCTCTTCCTGACGATCCAGGTCATACGGTCATTCCAGAACTCAACATCAAAGTTATCGATGCGCCTTCGGCCGTTATGATCAGAGATCGAGCTCGCCGTCTGCCCTTTAAGGCTCATGGTCCATATCCGGGTTCCCGTCCGCAGAACTGAATCGCCACCGGTACCGGGCGAGGCGATTACCCTCCGCTATCAGGAACTTTCAGAAGCCGGCGTCCCGCGGTTTCCAAGTTATATAGGGGTGCGGATGGATGGGACAAAAGGCAAGGCTCGGGGTAAATAGTTGCCGCATCTATACGGTCTTAAAGGCGGCACGCCGTCGCAACTTCATCGCGAAAATACTGACGGGTAGTAATCCCGTGTTTATGAGAATGATCCTGAACACTGCCCCGATCATGAATACCCCATCCTGGTCGGGAAGGCCATCCCAACCTGGACGGCGCATCTCCGCCTGAACCCAATCGACATCCAGACCAAAGACGATCATGGCGAGGATGATGTGGCCGAGAATCATGCCAGGGATGTGCCCAAGCCGCGACGCGATGAATGCAAAGCACCCAGCCGCGAGCCAGAAGCCCACGCCGTAAGTGAATAACTGCGAGATGAGATCGAGCACGAGCATTCGTTTACTTAGAATTCGACTCGGGCAATTCCGCGATCACCTGACTCGCGCCCTCATGATCAAAGATCGATGGCGCCCCATCCGCATTGACAAACACCGCCACGCCCCCGCGGATCACCATCGCCTCGGGATGATCGACCCGAACGCGATCCCCGCTGACCAGTTCAACCACGTAAGCTTTGAACGGTGTTCGCTTTTGAAAGGCCCGTATAGTCGTATGGAAGTGTTCGGCAACCATATGCTGAATGTATCTCCCGCCCCTGAACATAGCCATCGCTTTCTGGCGGTAGCGGCGCTACAGGGTCCGTGACACTTTAGGCGCGCCTCTTCTCCCTCCACCGGTACGCCCAACATTTTTCATTTATAGCGTAAGTCCTTTATTTCGACAGATTCGCAGTCCGTTGAGAACGAGCTTGGCGGCGGTCCACGCCGCCACACGATGAACAAAAGGCAATTGTGAAGGCGAACTTCTTTTTGCGCCAAGGGTTAATTCATCCGTGCAAAATGTTGGGTACGCCGGGGGAAGCGAGCGGAATTGGCGACTGCCCGCGAGTGGGCAGGGAGGGGGTTTCCGTCAACGCCCCATAGACGGCGCACGGCGTCCAAATACTTCAGGATGTCGCATTTGAGGTGCGAACGTGAGCAAACTGCGACCATGATCAGGTCTGCTGAGTCCGAGCACCGTCTGTCAACTCATGCCCCCTCCCT
>DAIRGS010000141.1:0-18235 GCA_036794395.1 Tepidisphaeraceae bacterium | reverse complement strand
CCCACCAACCATCTCGACGCCGAATCCGTCGCCTGGCTCGAGCAACACCTCCAGCGCTACGCCGGGACCGTGATCGCGGTCACTCACGATCGCTATTTCCTCGACAACGTCGCTGGATGGATCCTCGAACTCGATCGCGGCGAAGGCATCCCGTGGAAAGGTAATTATTCTGCCTGGCTCGAACAGAAGCAGGCGCGCATGGCCAATGAGCAGAAGCAGGACGCCTCCCGCCAGAAAATGCTCGCCCGCGAACTGGAATGGATTCGCAAATCCCCCACCGCCCGCCGTGCCAAATCCAAGGCCCGAATCACCGCCTACGAAAACCTGCTCAACCAGGAGCAGAAGAAGCGCGCTGAAGAAATTGAAATCTACATCCCGCCCGGCCCGCGCCTCGGCGATCGCGTCATCGACTCCAAGGCACTTCGCAAGGCCTATGGCGATAAGCTCCTGATGGACAACGTCGAATTCTCCCTCCCGCCCGGCGGCATCGTTGGCATCATCGGCCCCAACGGCTCAGGCAAAACCACCCTCTTCCGCATGATCACCGGCCCCGAAACCCCCGACGCCGGCGAACTCCGCATCGCCAAGAGCGTGAAGTTCTCCTACGTCGAACAAAGCCGCGACGCACTGGTCGCCGGCAAAACTGTCTGGCAATCCATCAGCGATGAACAGGAAGTCATCAAGCTTGGCGCCGTCCAGGTCAACTCGCGAGCGTATGTTTCGAAGTTCGGATTCTCAGGCCAGGATCAGCAAAAAGACGTAGCCGTCCTCTCCGGCGGAGAGCGAAACCGCGTCCACCTCGCCCGCATCCTCAAAGATGGTGGCAATGTTCTTCTCCTCGACGAGCCCACCAACGACCTCGACGTCAACACCATTCGCGCCCTCGAAGAAGCCCTCGAAAACTTCGCCGGCTGCGCCGTCGTCATCAGCCACGACCGCTGGTTCCTCGACCGCCTCGCAACCCACATCCTGGCCTTCGAAGGCGAAAGCACCGTCGTCTGGTTCGACGGCAACTACTCCGAATACGAGGCCGACCGCAAAAAACGCCTCGGCATCGCCGCCGACCAACCGCATCGGATCAAGTACCGCAAGCTCACGAAAGGGTAATTACCGAAAACTAAACGGTCATCGCCGCTTCTTTGCAGTATGTGAGCGATGAGGCTTCTTGGAAGTTTCCTGACTCGTTACGTTTCCCGCGGAAGTCAAACCAGACGAGGAATTGTTTGAAGCGATCGGATTGTTTGTCGCCGCTGCGACCTGAACCGGCGCCGCACCAACAACAGGAATCAAAGGTGCCACCGCGCTCTGCACGCTCGGGGCGGCTGTCACGACCGTGACATTGAAATTCTTCTGCAAGATCAGCGCATCACTCATGTTGATCGTCGAATCATAGTTAAAGTTACCCTTGTCCCAGCCGGTATTGGTGTTGTAGTTGCGTGCCAACAGTATCGCGTCGATCGAGTTGACGGTGCCATCGAGGTTCGAGTCACCCATCACTGTGTACCGCACCTCGACGGTATTGGCCGGCTGGCCTCCGACAATTCCATCGGCCCAATCAGCGTACCCGATTCCAAACGCGCCGTCCGGCCCTCCAGCGATGGATGCCGATGCGATCGCGCCGCTGCCTGCCGCTGCGACCCCATTCCACCCGCCGCCATTATACCCGTTTGACAGGTACTGGCGGATTGCGGAAACAGGGCTTTGTCCCGGCGCGTAGCTGAAATAGACCGTGCTCCGGCCAATATCCAGTGTCGTGCCCGCCAGCGGGTTTGCCCCGCCCGAATCCAAGCCGGTGATTGTGAACACTCCATTCAGGTGAACGATGTTCGGCAGCGGATTTCCGTTGGAGAAGTCAAGGGTAATGGTGTCGTTACTGCCATCGCCAACGAGCGACATGCCGTTCGCGTCGTTCACGGCGATCTTGCCGCCGTAGATGCCCGCCGACCAGTCCACGAAACTGGAATTCGAATCGCGCACGAGCGTCAACGGCGAGCCGCCCGACATCACGATCTTGTCCGGGAAGTTCAGCGCCCACGGCTCGACACCATGCACGCCGTCCTCCGCGCCAAAATAGAGCGTTCCGTTGATGGCGGCCAGGCTCGTCGGAAGCGCGCCCCAGCCGCTATTGCGGATGTATTGGACGATCGCCGTGCCCGCCGCCGTTCCGTCCGTGCGATAGAACTCGTTGTCGGCCTGGAAATACAATCCGTTTGCGGTGGCCAGGAACTTCTGGGGGTAAGAGCCGAAACTGTCCGCATGGATGTCGTCCACAAGCACGGTGCCGGCGGGCGTGCCGTTTGACTTCCACAGCTCGAAGCCGTGGGTCATATCTTCCTTAACGAAGTAGACCGCGCTATTGAATGAAGCCAGTGTCATCGGCTGGACGGGCTCCACGGACGTGAGATTATTCAGCACGGTCGTTCCCGCCGTAGTCCCGTCGGACTTCCATAGTTCCACACCGAAATTGTCGACCGTTTCAAAGAACAGGAGGCCGTTGGCGGTGGTGAAAGTGTTGCTGCCCTCGGGTACCGATGACAGGTAGCGGCTGTTCGTCAGCGACTTCACGAGCCCAGCGGCCGAACCGCCGTCCGTCGAGTAAAGGCTCAGTGAGCCGGTGGGGTCTTGATAGATGTAGAACAGCTTCGTTCCGTAAATCGCCTGGTGTACATTCGTTCCCGTTCCCGGCGTCGTGGCGCCGTGGCCAAGATCGACGGTCTGGTTCGGGTTGACGCGGTAGATCTCTGAGTTGATGTCGAGCAGGAGGTTATCAGGGCCCGCGACCGTGAGCACCCCGCCGCCTGATGTCGGGGCGGTCGCGTAGACGCCAGTGCCTGCGGCGGTACCGTCGGTGCGGTAGACCGACCGCTGCCCACCGGGGCCCGTGTCATTTGCAACAAAGAAGAGGTATCCATCGCGAACGAGCAGGCTCGTGGGGCTGTCGAGCTGGTGGCCCCCAGCATCGAGCATGATGTACGTCCCGGCGGCTGTGCCATCGGTTCGCCACAGACGCGTTGACGGAGTCGAAGAACTCGGGTCGGGATAGTAAGTGGCGGTGAAGTAGAGGACGTGTTGGAAGTCGGTGAGGTTTTGCGGGTCGGCGCCGAAGGGGGCGTTGATCGAGGTGACGCGCGTCGCGCCGATGTTGGTGGCGCCGAACTTCCAGATCTGCCTTCCGTTCGCGTCGTCATTGGCGGCGAAGTAAATCCAGGGCCCGGATGCGGTGAACTGCGTTGGGCTCGACGGCGCGTCCATCGCGTTGAGGTCCGTGACCATCTTTGTGCCGGATGTGGTTCCGTCGGTGATCCAGGGCTCGCTGCCGTGCACGAGGTCGTCGGAGCCAAACAGCAGATTAGTCCCCAGTGCCACCAGCGGCTGAACCAACTTCGGGCCCTGCCCCGGAAGCGAAACCTGTTGTGTGCCGGCGGAAGTGCCGTCGGTGTACCAGAGTTGTACGGGCGCGCCGATCGCGTTAGGCCCGCCGACGGTGAAATAAAGCCGTGTGCTAACGGGCGTAAACCCGGACAATTGACCACCGATCGCAGCCACATCCACCGTTGTCGTGCCATCCGTACTCATGATGTGTGTCGGCACGCTTCCAGTCTGGAAGAACAACTTCCCTCCCATCACGATCAAATTCGACGGAAGCATGTTGTGAGTTCCCGCGACGATCGAAGTTCCGGGGCCCGTCCCATCGCTTTTCCAAATCGCCTTATTCACTGATGAATCATCGGAATCAACAAAGAACAAGGTGCTCCCGATCGCGGTCATCGACGTCGGCTGAGCCGGGAGCGTTGCCACCGGTACCGTGCCGCCCTCTGTCCCGTCGCTCTTCCAGAGACTGTTGCCGCTCTGGTCTACGGAGACAAAGAGAGTCGTGCCCGCCGCGGCGATTTGCACACTCGTAACCGGCGAGAAATCGCGCACCATCGTTGTGCCGCCGCTGGTGCCATCTGTCTTCCATAACTGGCCCCCGTTTACAAAATAGACGGTCGTCCCGATGACGGTGAGCTGCGTCGCCGCCGTGACATTGTCGGGTGAGATCAGTTGGGTCCCGCCCTGAGTACCGTCGCTCGACCAGACACCGGCCGTCAGCGAATTGTTGTCGGCCACAAAAACGAGCTTGCCATTGGCGGCGACGAAGCCCGTCGTCGTAATGGAATTGTAAACTGGCGCGTAAATGAACTTGAGGAAACTCGGCGTCGCCGTCGTCCCGTCCGTGACCCACAGATAGTCCGTATCGACGTTGACGCTGCGCACACCCTCTACATAAAACAGCTTGTTTCCGACGACGGTCAGGTTGCGAGGCTCGGAGTCCAAGGGTCCCCCGTTAAGCTCGTTGACCATGTAGGTGCCGGCCGCCGTCCCGTCAGTCGACCACAACTCGCTGCCGTGAAGACCGTCGTCGGCCGCGAAATACGAATGGCCGTTCATAACCGCGGCATTGTGTGGAGCCGCGTCGCCCGTCGCGACGTTCACGTCCGACACAAGAGTTGCCTGGAGCGGGAAAGGAAGCGCTGCAGGATCGTTGCGGCGAAGCAGGGCGTAATCGTTCAGGTCCGTCGCACCGTCGTAGTTAAAGTCGGCGGTGCCCCAGGTCATGTTTGAGCTGTTGGGATAGTTCTGGTTAAAACGATCGACGTCAGTTTGATCAACCACGCCGTCGAGAGTAGCGTCGCCGTAAAGGGCGTAGGCGAATTCATAGGTGCTCGGGGGGAGGAAATTATTGTCGTTGCTGGCGCCGCTGCCGATGCCATGTTTAAGCGTCACATCCTGGGCAACAGACGTTGAAATGACAGTGCCGATGGTGTTATCGATCACCGGCCCCTGGCCATCGAACTTCCCGCCGTCGTAGCCGTTGATAATCGCCCGGCGTATGTCCGCGTACAGGATCGTGCCCAGAGCGCTGTAATTGACGAATACTTTATTATTGCCGATGTCGAGTACCGAGCCCGGGCGAAGCTCGATCGCTGTCAGGTGGTAGCTGAATGGCGTGACCTGCGGCTGAAGGATCACGCGCCCGCCATAAATGTGGATCTGCCCGTTGTTGGGAAGCCCTCCTCCCGCATCCACACTCAACGTGCCGCTGAAAAAGTGCGTCGCTCCATATGAATTAGCGCCCGTAAGGTGCACAGTCGAAGTCGCGTCACCGCCAATGATCAGGCTATGCGTCCCGCTATCACTGATGGGCCCAAGCGAGAGGCTTGCCCCGGGACCCGGCGCAAAATCAGCGTCGCTCCCCAGCGACAGGCTCGCCAGTGAAAGGCTCGTCGCCGAGCTCGCGGCCCCGGATATCGTAATCGAACCGCCGCCGTTGTTGATCGTCGCCGCGCCAAATGACGCATTTGGAGAGTTGGCGATGCTGAGGGTCGCACCCGATGTCAACTGTACCGCGTTGGCGTATGCCTGCGACGCAGTCAACGCCCACTTCGTTCCGCTGATCGCAAATATCCCCGAGGTAGCGCCGGATGTCTCACTGAAGCTGACGCTGTTAAGCACTTTCACCTGATCGGCCGGCGACAATCGGAGATCAAATTCGTACAACCGCGGATTCGCCGCCGCCAGCGTCACTGACGTCCCAGCCGTCCGCGTAATGCGACCGCCGGCCATGAGCACGGGATTCGCTCCATTGAACCAGTCGGAAAGAAACTGCGATGTTGTGGTAGTGCTTCCATCGGCAAAATTAAGCGTAACGGAAATTGTCGCGTTTCCCGTCGCGGCCGCCGCCAGAAAATTCAGCGATTGAAAACTCGAAGGCGCCGCCAGCTGCAGCGTCGCACTCGCTTGCGCTTGCCCCATAAACGCGACATTGTTCGCATTAAACGGCTGGAGCTTAAAATTCACCGCTGGATTCGCCAGACTCGTGAAGGTAGACCCGCTTGCCGGCAGCCCCGTCCCCTGGGCAAACGCGCCGCCAAACCCCGCCTCATACCACACATTGTTCAAATTCGTGCCGCTGCCATCAAACCCAACCGTGGTCGAGCTCAGTGCATCCGCGGCTGATGCTTCCGCAATCACGTCCTGATTGAACCCAGTGAGCGCAAGGGTCTGCTGTACCGGCCCGGTCATCCGACCTTGAAGACTGATGCCGTTGGCCGGACTGATAATGCTCAGTGCCCCCGTGCCCAGAGGATCGCCCTCAGATGGCCCAACTGCAATCGTCCCCCCCGCCACCGTCGTTCCGCCACTGTATGTGTTCGCGCCTTGAATCGTGAGCGTGCCGGACCCAGTCTTCTTGATCGCAATAGTCCCCCCGCCGCTCACCGGATGATCCGAAATAGTCCCGGCAAAGACCATCGACGCCGACCCGGTTGCAACCGTCAGCGTCGCCAGCCCCGAATGTGAGTTGGTGATCACACCCGCCCCCGACAGGTTGATCAGGGTCTGATCGAAACCGCCCAGATCAAGCGTCCCGTTGACCACATAAGAAGAGCTGGCTGAAAACGCATTGGTCCCCGCTGATCCGGGACCCACCAGCGTACCGGCGATAGTCGTCCCGCCCACATTGGTCAGCGTGCTGCCGGCGGCAAGCCTTACTATTCCCGACTGAACGGCCAATGTCCCGCCGCCGCTCAGGTTGAGCTTCGTCGATCCGTCGCCAATTCCCCCCAGCGACTGATCGATCGTCACACCACCCGTGCTCGCATAAGTGCCTTCAATCGTCTGAGAATTACCGACAATACTTCCCGCGACCGTGGTGCCGCCCGTGTAGGTATTGGCCGAGCTTCCCGCAAGCGTCAGCACCGCGGATCCCGCCTTGTTCAGTGCCAACACCCCGCTCGCCCCGGAGCTGGCAGGAACGTCGCGCAACACACCCAGATACGTCGTCGCGGAGTTTTCCGTAACCTTAACCGTTGCTGTCAGATTCGCCTGGGTGCTGCGATTGAATATCGCGCCGGTCGACGCTCCCGCCAGCGAACCGATGGATTGATTGAACCCGCCAAGGTCCAGGTTGCCATCTACCGTGTAGAGCGACGAAGCGCCCAGATCGTTCACCGCACTGGCGATCAGCGTCGCCCCAGCGTCAATATTCGTGGACCCTGTATTTGTAAAGTTCGACGCGACGCCCGCCCCAAACGTTCCCATCGTCATCGTGGTGCCCGGCCCCAGAACGCGCACCGATCCCGTGCCGCTGACCGCCCCGCCAAATACCCCACTCGACGCCGCCAATGAAGACTCGTCAAAAACCACAGCCGCGCCAACGTTCACAACAATATTGCGCTGAAGCGCATTTGTGCTTCCTTTGAGTATTCCCCCGCGAACCGTCATGCCGCCGGTAATCGATGTGCTGCCGCTCAGCGTCAGCGTGTACGGCCCGTTCTTCAACAACGCCCCCGTGCCCGTAATCGCGGCGCCCGTCGATCCATCCGCCAACTGGTCGAAGGCGAGCGTCCCATTATCCGTGACCCCGACAGTCCCGAGCGACGCTCCCACCAATGTGGCCTGCCCCGTCGCATCGATTTGCAAGGGGGTGCCCGTGCCACCCAGCGAGACGCCAAAGAACTGCGCATTCACTCCCCCCGCTACTTCAATCATCGACGCGCTAGCGGCATTGATGCTGAGCGAACCGGTGCCCGGACCGAGAATAGAAAACGATTTACTCACCATCAACGGCCCATTCGCCGGGTCGAGCGCGATCGTTCCCCCCGACAAAGACGGATCAAACCCGATCGATTGCCCAGTGCTGTTTGATGTCGCAATCGCCTCTCGGAGCGAAAGCAGACCATCGCCCGCATTAGTTTCATCCGCCAGAGTATTGACCGTCAGAGGGATGGTTGTCGCAGTCGAGATCTGCCACACGCCCCTTCCGAACGTAGCCGCGGTCAGAATCTTGCGAACCGGATCATATTGCAGATCCCTCACCTCCACGTTCGGCAGTCCCGTCGCCAGTTTTGCCCAGGTCGTCCCGTCGTCGATGCTCGTGTAAACGCCGCTGTCATTCCCGACATAAAATGTCGTGCCGTTGATCGCCAGAGCATTGGTCGGCAGGTCCGGCAAATTGCCGGTCAGATTCTGCCACGTCACCCCCCCGTCCATCGTGCGCAGGACTTTATTACCGCCAAATGAGCTGCCGACATCAAAGACGATCCGCGAATTCTGCGGATCAACAACGATTCCTCCAATCGGCGAGTTCCCCGGATTCCGCAACGTCCAACTCGCGCCATCGTTCGTCGTAACATAAATATTCCCGCCTCCCGCCGCATAGATCGTGTTCGGGTCCGACGGCGCGATGGCCAATTGCGCAACCGTTCCCGCAATACCCAGCGTCCACCCGTTCAAGAACGGCGTACTGATCGGAGTCCACGTATTCCCACCATTAAAAGTCTCATACACCCGGCTCGTTCCGTAAAGCAGATGATTCCCGTTGTTCGGGTCAATCGCCATCGGCGCGTAATAATTCTGCGGATCGATCGGATAGATGCCATTGGTGTCTGACACCCATGTCACACCGCCATCATCACTGCGTCGAATGAAGTTGCCGGTCGCGGTACTCGTGTTGGGAACCTGCCGATAAACCCGGCTCGGGTTTTGAGCACTGATCCGAATGACACCCCCGTCCACGCCCGCGTCAGGCTTCGTCCATGACAACGACCCCGAATATTGCGCGATCCCGTTGTCCTGCCCCGCGGCAATGATCTTGTCCGTCGTCGTAGGGTCCACCGCCGCGGACAAAAACTGCGTGACGTTCAGATTCCCGTTCAGATCCGACCAGGAAATCGCTCCCGCCGCCGGGTTATCCAGCCGAAAGATGCCGTTGCCGTTCACATCCAGCAACCGCCCGTTCGCGTCAAACGCTGCGGATTCGTGCTCGATCCCTGTTCCACTGGTACCCCCGGCGCCCACGGTAATATCCGCCCACGTCTGTCCCCCATCATGGCTTTGAATAATCTTCGAAGTCCCGCCCGCGTAAACAACGTTTGGATCCGTCGGATTCACCGCCAGTGAATCGTCATAAACCCCACCCCCGTCCAGGTACTCCGGCACGTTCGAAAGCTGGCTCCAATTTGCCCCGCCGTTGACGCTCTTCCATATCCCCAGAACCCGGTTGGTCGTATCGGCCCATGACGTATACGCCACCAGCGGGCTGGAAACCGAAAACGCCACCCGGGCATTATTTGCCGCTGTCCCGACCGGAGCGCCGCCGTTGATCAACGTCCACGCACCTCCACCGTTAGTCGAAACATAAAGCCCGTTTTTAGCCGTCGTCTGGGCCAGCGTCGCGATGAGCCGCTGGGAATTGGATGGGTCCATCGCCACATCCGCCCACCGGCCATTGGTATCGATCGACGAAGTGGTATTGGCCCACGTCGTCCCCCCGTCGGTGCTCTTCCAGATCCCGGTGCTCCCACTCAGCCCGTTCATCCCGCCGCCCGGCACCGCGACATAAACCGTGTTGGCATTGGTCGGGTCCACAATCACTTTGGCAATGTTGTGGCGGTTGAAAACACTGTTGCCCAGCAGCGTCCAGGTGATACCCGCGTCCGTGCTCTTTAGCACGCCTTTCCCGTAGAAGGACTGAGTCGACCCCGTTCCATCACCAGTGCCCGCATAAATGATGCTCGAATTGCTCGGCGCGATCGCCAGCGCGCCTGTATTCAGAGTCGACTGGGAATCGGTTAACGCGGTCCAGGTCGTTCCCCCATCCGCGGATTTCCAGACCCCACCCCCAGCCGCACCCACGTAAATGACGTTCACGTTTGCCGGATCAGCCGCAACTGCATTAATTCGCCCGGTAACTGCCCCGCTGCCAGCAATCGGTCCATTAATGCTCGGCGCCGGCCCAAGCGGCGTCCAATTCGTGGTATTTAGCGAGATCGTGGCCGGCTGCGCAACAATGGCTGGAGGATTCGCCGCCGCAGGCTTATGAAACTTGATCGCGCTAAGTAGCAACCGCGATTCCAACACATCCGCCACCGCCGCCCGCCGCCGCGGCTCAGAGCGATCCATCTTGACAACCCGAGACTTCCGACCCGCATTTGATCTGAACAACTCCATGTACCATCCTCCCAAATCCGTTCGGGGTTTGCCGTTTTCGGAAAAACCTCCGAAATGACCCACCCGCCGCTCGTCCGCACGCCTAACGATACCCGACGATCATTCAGGGATAAATACAAATTCGATAAAGATCCATGCGGGAGTTCGCCGGCCAATCCTGCGTAACGATCAGTGCGCGCCTTATCGCCGCTTTTTCCCGCCTGCTCGCTGTTGTCGCTTCGAATGGTGCGAGGTTGCCATGGAATCGGCGTTCGTCAAATCAATTGACGAGCTCCCCACCGCCGTGCCTTGAACTTCGACAGGCGGTTGAGCCGGCGTCGCTACGTCCGTTGCCGTTGCATGGATAACCCCAGTCCGTGCCGGCGCAATAGAAGACGTAGCAGCTGAGTTCAGCCCAGCCACCGCACTCCCCGTCGCGGTCGCGTTGAAATTCTTCTGAAGGATCGTCGCGTCGGAAAGGTTGATCGTGGAATCGTAGTTGAAGTTCCCCAAATCCCAGGCCGTCCTCCCGGCGATCAGATAGTTTCTGGCCATCTGGATCGCATCCACCGAATTCACCACTCGATCCAGGTTGGTATCGCCCATCACTGTATAGCGGATTTCAATGGAGTTGGCCGGCTGGCCCGCAACGAACCCATCGGCGGAGTCGGCATACCCGACGGCGAACGTATTGGCTGGTCCCGAGGCTGCGGTGCTCGACGTGATGACCGCAGTTGAAACGGTAGGCGTACCGTTCCAGCCGCCCCCGTTGTATCCATTGGCCAGATCGGCGCGAAGCGTCGCGATCGGATCGGCCCCGGCACCGTAGTTGACGAACATCGTGTTGTTCTTCAGATCGAGTTTGCCGCCGGAGGAGATGGACAGGGAATTGACGTTAACGACAAAGGACGACGCGTTCTGCTGAAGCTGCGCGACGCCGCCCGCCCCGATCGTCAGACTGCCAAGGCCTGCGGTCGGTGAATTCTCGACGTCAATCGTGTCGGTGCTTAGAACTTGGACGGCATTGGCATACGACTGCGCGGCCGCCACGACCGACGCCGCACCGCTCAGGCCGAAGATCCCAACCTGATTGCCGCTGGTTTGGTTGAAGGTAATGCTCGTCAACTGTTTGGCCTGATCGACGGTCGGCACAGTGTAGTCGTATTCGTAGAGCCGCGGATTGCCCGTAGCGAGCGAGACGGTCGCGGTCGTACTGCGGATGATGCGTCCGTTGGCGGTGAAGGCGGCTTGCGACCCGTTAAACCAGTCACTCACCGTAATCTGCGCCGTCGCCGAGGTGGAATCCGCGAAGTTGAGCGTCGCCGAAAGGTTCGCAGCTCCATTGGCAGCCGCCGCGAGTAAGTTCAGCGTTGTATAGGCGGCGGGAGTGGAAAGCGTCAGCGTCACCGATCCATTGCCCCCGGGAATGAGGGCGACGTTGTTCGAAGTGTACGGCTGAAGTTGAAAGCTCACCGCGGGATTAAAAGCGCTTGCGAAGACGGACCCATTAGTCGGCAGACCGCTGGTACCCGACCCCACGAAACCCATTTCGTACCAAACGTAGTTGCCATCGAACGTGGTACCCGTGCCGGCCACCGCGTTGGCTGCGGCGGCTTCGGCGATCACGTCCTGGTTGTACCCAGTGGCGGCAACAATCTGCTGAGTGGCGCCCGTGAGCCGGCCGTTGAGCGAAAGGTTCCCACCATTTAAGGTCACGGTCCCCCCGCCAAGCGGATCGACGGTAGTCGCGGCCGGTCCCACGCCCAGTGTGCCCGCCAAGACATTCAATCCCCCGGTAAACGTATTAGCCCCGGTCAGCGTAAACACACCGCTTCCAAGCTTTGTAACTGCGAGAATCCCACTGTTGCCCGAAGCCGGAGCCGTATCCTCCACGATCCCCGTAAACACCGCGCTCGAGTTATCACCGCCCACCGTCAACGTAGCCAATACCGGCTGTCCGCCAGGTCGAAAGTGATATACCGTGCCGCCACCCGACAGCGACGCAATCGCCTGATCCGAGGCGCCCAGGTCGAGCGTCCCGTTGATGGTGTATGCGGAATGGTTGCTCAAGGCGTTGGTGCCGCCGCTGGCGGGGCCGACAAGCGTGCCGGTGATTGTCGAGCTACCGAAGTTTTGCAACGTCGCCCCAGGGGCCAGGCGGACTATCCCCGTCAGCACATTGAAGATGCCCGTTCCGGTCACGCTCCCCGAAAAAGTTCCATCGCCGAGCGACCCAAGCGTCTGATCGAAGCTGAGAACCGCGTTGTCGGCGATGCTGCCTTCGATCGCTGCTGTGTTGCCGATGAGCGTACCCGCGGTAATGGTGGTGCCACCCGTATAGGTGTTGGGCGCGCCGGCCGGCCTGGCGAGCGTGAGCGTTCCCGTTCCGACCTTCTGCAACGCCAGCTTCCCGCCATTTCCCGAAGCTGGCGGAACATCCTCCAACAGCCCATCAAATTCACTCGTCCCGTTATTCGAGCCGGTAATCAAAGCGACAGTGAGAACCGGTTGCGTGCTGAAGTTGTAAACCAGCCCGCCGGCGGCGCCCGACAGCGCGGCAATCGCCTGGCCAAATCCGCCCAGATTCAACGTCCCATCCACTATGAATAGCGATGTCGAACTAAGATCGTTCGTAGCCGACGCGATCACCGCTGCCCCCGCATCGATCACCGTCGGACCGGAATTGGTAAACGTGGAAGGGGTCGAGCCATTGGTTGTCCCCATCTGCACCGTCGACGCGGGCCCCAGCACTCGAACGGTACCCGTTCCGCTGATAGCGCCGCTGAAGGAACCCGTCGCCCCCGCCAACCCGGATTGATCGAATGCAAGCATCCCGGGATAGCTAACGGTAATGCCGCCCCTCAATGCTCCCGTGGTGCCGGCAAGCGTTCCGGTGGTGACGGTAGTCCCTCCGGAGTAACTGTTCGTCCCCGCGAGGGTGAGCGTTTGCAGGCCCGTCTTCGTCAGCGAACCGCCACCACTGATCGATCCCGAAACAGTGTCGTTAATCGCCTGGAAAAAGCCAAGCGACCCAATGTCGGTGATATTTCCTCCGACCGTCACATCCAACAACGAGGCTTGCGCGGTGGAATCCACCTGAAGCACCGTGCCCGAACCGGAAATCACAAGATCCGCAATCGTGACCGCGGCGCCGCCGGCAATTTCCAGCGGCGACCCTCCTCCCCCACTGATCGTCAGCGATCGCGAATTGGGTCCGTTGATGACCACCCCATTGGAGATCGCAAGCTGTCCGCCGGTCAGCGAAATCGTGCCGCCGAAGAGCGAGGCCGCAAACGTAATCGTGCCGCCGCCAACATTGGCTTGAGCGATCGCTTCCCGCAGCGAAGTCAACCCGTCCCCGGAAGTCGTTTCATCAACGCTCGTGTTCACAACGATCGGAGTCGGCAGCGCAGTTGAGATTTCATACATCCCCCGCCCGTGCGTGATGGCGGCCAGAACGCCAAGAGTCGAATTGTACTCCAGGTCGCGCACCTGCACGTTGGGCATCCCGAACCCGTACGGGTTCCAGGTCGTGCCGCCGTCCGTGCTGGCATAAACTCCATTGTCATTGCCCACATAAATCGTATTGCCGGCGGGATTGAGCGCAATGCTGTACGTCGGCAGATCCGGAAGATTTCCGCTGATGTTCGTAAACGTCGTGCCCCCGTCAATTGACTCGAGTACATGCGACCCACCGAAGGCGCTGGTGACCGCGTAGCAGACCAATGAGTTGGCGGGGTCGACCAGCAACTGCGCGGTGGAATTCGGAGCATTATGCGTCGTCCATGTGCCACCGTCGTTGGTCGTCGACATGATCAAACCGCTGACCATCGCGTAAATGGTGCCCGGCGCCGAGGGCGCCATCGCGATGGCGCCGACGGTACTGTTACCCGACGGCCAACCGTTGACACCCGATGCGCCGATCATTGTCCAACTGGCCGCCGCATTGGTGGACTCGTACAGGTGGTTCGTACCGTAAAACAGGTGACTGCCGTTCGCGGGATCGACGAAGAACGGCGCGTAGAAGCCTTGCGGATCGCTGGTAGTCATCCCGTTGATGGCGGCCGCCCAGGTGACGCCACCGTCGGTGCTCTTCCGGAAGAAATTGGTCGCGCCGAAACTCGCCGTTGGAGCCTGATGGTAGACGATGCTGGGGTTTTGCTGGTCGATTTTGGCCAGGCCCCCATCCCCACCCTCTCGCACGGTCCATTGCAAGCTGCCGGTGAACTGCTCGGTGCCGTTATCCTGGCTGCCCGCGAAGGCGTTGTTGGGATTCGTCGAGTCCAGCGACCCGCCGATGAATTGCGTAATCTGAAGATTGGCGTTGAGGTCGGACCAGGCGATGGAGGCCGGCGCGGAATTGTCCAGCCGCCAGATGCCGCCGTCGTTCCCGTCGAGCAAGTGGTCGGCGGCATCAAACCCGAACCCGTGGTGGTCGGCATGCGGGCCTCCGCCGTTGGTTCCGGTGTGGATATCGCTCCAGGTCTGCCCGCCGTCCGTGCTCTCGATGACGCTGTTGCCCCCGGCCTGTCCCGCGGCATACACCACACCGGGATTACGTCTGTCGACACTCAAAGCCGAATCGTACGTCCCCTGGCCGCCCATGTAATTGGGCGTGCTGGTCAGCTGCGTCCAGGCGCCGCCGCCGTTGGTGCTGGACCACATACTCAGCAGCGCGCCGCCCGAGGTGGCCGCGAATGAAACGTAAAGCACCTGCGGATTCGACGGAGCGATGGCGATTTTCGTATTGCCCAACGTGCTGCCACTCGGTAGTCCGCCCCCGACCAGCGACCACGAAGTCCCGCCGTTGGTCGTCGTGTAGACGCCGGCGGGCGTGCCCGTACCGAATAGTGCGAAGTAGAGATGCTGCGGATTAGTCGGGTCGATCTGGATGTCGCTGTAAGCGCCAGTGGAGTTAATGGAGAGCGTCGTGTTCGTCCAATTATTGCCCCCGTCGGTGCTCTTCCAGATGCCGGTGTTGCCGCCGACGCCGTCCACCCCGCCTCCGCCGACCGCAACGTAGAGCGTTTTGTCGTTGGTCGGATCTACCGCGATTTGCGAGATCGCCTTGCGATTAAAAACACTGTTGCCCGTCAAAGTCCAGGTTGCGCCGGCATCCAGGCTTTTCAGAACGCCGCGGCCGTAAAACGAAAGCCCGGAAAACGTCGCTTCCCCGGTACCGGCGTAGACGACGTTCGAATTGCTCGGCGCCACCGCCAGCGCCCCCATGAACAGCGTCGATTGCCCATCGGTGAGCGGCGTCCACGAAACCCCGCCGTCCACCGTCTTCCACACCCCGCCACCCGCGGCGGCAAGATAAAGAACATTGGCGTTGTTCGGATCGCCCGCCACCGCCGCGAGCCGGCCGCTGCTGCCATTGGCCAGCGCCGCCGGCCCCACCGCCGTCCACGTCGACGTATTGAGTGGGATCGCCCCCGCGATCGCCGGCTGCGCCTGCGTCAGCGAAACCGCCGTATGCGAAGCGCTCAGCAGCAGCCGTGCCTCCAGCGCCTCGGCGATCCACTGACCTCTCGACAACTGAATCGGAACAGCCATCTCCGCATTGCGCGCCCGCGATCCTTTGCGACGAAACATCTTCACTCCCTCTCGTCCGCTGGCCCCAGAATTCGTGACCCATGTCAATCATGAATATGGGAATCAATGCGACACATATGATGATCCCCGAAGTGCGGTCGCCAGCTTAGCCCCTCCGCTCCGAGAGGTCAAAAACAACCATCCACGCCGTGGCCGCTTGTTCGTGGCAGATTTGGCGACAATGATTCCGAACAATGTGGCACGGTGCTTCCCCTTCGGGTCTGCCTTCGGCTCTGAGGCTCAGGCTCGAAGAGAGCCTCAGGGTCGAAGACAGCCCGTGGGCTGCGGTACCCTCGCAGCCATCGGCCATAGGACCGCCGAGGCCGGCGGCAAGATCGAGGTCCTCCTCGAACAGCTCCGCATCCGCCAACTCTCCATTGAGCAGCTCGAAACCTTCGAGTGCCAGGGCAAGGCCGCCGAGCAGCAGCGTGCCCTCAATGAGTCGATCGCCATCGCACAGAAGCAAGCCGAGCTCACTGCCTCGCAGGTCCAGATCAAGATCGCCGAGAACCAGGGCGAATCCGATCTTGCCCGCGCCCGCAAACACGCCCAGCAGGAAATCGTAATGGCCCAGGCCCAGCTCGAAAAATCCCGCCATCAGGCTGAGCAAACCATCGTCACCGCCCAGGCCGAAAGCCAGCAGCGCGTCCTGGCCGGCAAAGGCGAAGGCCAGCGCCTCCTCCAGATCGGCCTCAGTGAGGCTTCAGTCCTTATGCAGAAAGTCGCCAGCTATGGCGACCCACGCCTCTATGCCCTCGCCCTCGTCGCCGAGCACCTGTCGCACAGCGAGCAGCCCCTCGTCCCCCAACACATGTTCATCGCCGGCGGCGGCGCAACCGGCCCCGATGCCTCCCAGGCCACCGGCCTCCTCGGCACCCTCGTCAACCTCCTCGTCGCCGAAAAGTCCGGCTTCAAATTCGACGGCAATGGCCAATCCGCCAACATCAAAGCCCTCGCCGAGAGGCTGACCAAGCAGGCAATGGACGCCATGCAAACCTCCGCGAACGCCGATCTTCCCCCAAAGATCGAGCAGCGCCTCACGGCCACCTCCCCGGCATAACGCGGGCCGGTCTTATCCCCTCTCCCTTCGGTCTGCACCAAGCGCAGTCGAAGTAGCCTGCACTGAGCAAAGTCGAAGTGGAGAGGGTTAGGGTGAGGTCGAACCCGCAAGCAACCGAACCTCCTCCCCTTTGTCATCCTGAGCGCAGCGAAAGATCTGCCGGGGCAATTGCATATGCCGTCTTTGGGAGTGCGAGGCTCCCGCCGAGCGTATTTTTTTAAGGTCGCATTGGCTCGGCAGGAGCCGCGCAATCCCCAAACGGAACGCGGAGCGAGGAACATTCGATCGCCCTGAAGGATCTGCTCCCCAGGCCACGCCCCCGTTGTGCCCAACCATGGTGCCGCGATAGACTGGTCGCGCGTTCTTTGGCGAAGCGCGGGCAAATCGTCTGGAGTCCGTCATGTTGAGAATCGGCTGTTTCGCGTGCGTCGTATTGCTGCTCGTAGGCCGGGCGTTTGCCGAACCACAGCCGACGGAGGGAACGCCCGGCCCGTATCGCGTGGTGAAGACGATCCCACTGGGCGGCGACGGGGGCTGGGATTACCTGACGGTGGATCCGCAGCGCAAGCTGGCATATGTGCCCAGATCAACATACACGCAGGTCGTCTCCCTCACCGACGGTAAGCTCGTCGCGACCATTCCAGGGATCAAACGTGGGCACGGCTCGTGCGTCGTTCCGCAGCTGGGGCGGGGCTTCATTACCGACGGAGTTGGGGCGATCGTCCAGGTGTTCGATTTGAAGAGCAACCAGTTGCTGGGCGCCATCCCTTCAGTGCCCGACGTGGATGGGATCATCTACGACCCCGGGAGCAACAAGGTGCTGACGGTCTCCGGCGACGGCGGGACACTCATCCCAATCTCCCCCGACGTCGATCCCAGGAACGGCCACCCCGAATCGCCGTTGCCGCTGGGCGGCTCCCCCGAGTTTCTCGCCGCCGACGGTGCGGGCAAGGCGTACGTCAACGTGATGGACAAAGGCTATGTGGCGGTGGTCGACACCAAGGCGATGAAGCTGCTTGACAAATGGCCGGTGGCGCCGGGTGGCGACCCGGTCGGCATGTCGATCGACCCGAAGAACGGGCGGTTGTTCATCGGGTGCCGCAAGCCGCAGAAGCTGATCGTGATGAGCACCGCGGACGGCAAGATCCTGGCCGACCTGCCCATCGGGCCGAGCGTTGACGCGACCCACTTCGACAACGGCTACATCCTCGCCACGTGCGGCGACTCAACCATGGCGGTGGCCAAAGAGACCTCTCCAGGAAAGTTTGCCATCGTGCAGACGGTGCCGACCGGCCCGGGCTCGCGCACCATGGGCTTCGATCCCACGACGCACACGGTGTACCTGCCGGGAGCCGATTACGAACCCCCGGCAGCGGGCGACAAGCCGAAGATGAAGCCGGGAAGCTTTAAGTTGATCGTCATCTCCCGGGACTAGCGCGAACGGCGTCAACGTTTCGACGAGCATCCCCGGAACCCCGGGCATCGCGTGACGCTGCAGTTACTTCCGATCCAGCTTCTCCTCTTCCAGAAGGTGAGAAAAGGTGAAGGTGAGAAAAGGTGACATCCATCATTTTCTTTCATTTGCTGCCTTTTGTGGTGGTCTGCCGC
>DAIRGS010000447.1:0-4098 GCA_036794395.1 Tepidisphaeraceae bacterium | reverse complement strand
AACGCGGCTCGGCAGGAGCCTCGCACTCCCGCTGAGCGCATATGCGATTGCCCTGCGCGTACCCCCTGCCGCGAGCGCAATAAAATACGGATAGCAATCCTATTTGGTGGCGCTATCAATCCCGACTGACCATCTCGCCCTGTTCCAAGCTCCAGTCATTTCCAAAATAGCCTGCCGCCCGAACTCCGTTCACACCTGTCGTGAAGGTGTCCGCGCCCAAAACCATCCAATCGGGAAAGCCCACCCCGCTGACGGCGATGGGAAGTCGCTCGATCGCCACAGTCCCTCCATGACCGCTCGAAGCCACCGCCCCAACAAGCGCTGAACTGCTGCCCTTACGCGGCCGAACGAACACGGCACACAAGTCGTCGCCCTTCATTTCCTTTCCGCCTGCTTTCACCCAACCCGACCCGACCTGGATGGGCGAGTCTCCCAGAAGAGTCGACCACGCGCGGTTGTTATCTGCGTTGCCAAACAGGATCACGTTGCGATTGGCCGTCGCGGCATCGTTGAAGGCAGTGTCCGGAATCACATCGATCGACCCATTGCCGCGGTAATAAAACGCCTCGGCCAACTGTCGTGCCGCGGCATAAGCATCGGCGGCAACTCCCGGGCTTCCACCGGTTCCATAGACGAACATCACTCGATGATTAAACACCGTAACGAACGGTCCTCCACGATCGGAGTTCTTGTGATTCGGATTAATCGCCTCGCCGACCGCCCATTTACCATCCCGCTGCGTCATCACAAGTTGACCATCAGCCATTAACTTAGGTATCTCGATATTCTGTCCATCGAGTTCCACCCGGCGCAGCCCGGTCAATGATGCAAGATCAAACTTCAGCATGGCTACGTTCTTGCTCGTTCCCGCCACCCGACCGTCCTTGCGCGTCAATGTAATCGTGCTGGGCCGCATCGCTTGCGTTTGCTGCTCAATCGTCGCCCAGTGGAATCGCCCGGACATTGCCGGGTCGGGCGTGGTGAACTCGATCTCATTCACGTCGGAATCAGATGGAAGCCGGGCTTTATCGAACATCTCAAACATCGGCGGCCAATCGACGCATTTGCTCCCCCACCAATGCCCCGCGCCCGGCTCTTCGTGATAGCCGACGTTCGGATGGAATTTGAGCGCTTCGTGCATGAGCCGGGCTTCGCGAACGGGCACGTTGTCGTCAGCGGCGCCATGAAGGATGTAAACATCTTCACTCAGAGAATTCCGCACGAGTGAGAGGGTATCACTGCCTTGCCCCGCCGTTCCGAGCAACTGTTGTATTGCTGAAGGTTGTGTGGCCGCCCCGCCGCGCCCACCCCGTCCGCCCGTGTAGCTTGCGAAGCTTGACCAGCCGGCACTCGGACCGATCGCCGCGAAGCGATCGGGGAACGTCAGGCCGACGTGCCATGTGCCGTGGCCGCCCATCGAATGCCCCGTCAGCACTACGCGGTGCGGATCGCGGGCAATCGTCTTCTCCGCGATCTCGAGAACCTCCAGTGCATCGAGCTGGCCAACATCTTCCCAGTCAAATCCATATGGCCGGCGGTTCGTTGGCGCAACAATCGTCACCCAGTCCTTGCTTGCATATGCATCCGCTTGCCCGATTGCCTCCACGCTCGCACCGTGCAAAGTCAAAATCAGCGCGTTCGATGGGGAAGGCTTTTGAGCAGGGTTTACCGCGTAATATTGCACGCTTCCATCAATCGCACTGACGAACGTTCGCTTATGTGTCTGGAGCGGCTGACGAATCCGAAAGGTCAATTCCGCGGTGTCCAGCTTCCCGCCGGAACCCTGAAGTTCGAGCGCAACAGCGCACTTCTCCCCTTCCAGTTTTGCCGGGGCCGAAATGCGAAATGGAACTTTACGAATCGATAGCGGTGCGATGACAGGCAACTCACTGGATTGCTCCCCCCCGCCAGCCGCCTTCGCGATAAGCTTCAGTCCATGTAGTTCCTTATCGGTCGTGTTCTGTACAACAACCGATGCCCACAGCGGTTCATGATCCGTCGGCAGAAAATCGGGCAAAGTTGGATCCGCCACATCAATCATCGCCTCCGCCCGAATCGGAAGCAGCCGGACTTTCAATCGACCCCGTCCTGGCGAAAACAGCAAACTATTCGCCCCCTTGTTCAGCGCCACCGGGATACGCAGATATCCATAAGAATACGAATCCCCCATATGTGGCTGGCCATTAACAAACGCGATGCTATCGCCCGATGCCTCTAGCAACATCACCCCCGCTTCAGGAACATCCACGGAACAAAAGATGTACCCAACTCCCTGTGCCTGAAAGATCCCATCCTTGTTCACCTTCACCGGCTGCCATGTGGGCGGATTAGCGCCCGAAACCGGAAGCTTCTCCCCCGCCTTGGGTGCAGGCAAATCCCCCGTTGCCAACAATGCCGAAACAGCATCAATCGAAATCAATGCCCGGCCACCTCCCCGACCGCCGCCCGAATTCCGAAGTGCCAACCCCTCGGTAATTTCAATCGGCCCTGTCGCCGCCCCAGCGAGAGATATACTACTTACGACAATCGCCGCCCACAATCCCGTTAGCCGGCCCGAAAGCATCGAAGCTCCCTTCACAATGGGCGCGACCCCGGCAGCTTTGAATTCAGAAGTGCCTTATGCCCGATTGGCCGTCGCCCACGTAAAGGGTAAACGGCCCTTAAACCTCAGGCAAGGATTGGTTACAGCGATGATGCGTTTAGAAATGATGGCGATTGCCGATCTACCGGCCAGAGAATTGAGACGGTTCGGATTCCGAGACACGTTCTCGCCCCCGCTGCGCCACAGTCGTCCCCGAATAGAAATCGGTAAACGCCGAAATCACGAATTCGACCTCATCATCGGTCATGTACGGATGGCAACCGATATAGAACCCATGATGATTAACCCACTTGGCCACCGGAAACCGGTCCTCGAAGTCGTCGCCGAACAGCTTGCGATAGACCGGCTGATTCGTGAGCGGCAGCAAATCGCGCGTCTCGATGTTCCGGTTCTCCAGATAACTCACGAGTTCCTGCTTGTCGTCTCCGCGCGTGGCCAGCCCATAAACCATCCATGAATGTGTCCGCCCCAACGGGCAGGTGGGAAGCTGTAGAAATGGAGTCAGCTCCGAAAACGCATGCGTAAATCGCGCGGCGATCTGTCGGCGCCGGGCCATCATCTCATCGGCTCGGGCGAGCTGGCCCAGGCCAATCGCGGCCTCCATTTCCGTGCACCGATATGAAAAGCCAATCCGCTCAAACGAGAAACGTTTGGCGATGACTTCTTCCAATTCCGCCCCTTCAAGGCCCGCATCATCCGTGCAGGAAATATAGAGATTGTTACGGCCGTGGTTCATGAGGCTGCGCATCAGCGTTGCCAGCCGTGGGTCGTTGGTGGTGGCCAGCCCTCCAACGCCAGTAACGACGATGTGAGCGGCATAGGTGGAAAAGCATCCGATGTCGCCGAAGCTTCCGACGAGTTTGCCGTTGCAGGTCGCGAACATGCACTCGGCTGAATCCTCAATCACTGCCAGCCGATGCTCGCGCGCCAACTGCATGATGGCCATCATGTCAGCCGGAAGCCCAAGAAGATGCACGGGCAAGATCGCGCGGGTGCGACTGGTGATCGCCGCCCCAATTTTCGCTGCGTCAATGTTGTAAGTGGACGGCTCAACATCCACGAACACCGGCGTCAGGCCATTTTGCAAGATGACGTTGCACGTCGCAACAAACGTTACCGCCGGCAGGATGATCTCGTCCCCATCAGCCCAACCGTACTTCTCTTTGCAAGCCGCCAGCGCCACTTGCAGCGCCGATGTCCCCGAATTCATATACAGACTGAACCGGCACCCATGCCGCCCCGCAAACTCGCGCTCAAACAGCTTGGTCTTGGGCCCATAAGTCAGTCGATTTGATTCCAATACCTCATTGACAAGCCGCTTTTCAAGCTCGGAAAGCACAAGGCCGCCGACACCAATCTGATATGCGAATTTAGTCAATTCCCAGGGCTATTGCATATGACCCCTCCGACGCAAAAAATGGGAGTGCGAGGCTCCTGCCGAGCTTATGCTTGATCGAAAAACGCGGCTCGGCAGGAGCCTCGCACTCCCGCTGAGC
>DAIRGS010000140.1:0-18243 GCA_036794395.1 Tepidisphaeraceae bacterium | reverse complement strand
AAAACCAACTCGCCGGAACCGGGCATTTTCTCCAGGCAAATTCAGAAGGTTGTCCACATGTCGAAAGTTGGCTTTCCCAAACCTGACCCGGCGCTGACGGTCATCCCCCTCAATCATGGCTTAGAAAGCCATGTCACGAAAAGGCGCGGAATCGCGCACGGGCATTTAGAGCGACGCGAAGGATCGGGTGGCCGAACAGTTCACCTGAGAGCAGATCCTTCGCTTCGCTCCAGGATGACAGGGTATGGGTGGATCGATTTCGGGTCTTTCTCTGTGTCCTTTGTGTTCTCTGTGGCCCTCTGTGCCTGATTTCCATTCGGGATCCTTCACGCGCTCTTCAGGTTGGCCGAGGTAAACTGTCGCCATGAGATTGCTGGTTGTTGAAGACGAGCCGGATTTGTTGACCGTGATCAGTCAGTCGCTGCGCGAGGATGGGTACGCGGTGGATACCGCGGCCGATGGCGAGGAGGGGCTGTTTAAGGCGCAGGGGGCGGCGTACGACGCGGTGGTGTTGGATCTGATGATGCCGCGGATGGATGGGTTCGCGGTGATTAAGGAGTTGAGGAAGGGAGGCAGCGCGGTGCCGGTGCTGGTGTTGACGGCTCGGGACGCGCTGCCGGATCGGGTGAAGGGATTGGATTCGGGGGCGGATGATTATTTGACCAAGCCGTTTGAGCTGGCTGAGCTGCTGGCACGGCTGCGGGCGCTGATTCGGCGGTCGGCGGGGAAGGCCAGCGCGATCATCGAGATGGGCGATGTGCGAGTCGATACGGCGGCGCGGATGGTTTATCAAGGCGAGCAGAACGTGGCGCTGACGGCTCGCGAGTATTCGCTGGTTGAGTTGCTGGCGATACATCGCGGGGAGCTGGTGAGCCGGTCGATGATTTACGATCATTTGTTCGATGAAGAGGATGATAGCTTGTCGAATCTGGTGGACGTGCACGTGTCGAACGTGCGCAAAAAGCTGGGCAAAGGATTCATTCAGACGCGGCGCGGACAAGGCTACGTGATCGACAATGGCCCGCCGGCAGCGGATGGCGGGGCCGAGGACGACGATGATGTTTAGGTCCATCCGCTGGACGCTACAGCTCTGGCACGCGGCGATTCTCGCGTTGGCGTTGATCAGCTTCGCGGCGGCGCTGTATGTGAGCATCAGCCGGTCGTGGTTCAGCCAGGTGGATCGGGAGATTGAAGGCGCGGCGCGCGTGCTCGGTTCGCGGCCGCTGGGGCCTCCTTCGTTTGGTCGCGGCGGGCGAGGATTTCGGGGTGGAGGGGGCGGTGGTGGAGGTGGTGGCGGCTTTTCTGCGGATGCGCGCGCAGGGAATGCTGGCACGCGCGAGGGTTTTGGCGGGCTTGGGCGTGATGGCGGAGGCGGGCCGTCGGATGGCGGTGGGCCGCGTGATGGCGGTGGACCTGGGGGGTCACGACGATCGATGGCGGATGAATTGCCGTTTGTGTTTCGATTGGCGGTTCCGGAATTGGAGCAATTTCCTTCAGGCGGACCTGGTTTTTTCGCGTTGATGAACGACAGGGCGGCGGATGTGCCGCGGGATGTATTGAGCCGGGTCGGACAAGATCAGCGCGATCAACCCTACTTCCTGATCTGGTCGCGGGATGGAGACATGCTGCATTCGTCCGCGCCGTTACCACAGGTGCAGCCGTGGACCGTGCAGTTTTCCAAGCCATTTGGTCCGGCTGTGTTTCGATGGAATCCTGATGACGGCATGCTTCGCGAAGTGATCGTGCCGGGGCCATTTGAAAGCAAGGTTTTGGTCGGGCGCTCGGTTGCGCGGGAACGGCAGGAGGTTCGAAAGCTCGCATGGCTGTTTGTGTTTGTTGGCGCGGGCGTGATGGCGATTGGATTGGCCGGAGGATGGTTGCTTTCGACGCGGGCGATTCGTCCGATTAATGCGATTACCGCCACCGCGCGAACGATCTCGGCATCGGATCTTTCGCAACGGATCGATCTTCAGGAAACCAAAAGTGAGCTGGGCGTGCTGGCGCAAACTTTGAACGAAACATTCGAGCGCCTGGACACGGCCTTCCAGCGGCAGGTTCAGTTCACCGCCGATGCATCGCACGAGCTACGAACGCCGCTGACCGTGATTCATTCGCACGCGGAACTTGCCCTGAGCAAAGATCGCACTGCTGAAGAATATCGCAAGACGCTGGAAGCGTGCCTTCGAGCGTCGAAGCGAATGAAGTCGCTCGTTGAATCGCTGCTGGTGCTGGCTCGGGCAGACGCGCGGCGGCTGGAACTGAATCCTGTTCGGTTTGATCTCAAGACGGTCGCCGAGGAATCGGTGCATATGGTGGAGCCGATGGCGGTGGAAAACCAGATAAAGGTCGAATCCAGCCTGGTTCCGGTGGAAATTACGGCCGATCGCACACGCATCTCGCAATTGATCACCAACCTGCTGAGCAACGCCATCAGATACAACCGCCCCGGTGGCGGAGTGAAACTCGCCGTGACGCGGGAGGATGGCCAGGCGATTGTTACGGTGGCTGATACGGGCGTGGGCATTGCTGAAGAAGATCAGAAGCATGTGTTTGAGCGGTTCTTCCGTGCGGATAAAGCGCGGTCGCGGGAAGCCGGGGGAAGCGGATTGGGCTTGGCTATTTGTCAGTCGATTGTCGAGGCACATGGGGGGACGATTGCGTTTACCAGCAAGGCCAATGGGGGGACGACGTTTGTGGTGAGGTTGCCGGTTTAGGGAAGTTTTCCCTGGTCATTAGTCGGCAGTGTTCATTTGGCGGTGGAATCATCAGCCCCGGGCCAACGATGGATATATTTTGACATCTGAAAGCGAGCCACCCAATGCATAATCTATTGCGCTTTTAATGGCCGCTCGACGATCGTTTTCTTGATACACCGATCGAGCAAGCTCGACGAATTCTGCTCCGAATTGTTTGTCGCGCTCGCAGGCTCGCAATTGATCTTCGGCATCCCAAAGCTTCGTGTTGATCAGGCCTAGCTCAACCTCCAATCGGGCAACCTCCGCGTTTTCCGGGATGTGCGCTGCTCGTGTTGCCAACAGGGCATCCAATTCCCGCCGTGCCGACGCGCGGCGACCGTCATCGGGCAAATGGTCGATTTTAATGCGTAGTATTGCAATTCGATCAAGCAATTGTGCCGGCGAACCCGGGATGCCAATCAGGTCGACGTGGGTGGGTTGCGGGGCTGGCCGCGCGCGTGACTTCAGTTCATTGGCCATCCGCGCAAAAACGGGGTTCCAATCGCCGGCTGTTTCCTGACGAAACAACCGCATCGTCGGATACCACGGTGAATCTGCACGTCCAACCATCCAACGCCAATCGGGGCATTTTGCAAGCGCGACCCAGACTTGCGCGCCGATCGCTCCCGCCAAATGTGCGATGGCCGTGTCCGAAGTGATGACCAGATCGAGGGAAGGAATGATGGCGGCGGTGTCGACAAATGCACCGGCGGTGTCGATGGTCGGATCCATCTGGCGGATTTCAAACCCACAGTCCGCGATTTGTTCCGTTCCATCTTCCTTTTGCAAGCTGAACAGCTTGACGCCCGGTACTTGCGCCAGAGGGGTAAACTCCTTGAGCGGGATGGATCGATCACGATCGGCGCGGTAGCCGCGCCGGCCTTGCCAGACCATGCCGATCTTGAAGGCAGGCCCCGCAATCACAGGTCGCCATTTTTCCACATGAGCGGGCTCTGGATGGAGGTAAGGGATAGATGCGGGAATGGACGACGGCGTGGTTTCGAAAATGCCGGGAAGACTCAGAAGACGCACGTGCGTGTCGAACGGAGGAAGCTGTTCTCCCCGCGCGACGACCGTATCCGCGCCGGCAACGCCCTTCAGGAGGTTTTGGAGTTTCGGCTGGCATTCCAGAATCACGCGCGCTCCACGATCCTTCAGCAGCGGAAGGAAGCGAACGAATTGGATGGTGTCGCCGAATCCTTGTTCGCATTGGACAAGAATTGAACGATTCCGCAAAGGACATCCGTCCCATTCGGGCTGCGCAAATATTCGCGAATCACCGCCGACATCGGGTATCTGGCGTCTCCATTCAAATTCCGGCCACCCCAGCGCCCAATCGCCGGACGCCAGCAGGGCCAGTGCAAGGTTGAAGTGAGGTGGGGCTAGATCGGGATTGAGAGAAATCGCCTTGCGAAGATGCTCAATCGCCTGCTCGAAACAACCCATATCAAGCAAACTCGCGCCGAGGTTGCTGCGCGCTAATGGCGAGTCCGGAAGCAACTCGACTGCGGTGCGATACGCGCCGATGGCGGCATCGCGGTCCCCACAGAGCCGCATCGCGTTGCCAAGCGAGAGGAGAGCCATCACATTTTGAGGCTCCAGCCGCACCTCATCTCGAAGGATTTCGATAGGCTCCTCCGCCCGCGCATGCTCAACTGGGGCGTCACAATGGTTATCGCCGCCGCACTCCGTTTCATTTGAGAAGCCAAATGCCCGTTCCCTAGGAACGCGGCCCAGCGCCGCGAGCGCGTTTTTGCGGTTAGCCCGTGCGGCTGAATAATTTGGATCGAGGCGGAGCGCCTCATCCAGATGTTTCAGGGCCTCCTCAAAACGACCGACACTGCCCAGTACGGTCGCGAGGTTATTGTGAAAATCGGGTCTGCCAGGCGCTAGTTCAACAGAGCGGTTGAGCCATTTCAGGGCGAGCGCAGAATCTCCATGCTGTTGCGCGAGAAGGCCGCGATAATGAATGGCCTCCGAATTGTTCGGATCAAGTTGCAGGACTTGTTCGATAAGCTTACCGGCCTCATTCAATCGCCCTGACTGCTGGTGACGACGGGCGTCACGAATGATTTGCGCGATCTGAGTCATAGTTGGGAAAGATCCCTGGAACACGGTCTTACCCCGGTCTGCGCAACCCGTGCCGTACCACCAGCATATGAAAAACCGCGATGAGGGCGCCAATCCACTTTGCCATATGCAGAATACGACCTGTCGAAATCTGTCGTGTAGGCCGCGAGTTCGTCCAGTTGCGCTGGATTTAGTCACTTCGATTGGATTCATCAGCGGCAAGCCAGGCGAGGATTCGCTTCGAAGCCGAAACTAGAGTCGGCGTGTCGTCTTCATGCGTCGCTAGCCACCGCAGTTTGCGTTCCAATGCGGAACGGGTTGCAGGAGTCAACTGCACGTCTGATGAACTGATGCCCTTCTGGAGCACAATTGCAGAGAGGTAATCGATAGATCGCTGTGAAAAATCTGGAGACCCGAGTGCGATCCATTCGCAAACAGATTTCGCGATCTCGCGCCTGGATGGCATGGTCAAATCATCTGACAACGCAACCGATTGTACGTTCTTTACGAGATGCTCGACTTCTCCGCTCGCATAAGGAATTTGCCTATCATGCGCAATTCTCGCGGTAATAATCGCCGCCGCGCTCGCAACGTCGACTGGAAGAAGCCGCCGGGCCGTCGCCTCAAGGGCGTAAATACGCAGTCGATCTCGCGGGTCAAGCACGGCACTTTTCAAAGCTTGGGTTAGCGCATCGGGATCTACAATCCGATGCAATTTCGCGGCGTCGCGAATTGCGTAAACATCGGCATCTGTTGCGCCGCTCACCGCGAATACACATGCGACACTTGCATCGCACCCCGGCACAACACTTGTGAGTGGATCGAGTTGTGGCGCGATCACGAGGCAGAGCACCGTCCGCCCTTGAAAACGCCTCGGATCACCTCCCCAAACGTCATCCATCCACGGACTGCCGTGGTGAGAAGTGCGAAACGTATAAGGGACACGGAGCGAAACGTGGCTTGGACCTATAATTGTTTGGGATATCCTCAGCTCGACGCTTCCAGTTTCAACGCTCGATGAACGCATCAACTTCAGGGGCTCGACATTGCCCACTTCGCAGACATAGGCGCTCCCGCCAAATCGCAACACTTCGAATAAATCATTGCGAAATGCCTGCGGGAACACTTCTCCGGGACGCGTTGCAGGCACACTTAATGCGGTTAGCACCGCAAAGAGCGGCATCAGAGTACCAATCATTCTGGTCGTGCTCATCGCGTTCCCTCCGACTAGGTATATTGATATATCAATACCCCCAAAGCATTACAATCAGGTCCATCAGTGACAGCATACACTCCCCCTTGGACAGGGGTTATGGAATTGGGCCCCTGTACCGACGACCCAGAATCTGTCCACCATTTCGAGGATGGCGCAAAGATCGTGGGGTTGTATGTGAAGACGAAATTCACTGTCCATTCAAACTTTCCATATTCGCAATAAGTCTTGTCGAAGTCTGTGCTATACCCGGCAACGTAAGTCGTGAAGGTCAGCCCTCCGCTCGTGCTCGTGGCATGGATTGTCTGGCCGTTAAAATCTGCGGATTGGTTGAAATCCCAATATGGGCGGTCGTGCATTTCTGACATAGTTTCGGTTTTTCCGCCCGTAATGGGGTATCCTGGATTTGAACCTGCGGGGAGGCCCCCGATGAACGCCGTGTCGCCTCCAGTACCTTCATTTTCCGTTTCGCCATTATCCAAAAGCGGGTAACTCAGCTGTGCGGCCTTCGTCAACGTCTCCTTGTGCTGCGGCCCATAGTTCACTGTAAAATTTGCCAGCGTGAGGTTCTGAATCCACCCGAGATGAATTTTGTCAACGCCAATTTGCTTTAGTGGGCCGCCGCCTTCGAGAAGTACATGTGCGTCGGCCTTAATGACGGGATTCTCAACCGATCCGCTATACACGATGGCGGTACTAGTTCCCGAATCAGCGGTGAAGTTGTTGCTGTTGGGATGAACGTCATCTGTGTTGTTTTGGAGTGTAACATTTATGACTGCCAAATGCAGTACACGAAGCTTCTCGCTATCCTGCATCTGGCCATCGTTATTTTCGTCGATGTACACCGTTACATTGAAGGATCCGGCGGAATTGGCAGAAAGCGTGCCTGCTGACTTGTCGTTCAGGTCCGTCGCCACCTGTGATGGAGAACCCGTCAGGACATCGGCCGCATTCCGTTGGACTATCCATTTTAGTTGATTTTTTGAGGCAGCGTCGTTGGGTTGGACACCCTGCGCTTGCACTCGAAGCGAAGACCCTTGCAGGACCGTGATGATGTTATCGTCCGTGATCGTCATACCGGTGTCACTCGACGTCTTGTTCTGGTCGCCAATACTTGCCTTTATTGAGCTGACGGAGATGACTTTAACATCGATCTCGCGTTTTTCGTTGTCTTCGATGACGCCGTCATTGTTTTCGTCGGAGCCGGACTGGATGGCGTATTGGTGGCTGCCGTTGGGCGTGAGCGTGACGGTTGTGTCGTCGTTGAAGTCACCGCTTGTAACGCTGGCCGCATCGCCCGAGACGGTCCAATGAACCGCGCTGCGCGACCCGGTTATACCGTAGGTGGGACTGGAGATCTGAATCTGGGCCTGGCCCGATTCGTCGGCGCCGATCACCATCTGTACGGGATTTCCATCGGTGGCGTTGGCCACGGCCTCACCACCGACGTGCCCAACGGTCATGATGTGGAGGTCGGGCGGGATAACGTTGATTTCGGAACCAATTTCAGTGGAAGTTCCGTCGCCGGCCATGACGTCGATCGACACAGGGTATGAACCGCGAGCGTCGTAGGTGTGGGAGCCCCGGACGTAAAACCCGCCGAAGTCGTCGGAAACGATTGTCCCGGAATCGGCGGGCGTCCCATCATACCACTGGATCGTGGCGGTAAAATCGTAGGAGTTGAGGTTCTGATTCAGGCTGCGGAAGTCGGCGAGGTTCTCGGTAAAGGAGGCATTTTGCGCTTCGGTCAGGCTCGTTCCAACGCCATTGAGCGATGAAATGCTTTCCAGGTAGTTTGATCCATCGTAGTAGGATGGGCTCCCACTGATATCGGATACCTCAAAACTAACGTTGTGAGAAGTGCCGGCGGCGTCGTTCGCGCCGTACGAGTGAGTTGTCTGATCGTCGTAGCCAACGTTGTCCAGTGTAGCAGTCGTGCCATCGCCCCAGTCGATGATCCAGTTGGTCGCCGAGTTGTTGGTCGTTTGCGCTTCGAGCTTGACGGCGAACGTGCTGCCGCCGGCCATGATCTGGTCGGTATTATCGAGCGTGTGAAGCTCCGCGGAGGTGACGCTCAACAATTGTCGCGGCTCCAAGACCTCAACCAGGGCCGCGGAGATTTTTGGGTTACGACGGCGACCTGCACGTACATCTCGAATCGCACTGAAGACCGCTGATGGGCGCTTTGAACTGGACATGATACCTCCCCGTAAGCCGGCAATTCCGGCAGACCGCCATCTTGCGGCTGGGGAGGAGAGTTTCGCGTTGGCTCGCCCCCCTGGCCACACTGCAATGAATTGATGTCCAAATATTTACGAGTTGAATCTTCGGAAGTCAACAGAATTTTTGCGGTTCAACAAGATACCGGTTGACGATGGAACCCATCAGACCTTCGACCCGTTAGCGCTGGTTTCTTCCGGCGATTTGGGTTGCCAGAGAAACTTGTATTGTTCTTTTTTGATCTGGCGGGTCATCGCGATGATTTCCTGGGTGTGGCCTTCGAAGTGGCTGGCGGAGTGGAAGATCGCGGTGAGGAGGTTGGTGTTGTTGCCCTGGACCCGGCGGGTTTGCAGTAGTTGATCGGGGGATTGGATTGACTCAATCGATCGGCGGGCGCGGGCGACGGCGTCTCGTAGAGAGGTCATCAATTGGTCTTTGTTGATGGGCCCGCGATGGGCGAACTCGGCCGGGCGATTGCGGGTGGTGGCGGTGTTTTCGACCGCGGCGTTGACCCATTGGCCGACATTCCCGGCAAGATGGAGAAGCAGGTTGGCGATTGAGTTCATTTCGGGGAGGGGCCGCCACCAAAGCTGCTGGTCGGAAAGTTGGGAAACGCAGTGCTCTATGCACAAAAGCGAGGCCTCGAAGACATGGGATGCCTCGGTAGCAAATCCTTTGGTGACATCGTCATACGTGCGGTTGTAGTCGTAAACGCTCATAGGTTATTTTTAATCTCTAACTTTTCTGGAAGAAAGGCCAAAGTTGCTGGAACAGAGGAAATGGATCGGCAAGACAGAAGGGCCAAGGCATGGCGGCAAGATGGTGGCCCGAGTTGCTGATGATGGATGTTTGGAACGGAGATTTCGGTAGACGGTTCGGCGCCGAGACGTGGGTGCTCGGTTCTTTGAGCCGGGATGGGAGCGGTCGTCATGAATGACGCCGGTAATTTGCTCCCGTCGCGCCGGGTTGATTCGTTCCTTCCCCCGGCCGGGCGCCGCACGCCGCAGGCGCCCGGCCATTTTTATTTTCCGATGTATCGGGGTAAAAGCCGACAGACGTCGGCGGAAGCGGCAGATGATTCAGCTTCGGCGCTCCACCGGCGGCAGGAGGCCGGTTCGTTGCAACCAAGCGATCTGGAGTTGATCAAACAGGCCGCCGGGGGTGACTCCGGCGCGTTCCACGTGCTGGCCGATCACCATGCCCCGGAGCTTTTTCGGCTGGCGCTTTCGCTGTCGGCGACGCGGGCGGACGCCGAAGACATCGTGCAGGAAACACTTCTGGGCGCGTTCCGCGGGATGCGGAAATTTGATGCCCGAGCGTCGGTTAAGACGTGGTTGAAACGGATTCTGGTCAGGCAAGCGGCGCGAACATGGAATAAGTCGCGCGCCAGCCGCAAGGCACTTGGGCTGGATGCGATGGATACCGAGCCGCGCCCGTCGGCGGCATCCGTTCGGGAAGACCTGGCAACCGGCGGCGTGGATCGAAAAATCGATGTGGCCGCGGTGCTTCGAACGTTGCCACGGGAGTATCGGGAGATTTTGGTGCTTCGGGAGTTTGAGCAGATGAGTTATTCGGAGATTGCAGAATCGCTGGGCGTGCCGCAGGGAACGGTTGAATCCCGCCTGCATCGTGCCCGCATGGAGTTGAAGTCAAAGTTGCAGAGCTACAATCCGTAGCCGGGATTCATTGAGCGGCCCGAGCGTTTTTGTGCAAGGGTTGCAGGTTTTGAGGCGATCATGTCGGGTTGCCAATTTCAATCACGTTTAGGCGCCTATCACGATGGCGAGCTGGACGATTCCGCATCGCAAGCGGTTGAGCATCATCTGGCTGAGTGTGAGATTTGCGCCGATGAGCTGGCTGGATTGCGTGAGGTTTCGCAGGCAATGGCCGCGCTTGATCCCGGCGAGATTACGCCGCTGGAATTGGCCCGGCTGCATCGCGAACTGGATCGCGCCGACGACGGAAGCGTGATTCGCCTTGGAGTGGGGCTCGCGGCCGCGGCGGCATCAATTTTAATCATCAGCCTGGCGTGGATCGGCCAAACACCAGCGCGACCTGCACAACAAGCAAATTCTCAATTTCAACCCGTGCAACAATTGCCCGAATGGCAGCGACTGGCGATGGGTGGGGAATTACAGAAACCCGTCCTGGTCAATCCCGTGGAACCGAAACTGCCAGATACAGGCGTGGCGACAAACGATACAATCAACTGGATGCTGAACGAGCTTCAATATCCAGGTACACATGCGAGCCGGTAAATCTCGAGTCATATTCGCGATTGCATTCGCCCTTGCCTTGATCGCGGGCATTACCACCGGCATTCTGGCCACTCGATATTCCATTTCCCAGGCAGCGCCTGTACCGGCAGCCATTCCTACCCTGGCCGATCTCCAACTCACCGATGCCCAGCGCGACCAGATTCAAAAGATCTGGGAGGATGTGAAGACCACTTCGGACAATTCGTATCAAAATGCCAGCCGGCTCCAGCAGGAGCTGGATCGTAAAACGCAGGACATGCTGACTCCCGAACAGAAAGAGCGATACGCAACTTTCTATCAAGAATATCAGCAACAGAACCTTAAACTGCAATCGAATCGTGACGAGGCGGTAAAAAAAGCTGTCGATGACACGAAAACTCTATTGTCTGATGAGCAGCGACAAAAGTATGATGCGATCCTGAAAAGCCGGCTTGGGCAGGAACGCGATCCTGCCGGCACCGTAGGATCTCCTGTTGAGCTGCCGAAAACGGCGGCAACCCAACCGGCGGGATCCGAGCTATGATGTTTTTCGCTGTCAGCAAATCAGGGTGAACTCGTGAGCCAAAAAGCGATCGACCGAGCGGCCGCCCGCAGGCGGACATGGAAGTTGTTTCGGACGAATGTCGAGCTGCTCGAGCGGCGATTGATGCTGTCGGCTCACGGTGTCAATGCGAATGACGCTGAAACGGGTCCTCATGGGGTCGGCCTGGAACATGCCGCGGCTCCCGCGCAGATTAACGCCGAAGAACTCGCTCAGAAGAAATCCGGTGGGGATGACGCTGAAGTCGAAACAACTTCGCCGGCTACATCCGCCTCATTCTCAACGACGGGCCAATCGGATTCGTCGTCCATACTGACGGGCACTTCGTCGAATCAACCGGTTTCGCTTTCGCCGGCGCACTCTTCCGACAACACCGAACACTCATCAAATCCGATAACAGATCACTCGGGAAATGATCACCTTTCATCGGATGATGCGCATAGCTCGATGGATGTCGTGGTCGTCGAAATTGTCTTTGTCGATCCGCTTCCGTCCCCCAGCGGTACAACTTCGAATTTTACGCCCGGCGTGGTGAATTCAACGGGCGGCAATGGATTCGGAAATGGATGGATGGTTCATCCAGGGGGCGAGCCGACGGGCGGCGTGCCAACCTCCGTTGGCCAGGGAACGGTTCCGCAGTTGGGCGGGGCAATCGGATCCGATTCGCAAACCGGGGCCAATCAGCCTTCGGGGCAAACCAACGGTCACGATTCACATTCCGGGGATGATGAAAGTCGTGATGCCGATAACACATCCGGCGTCGGTTTCCGTCCGTTGCTCTTGCATGCCGGTGAAGGGGTAGCGCGGAATCCCGGTGGCGACCAGACGGATGGCGGGACGCAAACGCCAGCCATTATTCGCAACGACAATCCCGGTTCGTCACCTGCTGTCGTCGGGCCGTCTTTTGTATCGCAGATTATCCCCATCACGCCTTCGGTAACGCCGCAGGCAGTGCCCAGCGCCCTGGTGGCGGTTACGCCGTTGGCGCTGACGCCCGCGCGGGAAATCGGGGCTCCGACTTCGGCTAATCATTCAACGACGACCCTGGACGTGGCGCCTGTCTCAATCGCGGGCCATGACCTGATCGTGACCAGTGCCCGGAGCACGACCACCGATTCGTCATCGCCGATCATCCGCTTGCCCGGACAAATCGCGGCTGTTGTTCCACCCTTCGCGGTGATGCGCACCATCGGCGCGGTGCCGGCCGCGGCGCGGGCGGTTGCCGATCAGATTGCCGACGCGGTGCCCCTTGTAGCGAGTGCCAATCCGATCACGGCACAGTCGATCGAGCAATCCCTGCCGGCACAGGTTGCCTACAACTTCATTCGTTTCGACGCGGCGGTGTTCCACGACGCGGTTTCGGTCTTCGCTGCGGATCTGGCTTCGCTCACAACGCCCACCGCCGCCCGGCACTCCACCGCTCGGGCGTGGATCATCACCGGAACGGTACTCGGGCTCGATGCGGTATTCCTGACCTACTGGCATCAGAAGACGCGGAAGGAAAAACGCGCCAAGCTGTCGCTCGCCCGCATCAAGAGCGATCCCCGCAAACGTCGATCCCCGCAAGATTAAACTGCATTGGCTGTCAGCCGCTTGCGGCTTCGCGCACGCCGGACTCGAATCGCGCGAGTCGATCGCTTTACTTTGCCACAACCCCCAACGCCATCGCCCCACATTCCGGGCATCGCCCTTCCGTCGCGCGCAGATCGTACCCACACACGGCGCAGAGCCCCCGGGCAAGCCGATGATCGCGCTCGCGCACCCGACGCCTGCGGCCAATCCACGGAGACAGGCCGATGACCCCAGTGACAAACGCAGGCACCGCAAATGGAACCGCCGTGACCTGATACGCAACCGTGATCGGGGCGTAAGTTCCCGCCGGAGCAGCGGGCGAATTGATTCGCCGGGATCCCCCATCAAAGCCAACGCCGATGATGGCCCAGGTGCGATACACAGGTTGCTGGCCAAAGACAGGCCGCAGCGGCGGAAAAGGTTCGAGCCGCCATTCGAGCGGCTGGACCGACGTCCACCCGGTCACGCGGGTGAGGCGGAATTGGCCGGGGAGGGTGACGTATTCATGGTAAACGCCGCTGCCATTGCTGTAGGTGATCCAGTCGGCGACGGAGTGGCTGCGGACCCAGAGAACGACCAAGCCCAGACAGATCGAAAGAAAGACAATCGAGATGAAAACCTGGACAGTTCGCCCCATGGACAGATGATATCATGATTGCGGGGCAGGTGTTTTGGGTTAAGCCTGGAGGCCGAGATATGCAAGGCGGGGAGAATCCTACGGCCAACCCGTTCTATCCGGTGAGGTATTGGTGGCTCAAGCGGATTGGGTGCGGCGTAATCGCGCTGATTGTTGCAGTGGCGGTGACCGATCTCCTGTGGTGGAGGATGGCCCATCGCCGGTACCAGTCGGTGATCGACGCCGCCTACGCGCGTGGTGAACCAGTTTTACCGAGAGATTTCGAGCAACGCGAGAAGGTACTCGACGAGCAGAATGTCGCCCTTCCGCTCATGGACGCGGCAACCGAGTTCGGCCTGCGGAGTTTGAACCCCATTCGATATGATCTGTCCGATGTCCTGAATCCCCGTGCCGAAGACGTAACTGCCGTTAAAAAATTGATGACCGAGAACCAACGGGCATTTGCGCTGGTGCGGTCGGCGGTCTTGCGCCCAGGGGCTTATTGGAATATCCAACTGCAAACGCCTGTCTCAAATCCATGGGGGGACATCCTGGATACGCATTGGAACTTGGCAGCGCTTTTGGGAATCTCAGCCAGAATCAATCATAATGAGGGGAATGATCGAGAGGCACTAGAAATAATTCGAGACATTTTGATCATTTCCGTCGCGATTCAATCTGGCCCAAGCACGCTGAACGAAGAGCAAACAGTTTGGCAGCTGACTAGGATCGCTTGCCAACTGTTGGATAATCTGGCGACAACCGATTGCAAGATTGTAGCCGCGGAAGGGCCTGAACGACCATTTGAGCGATCCACAACACGCTCTCAATTTCGCGGCGTTATCGCAATGCTGCTGGATGACGAGCGGTTCAGGGCGGCTCAAGTAAAGGCGTGGTATGGCCGGCGTATGGAGGAACTGGATAATGCGCGCTTCGTGGCAAACGGCGGCACTGTGTATTTGCAGGGCCGACCTTGGTCAGGAGCAGACACGCCCTGGATGTTGCGGCCGAAAATTATCCTCGAGTCGATTCCGCGTGCGGAATTGTTGACTCGATACGCCACCGCGTTTGCGCAATCCAATTGGCAGAGCGCCAGGGGGATCCATCCGGGAGGCTCCTATGAATTCGATGTGCTAAATGACTATTTTCGATCCGTTACAATGCGGCACGTCACCGCGCTGCGCCTGGCGATCCTGCTCTACCGTCGGGATCATCAGAATACTTATCCGGTCAAGCTCACCGACCTCGTTCCCACCTATCTTCCGAACCTGCCGTCCGATCCTTACGCATCCGACGGACGGCCGCTGGCCTATCGGTGGGCGCCGCTTCCCGTGATCTATTCGGTTTCACACAATGGAAAAGATGATGGTGGAACAAGTCCGCCAATCCTCATCGGGATTGAGTATTACGATGGCCGATGGGATGAAGTGGACGCGGTTTTCCCGCTGGATCCCTCATCGCAGGCCGTGAATCACGACCCAGAAAAAGTAACCGGCGACGGGCACGGCGGCGGAGATCCCGAAGCACAACAGCCATAGAAACGGCAGTACAACCGCGAACCGGACGGTCTGGCGTGCGCCGCGTTTGGTGATGGTGCTCATCAACACGCTCGTGGTGATAAGCCAGGTGACGAGGAGTATGCCAAAACCTATTTCGCCCAGATCGGTGAGAATCACGAATTGCGGGTAAAAGACCCCGGAATTGTGTGGGATGAACCGCTCGGCCGCCAGCAACACCGCCGGGAGCCAGAGCCATGCCAGTGGGGAGCAGGCGTAGTAACTCAGCGCGATCGCCCGGTTCTGGTGGGATACGGACAGGGTCTTGGGATGGAACCAGTAGCTTGCGATGCCAGTGGCCAGTGACAGGGACATTCCCAACACCAGTACGGCAATTGTGATGGTTGGCACCCGGACATCCCAGCGGCTATTGGTCTCCGGAATCAACGCCGCAATGAGCCAGAAGGCCGTTGGAATCCATGCCCAGAGGACGACGATCCGTTGAAACCATCTCGCCCGGCGATAGCTGATTGGCCGGTACACCTCCTTCGCCAATTGAAGCGGATGAAACACGGCATATCCCGTGGTATCCCAGAAGCCGCGGAAGTAGCCGAGCTCCTTGCAGTGTTCCCATGGGATTCGCGAAAGGGATATCGATGTGCGGTCGATTGGCAAGCCACACTCGGGGCAGTTTTCGCTGGAGATGGCGCGAAGATCGTAGCCACATCGTGGGCAGACCAGGCCGTCGGGTTCCTCGATTGCGGGAGCAGATTGCGCGCTGGGTGATTGTTCCGCCACGAGTGCATCATCGGGAACCGTGGGCTGGATTTCCAGATCCCTGTTTAATGGATGTCATTGAGGTTCTGTTGACGCATCGACCGGGATTGGAATCGCGGTGTAACAGTTGGGACGGAATGTGGTATTGTTTTGATCAATGGGCCGGGAATCAAAGGACAACTCGACGGGCGAGATTGCGGTTCCGTTGCGCTATTGGTGGTTGAAGCGGATTGGGATCGGGTGGGTCATGGTCCTGATCACGCTGGTCATTTTCCAATATTGGTCGTTGAGCCTCGCGGACAGGCGGTATCAGGCGTTGATTGATTCTGCCCGCGCGCGGGGAGAGCCCATCTTGCCGGGGGATTTTTCCCCCGCCGCCGGGGTCCCCGATTCGCAGAACGCGGCACTCGCGCTGATGAACGCGGCGACGGCAATCAATACCAGCCAAGCGTTTCAGGATTTTGAGCACGACGACACCGGCGACCCGTTAACCGCATCGCAACGGCAGCTCCTGGAGACGACCATCGCCGCAAATGTCAAAAGCCTGACGCTGGCGCGGTCGGCGCGGGCACTGCCGGACGTGGATTGGAAAGTGGCGGTGCGGGTGCCCATGATGAGCACGCTCCTGCCTCATCTGAATTCTCAGCGACAACTGGCCAGACTACTGCGAGCGTCGGCAATTTCGCATCACGCACAGGGAGATGACCACGAGGCCGTCGAAGCGGTTCGCGACATTTTGAATCAGGTGCACGCACAAGATCGCGGCGTGAATGTATTGGTCGTGAATATGGTGGGCATCGGGCTGACTGCGATCGCCTGTGACGCAGTGCAAACCATGGCACCCGGCTTGAACGCGGAAGGCTCGGGAGCCGGGCTTGCGACTTCCGGAACACCGGCTACCCGCGCGCAGGTGCGGGAACTGATTTCTGAGCTGACCGACGATGAACGTTACCGCCAAGGTGCGGTTCGCTCATGGCATGGGGAGCGGATGGCGGCTCTGGATAACGCGCGATTCATCGCCAATGGAGGAGGGTTGTTTGGAGTCACGATTCCCCGCGTCTTCAAGCCCGCCATCGAATTGGACGGCATCCGCGCCGCGAAAGTTCTCACTGGCACGGCAGACGCGGCCAGGCAGACCAACTGGCAGGCAGCCAATGCCACGAACCCCGTGCCGAATTTGGGCGATTCGCAATTGGAAGAACTATGTAGTCTGCCGAGCCGATTTCTTCTTCCTTCGACCAGCAGGGCGATCGACCGTGAATTTCAGAGCCAGACGACACGGCACGTCGCGGCCCTGCAACTGGCCGTTCCGTTGTATCGCATCGATCACACGGGCAGCTACCCCGACGGGCTCCAGCAGCTCGTTCCTGAATATCTGCCCAGGCTGCCCGCCGATCCTTACGCTTCGGATGGACGGCCAATGGGCTATCATCGCAAACCCAGTCCTGCGCTATACTCAGTCGGTCATAATGGAACCGATGATGGCGGCACAAGTTTGCCAACGGTCAGTCCAAGTGGCGTGGTCAGTTCAGAGTGGGAATGCGCGGATGTGGTCTTCCCGCTGGAGCCCGCGCCGCCGGCCACGCAGCCATTACCGGCTGTTGAGGATCACCAATGATACAAGTAACACCGCGGCCGGCAGCGTAAATGCCAGCGCCAGACACGTGAGCCACAGAACCGGGAGCGAGAAGAAATACGCCCACTTTCGCGCGGCGCTGCTATGCGTCACCGCGCCCATCAGCGAAAAACTAAGCATGAACCACTCAAAAATGAGCGCGCCGGCGATCGATATCGCCAGTACAACGAGCACGACCATGGCGGCCTGCACTAAGCTCACTCGAGTGTCGACAAGTGCGGGCAGGACGAGCATCGCCGCGGGAAGCCACAACCACGCCAGCGGCGCACATGCATAGTAGCTGAGCGCGATTGCGCGATTCTGGCGGTGAACGGGAAGCGTCGAGGGGTGAAACCAGTAGCTGATCACGCCGCTGGCCAGAAACAGGAAAACCCACAGGGCAAACAAACCGGACGCAATCACCAATGCCTCCAGGTACCAACCCAGCCGGCCGGGTCCGTGAAATACGGGATTGAGTTCGCTGACGAGCGATCCCACGATCCACGATGTCGGGGCAATCCACGCCAGTAATACGGCGATGAACTGAAATCGGCGAGCCCGCGCATAGCTCACCGGCCGGTTCATCTCTTCGGCAAAACGTCGGGGATGGAACATGACCAGGCCGGTTGTGCGCCAACAGGCACGAAATCGCCCGATTTCATCCTGATGCTCCCACGGAATCCGGGAAACGGACATCGCGGCACGGTCAATCGGCAGGCCGCACTCGGGGCAGTTTTCGCTGGCGATCGACCGGAGGTCGTAGCCGCATTGGGGGCAGACGAGGCCTTCAGATTCTTCGTTTGCGGCGGGCGATTGCGCATTGGTTGATGGTTCCTCCACGCGTCCATCATCGGGTGGAGTGGCTTGGAATTCCAGATTGCATTCGTGTGAGGTGCCGCTCGAAGTCGTTAATGCCAATCAGATCAGAAGTGCCAGCAAAGAACAAACGAAGTACGGCGACATCGCTAGCCATTCTTAGCCCAGATTATTCACCGCAGAGACGCGGAGGACGCAGAGAATTCAGAAGTGACAAAAGCTTACATGCAGAATCATCGAGCAGCTTGTCGCGCACGTTCCACAGGGTGCAGGACATTTATGGCGGGGTATACTCGGTACCCTGCCGTTGAAGG
>DAIRGS010000446.1:0-4117 GCA_036794395.1 Tepidisphaeraceae bacterium | reverse complement strand
CCCTCTACACGCCGTAACGGCCGGCCGTTGTGCTAAAGTGGCGCTGTAGTGCTAATGCCCCACCCCAAATTCAAACACATCCGCAGTATTCTTCCGCCAGCCCCGTCCAACATTTATGATTCTTGCATGATCCACCTACGCGCCGCAACGATTGCCCTGTTGCTCTTGGCCCTGGCAGAGCAAACTTCCGCGCAAATTCCAACAACCCGTCCCTCCCTGACCGAAGCTGAAACAAAAGCCGGCTGGGTTCTCCTGTTCGATGGCTCAACCACAACCGGCTGGCGCGGCCTGGGCGCCGATGCCTTCCCCTCCAATCGCTGGCGCATTGATGACTACTGCCTCCACTGCCTCGGCGGAGAGGGTCGCACCAACGACATCATCACTACCGGCAAATACGAAAACTTCGAACTCGCCTTCCAGTGGCGCGTCCCTAAAGCACCCGGAAACACGGGCGTCAAATATCGCGTCCAGGAGAAAAAAGGCGACGGTTTCGCTTTTGGCCCGGAATACCAGATCATGTACGACCCCGGCGTCAACGACAAACACGCCACCGGCTCACTCTACGAGATCCTCCCGCCCCAGAACAAAACCCTCCGCCCACTCGCCGAATTCAACGACTCGCGCATTAAAGTCCAGGGCAATCACGTCGAACACTGGCTCAACGGCGTCAAAGTCGTGGAATTCGAATTCAACTCCGATGCCGTCAAAGCAGGCATCGCACAATCCAAATTTAAAAACACCGACTGGGCGAAGAATCCGCTCGGCTACATCGCCCTGCAAGATCACCACGACGAAGCTTTCTTCCGCAACATCAAACTCCGCGAACTCCCCGCCACCGCCCAGAAATGAATTTCGCTCCGCGGAATCTGTCGTGGCTCGAGTTTGCAACCCATGCAATCGATACAGTGAGTTCATAAACTCCGATTTAGAATCCTCAGCTCAACGAAATAGGGGTACCCATGTCAGACGGCTCAAACTCAACACATGATCGCAAGCCGTTCAAATTCGAATCGTTTCTCTGGCCGCTCCTGCTGATTGTGGTCGGCGGGTTGAGGCTTTACCTCGGTGTACATACCTACAGGACTGTAACCTGGAGCATTGTCTTAATCGCGATGGGCACTCTCGGATTGATACTCGCGATGATGAAGAGGTCGGCTAACCCCCTTGCCGATCCCGCGTACGCGGCTGAGAAAATTGCGACTCAGCAACGTACGCTCTATGGCGGCCTGCATGAATATCGAGACGCCACCGACGCCGATTTCGACCCGCTCGATCGCAAGTTCTACGAAGATGCGACCGCCCAACTCACCGCCAGGGGGTACCGCGTCGTGCGGGATGTGGTCAACGAAACCATCAGCGGCTCCTGGCCGAAAAACCATGTGGTGCTGCGCTGCCTGATCGGCGATCACGGAACAACTATGGGCGCTATCTATCACGTGAAGCTCGCGAATTCATCAAAAGTCATCAAAATCGTGGAATTCGACTCCGAACTGAATGACGGGTCATTCGTGGCGACGGCTAACAATGCCGAATTTGAACGAACGCTTGGATACCCCTTTGTCGACCGCCTGCAATTCTTTTCTTCCGTTCCCGCGTCCGAGGTCCTGGAATCGCACCGCACGCATCTCAAATCCGTTTTGGTCGCCAAGCCCGAGGTCGCACCCGTTCCATGCAATACCTACCGCGACTTGCGTGCCGCTCAAGACCGTTTGCAGCTATTGAGAAACGCACATCGCAATTCCCCTGACTTTGACTATCACGCCGAGTGGCAAAAGATCGCAGGGCGGCCGCTGCGCGAAAACGAAACCGAACTTGTGGACCGGGTGGCGAATACCCTTCAGGGGCGCGACGCACCGAACGCTGAATAGCAAAATCTGCAACTCAACGGCGCTTCGCGCCTCGGGATCTTAGCACGGAGCACATGTCCATCACTCTGTCTTGGCCACCATCTGGACGGTCAACCCGGCGAACGCTAACGTGCGCCAAATGTCCGGCACCCGAAACGCTTTCACTGAAGGATTCGAATTTGGCCGAACCTGGAAGCGATCCAGCACTTCGGGCGATCCACCAGACGCAAATAATCCCCTCCGGGCATTTTTCAACGCCCGTCGCGAAGGCCGCGGCATTTCCAAGTGGGATCACTACTTCGACATCTATCACCGCCACCTGAGCCGGTTCCGTGGGCAACGCGTTCACGTCCTCGAATCGGGATCAACGCCGGCGGCAGCCTCGAAATGTGGCGAGACTACTTCGGCCCCCAATGCCAAATCTACGGCGTCGACATCAACCCGGCCTGCAAGGCATTTGAATCCGACGACGTTAAAATATTCATCGGCGATCAGGCCGACCGCAACTTCTGGGCCCAATTCCGTCAACAAGTCCCCCGTCTCGACATCGTCATCGACGACGGCGGCCACCTCACCACCCAACAGATTGTAACTCTCGAAGAACTACTCCCTCACTTACAGCCGGACGGCGTTTACCTCTGCGAAGATATCCACGGCCAAAACCCCTTCATCACCTACATTCACGGTCTCTCCCTCCACCTCAACTCCATCGAAGGCGGCCAAAACAACCCCGCCAACTCCGAGCGCCAGGTCGTCTGCGCGACATCCCCCCTCCAGTCCGCGATTTCTTCGATTCACCTCTATCCGTATGTCGTAGTTATTGAGCGAAACGGGCAGAACCCGGCTGAATTTTTCGCCCCCGCTCGCGGCACCGAATGGAAACCGCCTTCCAGGTAATAGAAGGCACTACGGCTTTTCACTGAATGCGCCGCCAGACATCCTCCAGCCCAAGCTTTTGGGCCCATTCGGAAATATAGGAGCGATCAACTTGCTCGCCGCGAATTTTCAGCATGCCGGCGATGTCGCGCAGATGCTTCTCGGATCCACCCTCGTGGTAGAACTCCATTTTCTTTAAGATCACGTCCTCGGGCGAGGCGAAGTAGGCATCGAAATTCGAACCGAATGGTTTCACACGGATTCGACGCCGTAGCCGCGAAACATCAAATGCAGACAGGCTCGGAATCACGATGTCCGCCTTAAGGCCGGATTCGGGGTGAATGATGTTGAATTGGGCGCGCGTCTGCACCGCCTGCCGCACCGCGCTTTCGCTTACGTAAAACTGATCATCAGGGAATTCTCGTAAAAATGGTGCGATATCGTTCGCGGACAGATCCGCAACCACGTCTACGTCATTCGTCAAACGAGGCTCACCGTAGTACGACGATGCCACGGACCCAACAACCACATACGGCACGGCGAGTTTCTCAAGAACGCTGGAAACGTGATGCAGCAGTTCAGTCGGTTCCACCCGCAATCCTTTCAGCGACGGCCCTACGAACGCATCGCTCGTCCCAATCCGGATGCTCGGCCCGGACGTTCCATTCGACCAATTGCCATGCTGCACGATACAGCGCATCAACAATTTTCAGCCGCTCGGCACCTGTCTTGCGACGGAGCACTTCAGCCATATCGTCGTCCACCACTTCAATCAGCGGCTCACGTCGGACGATGCGTTTCTTCACGACTTAAACCTCCGAAACAACGATCAATCCCGGGACGTGTTCGAAGTGTTTTCGATTGTGCGTGACCAACGGGATTCTAAAGGCGAGTGCCGCGGCAGCAATCCATGCGTCGCCAGGTGCGATAGGATGCCCTGGAATACTTACGAGCTTTGCATCAGCGTCCCTGTAAGGTCGAACCTGAATCACGCCAAACTTGGACGGCCTCGTCAAACCCATCGAAGTCGGCGTCATTCCAATCGCCATAAAGTTGCTCAATCGACGACGCCCCGAAGACCCCTTGCGCAACGGCAAGTTCGTCCAGAGTGCGAGCCTTCCAAAATTCGTCGGCCTTCGTCACGTCGCGCGGCTCTTGATCAACCACGATAATCTCAACTTCATGCCCAATAAACGCCCGTAATTCCGGAAGGTACAGCGTCTCTGAATCGATGATGGTTTTTACCCGAATCGCACTCATCCGTTCCTTTTTCCTTCCTCAGCCCGCTCCAACAATTTACTCTCGTCGATCCATAGACGCCTCTAATTTCTATTTTATTCCTTCATCGCCCCCGGCTCCAACCCATTGCCGCGCCAGAATTCTTCATAAGCAAA
>DAIRGS010000139.1:0-18319 GCA_036794395.1 Tepidisphaeraceae bacterium | reverse complement strand
AGTACCGGTGGAGGGAGAAAAGGACGCGTGATTTCGACTTGTGGGTAATGACAAGGGCGTACCGGTGGAGGGAGAAGAAGGCAGCCTAAAGTGTCACGGACCCGGCGAAAAAATGCGCCCTGCTACTGCTCGCGGGCGAAGTACTCGGCTTCCAAGGCTTCCAGTTTTTGACAGAGGGCCTTGTATTCGGATTGCAGTTGCTGGCCGCGATTGGGGTCTTTGAATGCTTCTGGGTCGCCGAAGGTTTCCTGACATTCGGCGATGCCGATTTCGGTGTCGGTAATCTGCTGTTCGAGCTCGTCGAGCGTCAGGCGGCCAAAGGGTCGGGCGTACGGATTGTCTTTTTTGCGTCCCGGATCGCGCGCTACGGATGCGGGGACCGTTGCCTTGGCGCGAGAGCGTGCACTTTCTGCAGGGGTGTCTGCCGCGGCTTCCTCGGCAACCCTTTGGACCCATTCGCTGTATCGCCCGGCAAAATCAATGACATTCGGCGGGGCCAGGATGAGCAGCCGGCGGGCGACTTTTTCCAGAAAATAGCGGTCGTGGCTCACGCAAAGGATGGTTCCCTCAAAACTCGCCAGCGCGGCTTCGAGGGCCTCGCGTGATGGGATATCCAGGTGGTTGGTGGGCTCGTCGAGGACAAACACATTGGGCTTGTCGAGTAGGAGCTGGCTGAGCCGGAGGCGGGCGCGTTCGCCACCGCTGAGCAATTGAACTGGCTTGTTCACGTCTTCGCCGCGAAACAGCATTGTGGCGAGGACATCGCGGACCTGCTGCTCCTTCACGTCGCGATCTTCCCACGCTGCTTCGATGACGGAATCTTGAGGATCGAAATCATCCAGGCGTTGATCGTAATAGCCAATGTTGAGGTTTGAGCCCCAGCGGATTTCCCCGGAGTCGGCGTCGGTTTCACCGAGCAGGGTCGAGAGGAGCGTTGTCTTGCCCGAGCCATTGGGTCCGATGACTCCGATGCGTTCGCCCCGGCGAACCTCCAGCTTGATGCCATCCCACAGCCGCTTGGAATCAAAGGCCTTGCTTAGATTTCGCACGTTCAAGACTTGATCGCCGGCGCGCTGATCGGTTCCCAGCGAGAGGTTGATCTTCCGGCCCGCCTGCACCTGACCCACCATCAGGTTGCTTTTCAGCAGTCGGTTTAATCGCTTTTCCCGCCCTTTTGCTTCTTTGCTGCGCTGGCCGGCGCCGAATCGGCGGATGAATTCCTTCTGCTTTTCGATTGAAGCATTTTGCTGCTCGAATGCCCGCTGTTGGCTGAGTTCCTGAAGTTCGCGCTGCTGGATAAAGGCAGAGTAGTTGCCGGGATAAGATTTGATACGGCAATCAGTCAGCCAGACGACGCGGGTTGCGAGGCGATCCAGCAGATAGCGATCGTGGCTTATCAGGACGACTGCGCCACTGAAAGCGAGGAGGTATTTTTCGAGCCACTCAATGGCCGCCAGGTCGAGGTGGTTGGTGGGTTCGTCCAGCAGCAAGAGATCGGGTTCGCTGATGAGCAGTTTGGCAAGATTGAGCCGGGAGCGCTGCCCGCCCGAGAGAGTTTCGACGTTTTGTTCCCATGTTTCCTGAATCAGACCCACGCCCTGGAGCGTTGCCTCTAGCTTGTGCCGCCAAGCGTACCCCCCTGCCAGATCAAACTCGTGTTGAACTTGCTGATATTGACGTAAGACCTTCTCGAGCGCTTCGCCGGTTTGCTCGGCCATCGAATGTTCGATGTCTCTGAGACGGTGCGAGAGTGCATGAAGATCGGAGAAGGCGAGCTCGGCCTCGTCGACGACAGTATTCGCGGGGTCGAATTTTGGATCTTGTGTGAGGTGTCCGATTTTGGTGCCCTTGGCCAGGGCCACCACGCCGGCATCGACGATCACTTCATCGGTCAGCACCTTGAACAGCGTTGTCTTTCCTGAGCCATTGGCCCCGATGAACCCGATGCGCTCGCCCTGCTCGACGTTGAGGTTGAGCTTATCGAACAAGACGCGCTTGCCGAAAGTCTTCTCGATGCTGGCTAGGGTGGCGACGGACACTCCAGTCAAGGTAGACGGAATCAACGCGCGGGCCAAGTCGGCGACACACGGCATTTTCATGACATCCGCCCTTCCCTTGCCGATGGACCCACAACGACTATCTTCTGCCCCATGCTTTCGGAACTCCGTCTGGCCCCAACGCGCGTCCGGTTGCTGAGCACCCGCGTTTTGTCCTGGATGGGGTTCCGGGAAGACACGTTTCTGATTGTGTTGGCAGTTGTGATCGGACTCATCACAGCGGCCGCGGCCGTCGCGTTCCACGAGATCATCGATTGGACCCGGAATTTGCTCTACGAGCGGTTTGGTTTTGAACGGCTATACGGTCATTGGATGGTAATGCTGATCCTGTGGCCGGCCCTTGGAGGGTTGCTCGTTGGCTTGTTGAGCCGATACGTTTTCCGCGCTCGCGAGGGGCATGGCGTTGTGGATGTCATGGAGTCGGTGATTCGTTCGAGTGGATTTATCAAGCCGTTGGTTGCGATTGAAAAAATTATCACGAGCGGAATAACGATTGGCACGGGTGGATCGGCCGGGGCTGAAGGGCCGATCGTACAGATTGGCGCCGCGATCGCGTCGGGGACGGGACAAACATTTCGCGTTTCACGCAGGCAGATGACGATCCTGATCGGCGCGGGAGCGGCGGCGGGTATCAGCGCGATCTTCAACGCACCGATGGGCGGGTTGCTGTTCGCGCTGGAAGTGATCCTTCAGGACTTTTCGATAGCCAACATGACGCCGGTGGTGGTGGCCAGCGTGATTGCGAATGTCACGACCAAGGAGATCTTTCAGTACGTTCTGCAACACCCGCGAAATACGATTTTCGAGCTGCACTACGATTCGCATTTTCAGCTCGACTGGCTTCAGGTGCAGAACTTCTTCGTGCTCGGGCTCGTATGTGGCACGATTGGCGTGGCAATGACCCGATTGATGGACTTCACCGAACGTCAATTTAAACGCATGTCCGTGCGTCCCGCGTTCCGACCCGCCATCGGGGGGGCGGCGTTGGGTTGCATTGGGGTGTTTTACATTCTGCTGTTCGGGCGTCTCCGCGGATCGGCTAAGCCGATACCGTTTGACGTATATCCTGCGCCGGTCTTCTATGGGGATGGATACGGATTCATTCAAAAGCTGCTGGCGCACGACTTTTACACTCAGCCGCACATTGGATACGTGTTTCTGTTTTTGTCATTTCTGGTTCTGGCCAAGATTGTCGGTACATGCCTGACGTTGGGCAGCGGCGGCAGTGGTGGGATCATTGCGCCATCGCTTTTTCTGGGAGCGGCGGCCGGTGGTGGGATGGGTCTTGGGATGAAAATCCTGGGATGGTTCGACGTCACCCGGGTGTATCCCGAGGCATACGCAATTGTGGGCATGGGGGCGGTGCTGTCGGCGATCGTTCATGCCCCGCTGGCTTCAATCCTGATTGTGCTGGAGTTGACTAATAATTCAGCTCTGGTGCTGCCGGCGATGCTGGCGGTCGTCGTGGCTACGGGAATGGCTCGACTGCTTTACCCTGATTCAATCTATACGGCGGTCCTGCGGCTCAGGGGAGTTCGTGTAACGCCGGCTGGGGATTCAAACTTTCTGCATCGGCTGACGGTTGAGCAGGTGGCGCTTGATCCGGTTTCCGCAATTGGAATTGATACGCCGCTCGAACAGCTTCTGGCGCTTATCGAACAGACCGGCGTGATGGATTTTGTTGTATTGGACAAAGCCGGCAACTACGCGGGGATGGTCGTTGCTGATGATTTAAGAACGGCGCTGTTCCAGCGTGAAGCGATTCCGCTGCTACTTGCAAGCGAAGTGGCCCGCACTGATCTGCCGGCTGTGCGAAGCACCGATGACCTGGCCCAGGTGCTTCAGGCGTTCAGCATTTACGAAGTGGCAAGGCTCCCGGTTTGCCTCCCGGCCGACGCGGACCACATCATTGGCTTGATCAGCCGGCGAGCGTTGATGCAGCGGTATAACCAAGCGTTATCCGGTAAATGAGTCCGTAGGATTGGCTGGGTTGGCACGCGAGCGGAGCGTTCAACGGCATTTGCCCGTAGAAGGCTGACGACCTACTCTTGCGGCATGACTGAAACGGCAGCCGCACCCCGGCCCGTTCTGGCTGGGTCCGTGCCCCGTGGGGGAATCGGGGTGAACGGTTTTTATCTTGCGCATTTCCTGGGCGCGGTATTCCCTGCGACTGCCGGGGTTATTTTGTATGGATGGCGGGCGACGGTCGTGCTGGCCACGGTGATGTTGTGTACGCTCGGATGGATTTACATCTGGCGACGAATCGGGCCGCGCGGGCGGACGCTGCATTATGCGCATGGACTTTGGCTTGGGCTGTTGCTGGCGTTGATGCTGCCCGCCCATCTTGCGGCGGGGAGCGCGGATGGAGCGAGCGATCATGTGAACATCTGGGCGCTAATGCCGCTGGCGGCTTTATTGATGGTGATGATCCTGTGGCTCTTCGGTGGCCTTGGGGGTTGGCACCTGCATCCGACGCTGGTCACTTACATGCTGCTGGGCATCTGTTTTTCGGATCTGCTGGTTCCACGTTATATCCTGAATCGGGATCACATTCTGGTGGGTGAACTGTTTGGCTCGGCACGGACCGGGGGGTTGCGCGCCGCGTCGAACGACCCGTGGATTGGGCGGCGGCATAACGCGACCGATGCGGATCTGCGCGAGCCGGCCGCCGAACGGTTGAGCCGATATACGCGGGGTCGTGAGACGCCCGCTCGGCAATGGCTTCCTCTTAGAGCGTTGTTGCGTGACGGGATGCCACCGCTGGAGGATTTCATTGTGGCCGGGGAACCCGGGGCACTGGGAACGAGCAGTGCTATTGGGGTGATCATTGGGGGTTTGTTTCTTTTGTATCGCGGTGTCATCGATTACCGCATTCCGCTGCTGACATGCGTAGCGGCGTATACCGCGATGCTGATTCTACCCGTGCCGACGAATATCTCGGATGCGCCGCAGTGGCACTGGGCGGCGATGCGGATGCCGGATATGGGATGGTCGGTTGCAATCACTTTTGCGAACTACGAGGTGATGGCGTCGCCGCTGTTGTTTACAGCCTTTTTCCTGGCGACGGCACCGACGCTTCGGCCGATGACGCGTCGGGGGCGGACCATTTATGCATTGTTCCTGGGGTTCACCTGTTCGACCTTCCAGCTCTATGTTTCTGTTTCGCTGGGGCCCTATCTGGCGCTGCTGATTGCGAGCGTGCTGACGCCGGAACTGGACCGGTGGTTTGGCGTTAGACCCTTGGCGTAAAGGCTGGTTTAATCGTAGGTTTCTGATTGGTTTTGGGGCACCATACTTGAGTGAGGGGAATAAACGTCCGATGCATTGTGTGTCGAGCCATCTCGGATGGGGAGGTTGGCTTGGTTGCCCCGCTCCCCGCGGGGCATCGTTTTGCGCTGGCGTGTGAAACGGAAAGATTATCGGCCATTGGAGATGGGTGGCTTGGAGGAAATGGGTCTTGGCCTGGCACCGAATTAATCCGATGTTTACTGGGACGGGTTACCAATGACTCGATTGACCATCCTGATTGTGGATGACACGCTCAGCTGCCGCGAGTCGGTTGGCGGGATGCTGCGCCGTAGCGGATACCGGGTGGTCTGCGCGGAGAACGGTCGGCGAGCGCTGAGCCTTCTCGAAGACTGTTCGCCGGATTTGATGCTGTTGGATCTGGCGATGCCGGACATGAGCGCGCCGGAGTTTCTGACGACCATTCGGGCCCATTTGCGGTGGCGCGATCTTCCGGTGATTTTGTTTACGGGTTCGGGGGATGTGCTGGATCTGGCCAGCGATCTGGGGGTTCGGGAATGCCTTGTGAAATCGCACCATACCTCGGCGGATGTTCGCCGGGCCATTGAGCAGGTGTTTCGTCGCCGGCCTGGGGCGGCGGCGTAGCCGACTGTGGGCGAGTTGGTTTTGTGTGCGGCCCTTTAGGCTGCACAAGCAGGCTTGGAAGCCTGCACCACAAGCTAACAACCGGCCGCACGATTTAAGCAGCTGCGCTTTCTCTCATTCCTCTCATACACGCTGAAGGGGTTCACCCGGTATTATTCCGGGCATGTTAAAGCTTGCACTTAGCGCGGTGCTATTGATTTTGAGTTTGATGATTTTGCCGGCGCGGGGGTGGGCGCAGGCTGTGGAGGAGGGGAAATCGCCTCCGCCGGTTCCGCCACGGGTGGCGTGGCAGGATTTGCTGGCGGGAAAGCTGACGGATCATTGGACGGACATGAATTGCTCGCTGGCGGATTCGTTTAAGCTTGGAAAGGACGAGCAAGGGGTTGCGGTGCTGGCGGGGAGCGGGCATCCAATTGGCCTGGTGCGGTCGATGCGGGCGTATGAGAATTTTATTCTGGAAGTGGAGTGGCGGCACCTGACCGAAGCGCCCAGCGCGGCTAAATCGGGGCCGGGAGGGACTACTGGGAATTCTGGGATTTATGTCTGGGCGGACCCTGTTCCTGCGCTGGGAAATTCGTTTACGCGCGCCATTGAGGTGCAGGTGTGCAATCTGGGGAATGGGGCGTGGTACACGAGCAACGGGGATCTGTTTCCGATTCATGGGGCGACAATGATTCCCGACCCGCGATTTGGGGTGAGTGGGTCGCGATCGATGCCGACTGAATTTCGAGGGAGTAAGACGGGGCAGTGGAACCGTTGCCGGGTGACGTGCGTGGATGGGACGATTCAGGAAGAGCTCAATGGGGCGGTGGTGACGGCGGGGTTTCGGTGCTCGCCGCGGAAGGGGTATCTGTGCCTGGAGAGTGAAGGCGGGCCGGTTGAATTTAAAAATATGCGGCTGACGGAATTGCCACCGAACCGGGATTTGAAGCCGGAGCAGGTGTCGATCACTTTGGCGTCGAATGTGCGGACGACGACGTTATTCAATGGATTGACGCTAAAGGGATGGACAGGCGCCGAGCTAGAGAAGGCCGGATGGTCGATGGCAGACCGCATTCTTAAGTGTTCGGCGGAAGCGAAGGAGAGTTTGCGCCACGATCTGCCGGGCGCGGATTTCACGCTGATCATTGATTGGCAGACGGCGAAGAAAGGCGGGAAGGAAAATGCTTTGCCGTTCGATGTCACGGGTTTGGTGATTCCAGCCAATGGGGAGTCGATTCATCAGGGATGGAATCGGGCGGAAATCCAGTTTGGCGCCGCGGACGACGGTCTAAAAGTAAACGGTCGACCGATTCAGATTAAGCGGGGGGAAGGGGATGCGCGAGCGCTGCTTCTGCACGCGCCGGGACACGCGGTCGAGTTCTGCAATGTCATTCGAATGGACAGGGCAATTGTTCGGTGAACCGCGATAAATGACCGGGCACGATTCCGCGCATCGTGGCATGGCTTTCCAAGCCATGATCGTGGGGGCTGACCACCAGCGACGGGTTAGATGTGGGAAAACCAAGTTTCGACTGGTGGACAACCTTCTGAATTCGCCGGAAGAAAATGCTCCCTTAAGGAAAGTTGGTGTTCCCACATCTCACTCGTCGCCGGACCCGCGGCTTCCTTAACCACGGCTTGGAAAGCCGTGCCACTTAAATGCAATGGCGCTGAAACGCGCACGGTTATTTAGATGGTTGGCGTTCGTGCGGCCCATTTGATGACGGACGCGGCGGTCATGCCTTGGACGCAGACGCAGAATATGACTACCGCATAGGTGATCACCAGCAGTTGATTCCGATGTTCGCCTTCGGGGAGTGAGAGGGCCATGGCTACTGAAAGGCCGCCCCGTAATCCGCCCCAGGTCAGCACTGCGACGCGGCCTTTGCCTCGGCGGTGACCGATTGAAAGCAGCCCGATGCTGCCGGCCACGCTCGCCCAGCGACACAGCAGCACAACGCCGATCGCTAGGAGGCCGGCGATAATCCACCGGGCATTGAAGGGCATGACGAGTAGCTCCAGGCCGATGAGCAGAAAGAGAACGGCATTGAGGATTTCATCGAGCAATTCCCAGAAGCTGTCGAGATGTTGGCGGGTGGTTTCGGACATCCCGAATGTTCTGCCGCGATTTCCAGTGAAAATGCCTGCGACAACGACGGCAATTGGGCCCGACATCTCGACTGCATTGGCGAGGCTGTAGCAGCCCATTGCCAGGGCGAGGGTGAGCAGGACTTCGACCTGATAATTGTCGACGGATCTTAGAAGTGCGTAGGTCGCGATCCCTGCCGCGAGGCCGATTCCCGCCCCGCCGGCCGCTTCGCGGACGATCAGCCATGATGCCTGTGAAAGCGACGGGACCGCCCCACCGCCGAGCACGCCGACAAAGCCGAGAAAAATGGCGACGCCGACGCCGTCGTTGAAAAGAGATTCACCAGCCATGATGGTTTCGAGACTTTTGGGCGCACCGACTTTTTTCATGATGCCCAGGACGGCGATGGGATCGGTCGGGGAGATCAGCGCGCCGAAAACGAAGCACCAGATCCAGGGGAGCGGTGCCCCGATCAGAGCGAATAGGTAAAAGGAGATGACGCCGACAAGGCCGGTGGAAGCAGCGGTGCCGAGGATCGCGAGGACGGCGATCGGTTTCCATTCGCGGCGAAGGTCGTTGATATCCAGTTGCAGCGACCCGGCGAAAAGTAGAAACGCCAACATGCCGTTGAATACGGCGTTGTGAAAATCGATGCCGGCGACAATGACCTGCGCCTGGATACGGACCGGCCTGGCAACGGTGCCCAGCGCGAGCAACCCTGCGGAGGTGGCCAGCGCAAGAAACATCACGCCAATCGTTGAGGGGAGACGGATGAATTTGAAATTGATGAAGCTGAAGATCGCGGCCAGCACGATGAGAAGGCTGGCGGTCTCGAATGGGCTCATCGGAAGCTGATCCTCAAGCGCGTGCTCATTGTGAGCGTTTTAGCTCGTTTGACGGACGTTGCAATTGGTGGACTGGAAGATTGCCAAGCAAAACGGGTTCGGACACACTTGTGCGTATGAGCCTTTTTCCTTGCTTCAAATCTCAACACATCGTTTTCGGCTTAATGGCGGTTTGGCTATGCGTTGATGCACCGTCATCGGCCCAGTCAACCGAGGCGCGCGATGCGGCGACCACGATAACCGCTGAGGGGTTGATGAAGCATATCAAGGTACTGGCATCGGATGAATTTGAGGGCCGTGCGCCGGGAACGCCGGGCGAGCAGAAGACGGTTGATTATCTGGTGAGCCAGTTTAAGGGGATGGGGCTGGCGCCTGGGAATCCAGATGGAACTTACATTCAGGATGTACCGTTGGTGGGGTTCGCGGCTCAACCGACAATCTCGTTCGATGGAGCCAGCGAGCGGATCGATCTTAAGTTCCCAAATGACTCAGTTGTGTGGTCGCGGCGGTTTGAGGCGGAGGTGAAAGTTGAGAACTCGCCGGTGGTGTTTGTGGGGTACGGGATCGTGGCGCCTGAGTATGGGTGGGACGATTACAAGGGGGTGGATGTTAAGGACAAGACGTTGCTGATGCTGATCAATGATCCACCTGTTCCCGATCCGAAAGATCCGGAGAAATTGGACCCGAAGGTGTTTAAGGGCCGGGAAATGACGTACTACGGCAGGTGGACATATAAGTACGAGATTGCCGCGGCGAAGGGGGCAAAGGCGGCGATTATTGTTCATCAGACCGGGCCGGCGGGCTATCCGTGGGGCGTGGTGATGATCAGCAACGGGCGCGAGAATTTCGGGCTTCAATCTGGCGATGCTGCGAGCCGGGTTGCGGCTGAAGGATGGGTGACGCTCGACAATGCACGGCGGATGGTCTCGGCGGGCGGCCAGGATTTTGATGCGTTGAAGAAGATCGCGGCCACGCGGGAATTTCGGCCGGTCGAGCTGAATTTAAAGGCCAATATCGTGGTGAAAAGCGCGCTGAGGAAAGTCGCATCGCGCAATGTTGTGGCCAAGCTGGAGGGAAGCGATCCGACGCTGAAGAACCAGTACGTGATTTATACGGCGCATTGGGACCACCTGGGCCGGGATACAAGTCTGAAGGGGGACCAGATCTACAACGGCGCAGTCGACAATGCATCGGGCACGGCGGCATTGCTGGAGACGGCCCGCGCGTTTACCAAAACCAAGCCCAGGCGGTCGATTCTGTTTCTGGCCGTGACGGCAGAGGAAAAGGGGTTGCTGGGGTCGAAGTATTATGCCGAGCATCCGCTGTATCCGCTGACCGATACCCTGGCGAACTTGAACGTGGATACGGTGAACGTGTGGGGGAAAACAAGCGACATTGGCGTGGTGGGGATGGGTCAATCGACACTGGAGGATGTGCTGGCCACGGCAGTGAAAGAGCAGGGACGCAGCCTGGTTCAGGAGTCGGATCCGACCAAAGGGCATTTTTTTCGCTCAGATCATTTTGAGTTTGCGAAGGTGGGCGTGCCGGCGCTTTATCTGGACAAGGGAAGCGACTACATCGGGAAGCCGAAGGATTTTGGGGTTCGTAAGCGCGAGGAGTATGTCGCGCATGACTACCACCAGGTGAGCGACGATATCAAGCCGGACTGGGATCTGAGCGGTGGCGCCCAGGATATGCAATTGATGTTTGAGGTAGGGTATGCGGTGGCGCAGGGGAACGAGTTTCCGAGGTGGAAAGACGGTTCTGAGTTCAAGGATCGGCGGGAGACAATGATGAAGGGAAAGTAGGCTCCCCGCCGCTTTGAGGGGGTGCATCGCCATCGAGGATGTAGTTCATCCACATTTTTTTGAACGCGGCTTCGACGTCTTGCGTGAACCGCTGGGGATCCATCAGAGGCGAACCGCGCATCGCCGGGCGCAGAGTCGCCCGGACGGTTTGGAGCCATGGGATGTCGGAGGCGATGCCCGTTGCGATTTGAAGGTAATCAGGCTGCGAGTTGGCGATGAGATGGGGGAGGCCGACGTTGTTCAGTATGCTGACGCCGGCACGGGCGATTGCGCCTTGGCCGGCCAGTGTGACGACGGGCACGCCCATCCAGAGGGCGTCGCATGTGGTTGTTCCGCCGGGGTAGGGGAACGGATCGAGCCCGATGTCGATCCGGAGATACTGTGAGAAATAATCGCGGCCAGACGAGCGGGGAACGAAACTGATTCGCTCGGATGAGATGTCGTGCTGAGCGAGGCGATTGCGGACCTCTTGTCGGCGGGTACCTTCGGGTGCATGCAATAAGAGGTGGGAGTTGGGCGTGCGGCGGAGGATTGCCGCCCACAATTCGAGCACCGGCGGATTGATCTTTGAGAAGCTGTTGAGGCATCCGAAGGTAATGTGGCCGGAGCGTGCGACGGGGAGAGGACCAACTGTCGGAGCCTCATCGGGCGGCGGATAACACCAATAACTTTGGGCAAGACGGATCGACCGTTCTGAATAAAGGCGATCGGAATCTCCCGGGGGATCGAGAAATGGATCGGTGAGGCGGTAATCCATTGTGCCCAGACCGGTTGTGCCGGCATAGGCCAGGTATGTCACTTGAACGGGTGCGGGCTTGCGGGCAAATGCCAGAAGGCGACTGCCTTCCATGTGCATGTTGAGGTCGACGAGAATATCGATGCGATCCTGGGAGATGGCGGTTGAGAGCTCGTCGTCGCTTAACGCGGCGGTTTGACGCCAGATCTCGGCGGAGGATCGGAGTTGCCCGGTAACGGCATCGCCAGATTTGGAATCGTCATAGAAGTAGAACTCAAAGGCGCGATGATCGTGGAAATTGCAGAATGGGAGCATGAACCGGCCGACCACGTGATTGCGGAAGTTGGGAGAGACGAAGCCGACCCGAAGACGACGATCAGGGGTGAGATCGGGGAGATAGGACAGGTGGGCCGGACGCAATGGGCGCGCGAAACGATCGTTCCAAAGGCGGTGCTCGGCGAGAATTTCAGTGGGGCTGAAACGTGGATTGAACAGCATGCAATAGAGGCGGTTGGACGCGGCTTGGATACCGGCGTCGCGATCGACTGCGTTACTAAATGCTTGGAAAGCCTCGTCCATTCGCCCTGCATCCATCATCGCCATGGCCAGGTTGTTCCATGCCTGGCCGAAGTTGTTATTCGTGGCGATGACCTTGTTGAATAGCTGAATCGCATCATCAATGAGACCCTCCTCGCGAAGGGCTAAGCCAAGATTGTTTGAGGCCTCTGCAAAATCGGGTTGAAGCTCCAGGGTCTTTCGGAGATAGGTGATTGCCTGCTGCGTCTGCCCTGATTCTCGCAATGCGGTCCCGAGGGCGTAGAACAATCGCGCGTCGATGGCGCCGCGATCGGCGGCGCTTTGCCAGGTCGCGATGGCCTCAGTGAGGTCTGCTCTATCGTGCAGGGCGAAGCCGAGGTTTGTTGCCGCTTCAAAATAATCTGGGCGGAGCGCCAAAGCTTTGCGGTAAGCATCGATCGCGGGGACGTGTTGGCCGGCGGCGATGAGGTTATTGGCGAGATTGAAGTGGGCCTCGGGTGAGGAGGGGTCGATTTCGGCTGCGCGTGAGAACGCGTCGGCCGCGTCAGTGGATTGGCCGGATGCCTCAAGGGCGTTACCGAGGTTCATCGCCGTCTTGAAGTCATTGGGATTGAGATGAGACGCGGCGGCGAATGTTTTAGCCGCTTCATCCATACGGCCCTCGGCGGCGAGGATAATTCCCAGGTTGGCATGGAAGGCCGGCTCGGCCGGTTTTAGAGCGATGGCTGATCGAATGTGTTCGATTGCGACGGCAGCGTCGCCTCGAATATTGGCCAGTATGCCGAGTGAATTGTGAGCATCGGATGAAGCGGGATCGAGGGCGAGAACCTGGCGAAAGAGCGCTTCAGCTTCTGCGACGTTTCCGGCGCGGTGAAGCTCGACGGCCTGCTGAATCAATTGATCGGGATGCCCGCTTATCATGCTGCTGATGAACATCTTAAAAGATCGTGCTCCAAGACGCACAATAGCGATTGGCAAATCGCCGCGGGCAGCCAAGGCGTTTCAGGTGTTCGAAGCGAGATCGGGTTGGTGCACGTTGCAGGCGATGGGGATCAAGACGCGAATTTGATTTTTAGAGCTGCGGCCACGGCGCGCACCACACCGGGCCAATCGCCGGGCATCGGCTGGCGGAATATGCGCATGGTTGGGTACCAGGGGGAGTCGGTGCGCCCGTGAAACCATCGCCAATCGGCCGCGTATTGGAGCAAGAGCCATGTGGGCTTTCCCATTGCCCCGGCCAGATGGGCTACAGCGGTGTCGATCGTGATGACCAGATCAAGGTTCGCAATCAGCGCGGCGGTGTCGGCAAAATCGATCAGTCGAGCATCCCAATTCATCAGCCGCGACGCGGCGGCCTCCAATACCGCCTCGCCTTTTTGCAGGCTGTGAAACTGGATGCGTTGATCGAGAAGCAGATCACCCAGCAGATGAAATGGAATGGACCTACCCCGAGGGGTAGGACGGCCTGCCCACGCCAAGCCGACATTCGGGCGGCCAATTGCTCCGACTTTCTCAAGGCGTCTTCGCCATCGAGCAACTGAAGTTGATTGTGGCAGGATGTACGGCACGCCACACGTCAACGTTTCCAGGCTGGTGTCGAATATTTTTGGAAGGCTCATCATCGGACATTGAAGGCTTAGCTCCGATACCGATTCATCGTTGCCCAGCACGTGGCTCACGCCCGGCTGCGAAACCAACAGCCGCCGCAACACCGGCTCGGCTTGAACCAGCACTACGCCTCCGCGCGCGGCAATCAGCGGAGCGTAGCGGATGGCGAAAAGCGAATCGCCAAAGCCTTGCTCAGCTTGAAGCAGAATTCGACGGCCGCCCAGCGGGGAACCATCCCATTGGGGCGAGCGCAAAGGTCTAACACCGGCTGCCTGGGCTTCGGAAAGACGATGTCGCCATTCGTATTCGCGAAATCCGGGCTGTAAATCGCCTTGAAGGAGAAGCGACCATGCCAAGCCGTAGTGCGCATCGGCGTAATTGGGTTGGATTGAAATGGCACGCTGATACGCATCGACCGATTCTTGCAGGCGGCCCGTTTGCCGAAGGGCATTGCCCATTTCCAGCCACATTTCGGCGTTAGCGGGCGAGAGCGCAATCGCCTGGCTATACGCCGCGACGGCATCGTTATACCGGCCCAGTTGCTCTAAGACTTGGCCGAGATTTTTGCTGGCCTCGGGCCAGTCGTGGCGCAGTTGCAATGCTTTTTGATTGGCGGCCAGGGCATTGACCAAATCACCCGCTTTGGAAAAGGCGATGCCCAGGTTCAGGTACGCTTCGGGATAATTGGGCCTAAAGCGAATCGCGGCGAGGTATGCGTCAATCGCTTCCTTGTGGGCACCGACATTGGTGTACGCGTTGGCGAGATTGAACTGGGCCTCGACAAAATCCGGGCGGAGTTTCAGGGCATCTTGATAGGCGGGGATCGCCGAGGCGGCATCGCCAGTGAGCTGAAGGGCGTTGCCAAGGTTGTTGTAAATGTCCGGAGAATTGGGCGCGAGTGTCAGAGCCCGGCGGTATTCAACGATGGCTTCAACCCCCCTGCCCGATTCCTGCAACACATTGCCCAGATTCGCCCGATAGGCAGCCTGCGAAGGATCGGCCTGCACGGCGCGCGAAATGAGCGTGACTGCCTCATCACGCGATCCTTTTTGCGCGAGCAGGACGCCTAACATATGCAGCACCGCGGCATTGTCTGGGCTTTGGGCCAGGATCTGGCGATAGTGCGACTCGGCTTCCCGAATCTGCCCGGCACGGTGATGGCCGACCGCCTGATCGATCGCTTGCTGAAGAGTCATCTGGGGCATCGTGCCGGGTCCGTCATGAGAAATCCTTTTGCTCGCGATTACCTACGATACTCGATTCGCGATCAATCATTTATCGCATCCTCTTAAACCAATTCCCATGGTCGCCGACGAAAACTTCGCAAGCAACGCTGGAACGTCGCCTTCGAACCCTGCATAATCTGACAAAAGAGGCTGGATTGGACACTTCATCCATCCGGCGACTAAGAATACAACCAGGTAGGCCATGGACGGCGCCGCGGCTGACAACCAGCAAATTACATCAACCTGCGCAGCCTGCGGGGCGGACAATCACGCGGGTGCGTTGTTCTGCTCGAGGTGCACGGCGCCCCTCGCCGTTGCCGCGCTCAACGATCTTGATTCGACGGATCTCCAGCTATGCCGGGCAGCGTTGTTTGAGGTTTTGGCGGAGATTGCGCGGAGCACCTCGTCGTCGGCACATATTCCAATCGATGAATCGCTGTGGCGGGGGTATCTATCGGCCTTTTGGCTTCGGCCGGAAACAGCTTTAATTTTGTATGCCGAGGCGATGGCGGTGCGATCACTGGGCTCGGAATTGAGCGGCCCGTGGCTGGATCTGGGTTGTGGCGACGGGATTCACGCGGCCCTGCGAATGGGATGGAGGTTCGATTCACAGTTTGATGCGTTTCAGTCGCTCGATTTGCAGGCCAGGGATATTTATCACCATTGGGATCGGTCGCGGTTTGCAGTGGGTGTCGAGCGGCCAGGCGGCATCACCGATTTTGGAATTGATATCAAGCCGACAGCGGTGGAGCGCGCCAGGGCGCTTGGGGTATTTGGGAAGGTGGAATGTGCGGATGCCTGCAAGCTTCCAATGCAGGATGGGAGCGTTGGTGCGATCTTTTCGAATATGCTGCGCGATCTAGCGGAGCCTCTGCCGGGCGCGTTGGGGGAGTGCAGGCGGGTGCTTAGAGACGATGGAACGCTGCTTCTCTCAGCGATGACCCCAAATTACGCAGGCAGTCTTTATTTCGTCAACGCGGCGCGGGCGGCACAGGATATGGGCGATTCTCAGCTTGCCGGCCGGCTGCTGCGTCTTGATCGCGGGCGGAGCGTGTTTTGCCGGCAGCAATTATCGCTGGTTCAGTGGGAATTGCTGTTGAAGGATGCCGGACTGAGGATTGCCAAGGCGTTACCCATTGTTTCACCGGCGGTGATTCGATTCTGGGACATCGGGCTCCGACCTTTTACCACGGCGCTTTTGCAACAGCGGCAGGCTTGGGAGGATGCGGGCGTACTGGGCACGATCAAATCAGCGGCCGTGGATCTTATTCATGCGCAGCTCGCACCCCTTCTGAAGCAGCTTAATGCGGGGGCGGATGCTTGCATGAATATCCTGGTGGTGAAAAAAGCATGATCGATTCCACACCGCCGGCAATGGTTGTGATGTACCACTATGTCTGGCGGAACGGCGTTCCAAGCCCCGGGGGCATCCGTCCGTTGATGGCCAGCGAATTTGTGGCGCAACTCGACTGGATTCAGAGCCGGTACGACATACTCAGTGCTCCGCATTTTCTCGAATTCATAAACCGACACTCGAAGGATCGCGCTAAACCCGCATGTCTTCTTACGTTTGACGACGGCACGCGGGATCACGCTGAGGTTGTCACGCCGATCCTCGCTGAACGTGGATTGAGCGGCGTGTTTTTTGTTTTGACCTGGCCCATGGAATTGAAACGCATGCCGCTCACGCATTGCGTTCACTGGCTTTTGGGCCAGGGAGACGAATCGGTTTGGCGAGAGTTTGAACGCGGCGCGATTGAGGAAACGGGCAGCATTGATGTTTTAGGCAAGCCTGAAGACGCGATGCGCATTTATCATTACGAATCGCCCCTTCGGGCACGTATTAAGTATGCCGCCAACATGGCCCTTCCTCATGCGTTGGCGGATCGAATTGTGGACAGGGCGATTGAATCTTCGGGGCAGTCGCCGGCGGATCTTGCCGAGCGTTGGTTTGTCACAACGAGTCAGGTCGTTCAGATGCGGAATGCGGGAATGACGATCGGTTTGCATGGGTGCAGTCATCGCAGCCTTCAGGTGCTTGGGCCTTCGGGGATTCGCGAGGAAATCGCACATGCTTCGGATTATCTTGCTTCCATCACCGGCGAGCGGGCGAAATGGTTTGCATGTCCGTTTGGAGGAAGCGGTGCCAGCCATGAAACGATGGCGGCGATGCACCGCGCAATGCGCGAGTACGGCATTGTTGCTTCGGTAACAACCACGAAAGCATTGACGCCCAAAGGATGCGATCCGTGGCTTTTGCCGCGATTGGATGCGATTGATCTTCCACCGCGGAAATCCTGGGAGTCCGGCGCGTATTTGGCGGGCGTGCAAGGGGGCAAGTCGTGATCATTCGGCTCAGCGACGCCTCGGATCGGGATGTGATTCTTCGATTTATCGCCGAGATGGGCTTCAATCCGCGCGACGCGGCCACATGGGACAGCCTAAACATGGTGGCCATGACGGCCTGGGAGGGGTCGAAGTTGATCGGCGCTATCCCTCTGGAGCCTCGTATCCTGCAGATCGGCGGCGGTTCAAGTGTGAAGACTGTCCACGAGACCGTTGTTGCAATGCACCCGGAATGGCGCGGGCGTCGCGTCGGATCGCAGTTGCAGGACGCGATCCTGAAAGAGCGACCAAACGATGCGGAGTTGGCGACTGTGTTTCGAGAGAAGCCCGAAAGCGCGGCGTATCAATGGTATCGCCGCAACAATTTCTCCGTGGTCGTGCACGTGGAATCGTGGTTTGCCGATCCGACAGCGGCAATCGGACGCGGTGATCGTTTCGAGTTGATCGCTGCATCGAACATCGGAAAATATTGGGACGCCATCGAAGCCCTGCGCGGCGAAGCGATGGGCGCAGTACCGGGATTGATTGGGCGGCGCTGGCGACCCTTACACGAGTGGCTCGAATCTCATCCGTATCACGCGCGATACGCTTTTTACATCGTCATGCGATGGAACGGCGGAGTCTTAGCTGAATACGCATTGCTGGGCGTCGGGAAAATGCACAGTGAAACCTTGCGCGCCGATGTTCTGGAGTTCTGTCCCGTCAATGACCAACCGGAGCGGGGCCGCGCCCTCATCGATTGCGTCCTCGAAGCGGCACTCGAAAACAATTGGTCGCCAGTTCGCTGGCCCCTGGCGACTTCTGATCCGATGACGCAGGTCGCGGCTGATTTGGGTTTCAAGGCGCAGTGGGGCTTTGACATCATGGCCCGCGCGCTGACCCCGGCGGCGGGCCATCTCCTGGACACTGCTGTTAAGGCAACCGTCTGGCGATATGCAGGCATCGATTACGCATGATTCCCGCGGTTACACCGGGCGGTTCTTTTACCTGTCTAATTAGCCGTGCGCGATTCCGCGCTTTTCGTGACATGGGGCTTCCAGCCCATGATCGAGGGAGATGACCCCCGGCGACGGGTCCGATTAGGGAAAACCAAGTTTCGACAGTTGGACAACCTTCTTAATTTACCGCGAAAAAATTCCCGATTCGGCACGTTGGTTTTCCCACATACCACCTGTCGCTGGACCCGCCGCTCCC
>DAIRGS010000445.1:0-4141 GCA_036794395.1 Tepidisphaeraceae bacterium | reverse complement strand
TCCCCCGCCCCCGTTGCCGACTCCCCCGCCAATGGCGCCGTCGACGAAGATCAGTACATCGAACTTGTCGCGCAGGTCGCCCTTATCGAGTTCGGGAACAAAGACGATCTTGTGGGGAAATTCGAAGCGCTCCAGCAACCAATGCGTCCAGCCGGCCGGCATTGAGCCGCCGTATCGGTCCCAAAGTCCGATGCGCATCGGTTTGAGCGGACCTGCCGTTGTATCGGGAGCGGTTTGCGCGCCCATGAACGGCGTACCGAGATCATTTGCCGTTGTCTGGAGTAAAGGAAGCGTCGAGGATTTGTTTGTAACGAAGAAAGTTCCGGCGGGTTGCAAATGTGAATCGGACATGAAAGGCTGCCGCAGGCGTTTCACTTCCTCGCCGGCCGTCAGCAGACGATTGACTGCGCGGAACGAATCGTTCATGCGGGAGTCGAGGAAGAATCCGACGGCTTTATCGGGAGTGGCGACCTTCGCGGGCGGCGGTGGCGTTACATCACCCAGTTGTTCGAAGGGGCCATCGAATGCATCGAGAATCCGATCAGCCTTCACACCCATCTGAAACGCGAGTGTGTAGCCGGCGACATCGTAGGGCGGAGTAGGCGGCGCGCCGGGATACGCGAAATCATTGGGATGATCCTGCGGCTCAAACATGTCCAGCACGTGGGCGCGGAACGGCTGGGCGGACTTCACGATATACGAGCCGGCCGGGTAGGCGGTGCTGGCGATGGTGAACGCGGCGGTGGCGCGGTGAACCTGAACGCCGGTCTGAATGAGGATGTTCACGAACTTGGTGGCGGTCAGGAAATCTCCCTGATCGGCGGGAATAACGTAGCCGCGCGGGTTGCGGCGGGCGGGGTCGTGAAAGAGGCGGTCGAAGTCGCTGGAACTGCCGGCTCCCCGGGCCATCAGCGCGCCGCTGTTCCGGGCGGCACGGGCGGCTTCGACAATTTTGGGCGTAATCGTCCACGTGTCTTTATTGCCCGCGTCGATCGCCTTATGGCCCATGAGCCAGATGTTGTATAGGAGCTGTTCGCGATTGCGCGACGCGTAATCGAGCACTGCTTTGTTGGCCGAGACTGAATAATCCAGCGACTGGCGGAAGTGCCAGGTTTGCGGGGCGATGGGAGAGAGGTAGTCGGCTTTGGGCAACTGCATGTTGGGGATGAAGGGAATTTGCATCGGTGTGGGGCTGCCGATGGTTTCAGTCAGCAGGCCGATCATGTTGTGGAAATAGCAGGTCGTGCGAAGTCCGCCGTTGAACCAGGTGGAATAGGACATGCCCGAGCGGACGGTGGCTCCGGGTTTATCTTCTTCGAGAAATCGCTGCATCATCGCCGCCCCGACGGCGTCGATGCCGCTGATCACAAGTGGATTGATGTTGTAGTTGAACGGATCGCGGAACGGCGGACAGAATAAAACGCTCCCGGCCGGGCCGACCTGGTGATGGTTGTAAACGATCTGGGGAAACCACTGGCGGTACATGATGTTGTTCATGTTCCGCGTCTCAGACATGTTGTTGGCGTAGAAATCACGGTTGTCGTCGTGGCCGATGTATTTTTGCCAGAGGCGCGGGAGGTTGGCCAGCGACCGCTTTTTGGGGTCGGGATCGCGCATGTACCAGTCGGAACAGAGATCCATGCCGTCGGGGTTGGCGTGAACAAAAAGGATGATGACGTTATCGAGAATGCGATGGGTTTCTTCATCGTCGGCACTGACGAGTTGATAGAGGGTCTCGATCAACTGCTGAGCGCCGAGGACTTCGCTGGCATGGAGGCCGCCGTCAATCCAGACGACAGCTTTTCCGGACTTGGCCATGTCATGCGCTTCGTCGGCGCTGAGTTGCTCGGCCAGCGCAAGCCGTCGGGCGATGTCCTGATAGCGGGGGAGCGACTGGAGATTTTGCGGAGCGGTAACAATCGCCATCAACTGCGGCCGGCCTTCTTCGGTCAAGCCGATGGGAACGACCTTCAGGCGATCGGATTCTTTAGCAAGCTTCGCCCAGTAGTCGCTGAGCTGTTTGTAATTAGCCAGCGAGTAGTCATCACCGATGTTGAAGCCAAAGAATGCTTTGGGTGGGGTAATGTGCGGTGCGGCCGCGGCTAGCGGGACGTTCAACCCGATAATCACAAGCAAAAAACAGACGGGTCGATTCCGGGTTAGACGCATTCCGCTCTCCTCAGGTTGAGTGAGGCGGGATTGTAATTGCGGATTATGGCGGAAGCGACAAAAACCTGAGTGTCGATCTATATGACCGTGCCCGGTCATGCGCCATTTAGTGACATGGGGCTTCCAGCCCATGTTCGAGGGAGTTGACCACCAGCGACGGGTTAGATGTGGGAAAACCAAGTTTCGACAGTTGGACAACCTTCTGAATTTGCCGGGAGAAAATGCCCGGTTCCGGCAAGTTGGTGTTCCCACATCTCACCCGGCGCCAGACCCGAAGCGTCCCCGACCACGGCCTGGAAGGCCGTGCCACTTAAAAACAATGGCGCGGAATTGCGCACGTTTATTCAGTCCAATCAGGCATTCATCGTCTTGGCCGGCTCATCGAACGCCCTGCGAATGCTCGCACGCTCGTCGGCACTTAGCGTGAAGCGCATCGCACCGGCATTGTGGGTGGCCTGCTCGGCATTTCGCGCACCAACCAACGCGGCAGTGATGCCGGGCTCGTGAATGGTCCAGTTAATAACAACCTGTGTGAGGCTGGCCTTATGCTGATCGGCAATGGGTTTGATTTTCTCAAGCGCAGCCAGGACCCGTTTGCGGTTTTCGACGGTGAAGTATTTGTGGCTGGCGCGATGATCGCCGGGGGCAAATTGGCGGTCGGGCGTGACTTTGCCGGTAAGCAAGCCGCGTTCGAGCGGAGAATAGACAATCACGCCGATGTTGTTTTGGCGACAGAACGGGAGGATTTCGGTTTCGATTTTACGCTGGATCAAACTGTAAGGCGGCTGGAGGCTTGCAAGCGGCGCGGTTTTTACCGCTCCCTTAAGCCATTCGACGTTGTAGTTGCTGACGCCGATTGCGCGGATCTTTCCCTGCTCTTTCAGCTTGTTCATCGCTCGCATGGATTCTTCGACGGGCGTAGTCGTGTCCGGCCAATGGATTTGATACAGGTCGATGACATCGATGCCCAAGCGCTTCAGACTTTGTTCGCACTCGTACGCAATGCTATCCGGCTTGGCGTTGCGGCGAATGGTGATGGGGTTACCCTGATTGTCCTGCTGCTGCCAGGGGTCGGAGCCTTCGTTGGAATTCCAGCGCATGCCGCACTTGGTGGCGATCACGACCTTGTCGCGACGGCCCTTGATGGCCCGTCCTACAAGCTCCTCACTAAATCCCATGCCATAAATCGCCGCCGTGTCGATGGTGTTGACCCCGGCGTCGATCGACGCCTGAATGGCGGCTATGGAGTCCTTCTCTTCATTGCCACCCCACATCCACCCGCCGATCGCCCAGGCGCCGAAAATGACCGGCGAAACTTGAACATCTGACGATCCGAGTTGGCGGGATTGCATGCCGGGCTCCATTAAGGTTCCAAGCGAGGGTAGGCGCGGGAGGCGGAAGAGTTCAAACTTTCGATTCGGAATGACAGCAATCGCCGCGCGCGAGAGCGCGGTCTGCGGAGGGACACGTTGTTTACTCCTCCCTTTGACCTTGGCAGGCCGGAAAAGCGATTCGCACCCATCGCCGAAACATAGGTTTCGGGAATCTCGACAAGGACGAATCCCAGGGCTATCGCATATGACCCCTCCGACGCAAAAAATGGGAGTGCGAGGCTGGGCTGATGAAAACACGATGGTTTTCACTGATCGCACTCGTCCAGCTTTTGTTGCGCAATCGGGAGGCGCGCCCTCTTGCTCCCTCTCCCTCCGGGAGAGGGTTGGGGTGAGGGCGAAGGAGAAAAGACTCCAACTGCCTTGTCTTTCTGCCGTGGTCTTTTGTGATGTCCATTGTCGCAAAGAAGCATCGGGCGACGTGACGATCCGGTCCAGCGCTGTGCTGCAACGAGAATCACAAGTAACGAGAATTGTGGCTCCTGGAACCGGCACAAACTGTGCGCCAAGGGAAGGCGCCTGGCAATCGCCCTCACCCCAACCCTCTTCTATGAAAACCCGTTCCCGGTCAAGCCCGTTTT
>DAIRGS010000138.1:11672-18361 GCA_036794395.1 Tepidisphaeraceae bacterium | reverse complement strand
AATTTTATTGCGCGTGATCCGCAGGGGGGGGCTGCGGGGGAGGCGGCTAAGGATCTGGCGGAGTGGCAGAGCCGGTTGGATCGGGGGCTGGTGAAGGTGGGGGATGAATGGCTGACGCCCGAGCAACTGGCCGAGCGGCAGAAGCAGGGGGCGGCGATTGCGGCGCAGGCGGGGCCGCTGATCGCGGCGGGGAAATTTGCCGATGCGGGCGTGATGGTGGACAAGGCATTGCAGGCCAGCCCGAACAACCCGGCGCTGCAATATCTCAAGGGCGTTGTGCTGTTTCGCCAGGGGCAGAAGGTGCCGGCGCGGAAGGCGTTTGAGGCGGTGGAGGTTGCGCTGCCGGACCATATGCCGACGCATAATAATCTGGCGGTGATCTTGTGGCAGACGCGTGCGCAGATGCCGGCGATCGGGGAGTATGAGAAGGCGATGGTGGCCGAGCCGGAATCACAGACGGTATTGGACAATCTCGCCGAGGCGCTGCACGAGCTGCCGCCGACGGCGGCGAAGAATGAGATGGTGCGGCGGGTGGCGGCGCGGTTTGTTCAGCAGGATGCGGGGTTGCAAAAGAAGATGCTGGCCGAGCGTGGGCTGAAACGATTGGGATCGCAATGGATACCTGCCGCGGAGTTTGATGCGATGCAGGCGGCCCAGAAGGCCGCCCAGGAGAAGATGGAAGCGCTTCGCAAGGAAGCGACCGATCTGCCGTCGGCGTTGAACCAGCTTGATCATGAAATCAGCATTCGAACTGACACGATGCGGGCGATACAGCAGCAATCGATGGTGATCGATGCTTACGGCCATATCGTGGAGCAGGGGCTTCCGCAGCATTTCTACGAATTGAAGCAAGAGGCGGAGGCCAAGAATGCCGAGCGGGCGCTGAAGCAGCGCCGGATGGATCAGTTGCCCAAGCTGATGGCCGAGGCGCAGCAACAGCTAAGCGCGCAGGAGAAGTACACGGGCAAGCAAATGCTCATTGAAGAGGCCGGCATGCCGGGCGCGCCGCGGTCGGCGGCGCAGCCGTCGACCCGGCCTTCATGAGGAGGATGTTTGATGCGGATCGCGGCGCTACGTGTCGTTCCGAGCGTTGATTCGTTAATGGGAGATGGCCATGCAAATCATTCAGTGCCCATCATGCGGGAAGAGAATTGACGCGAGTGGAGGGGGAGATGGGTTGATGGTTTGCGTTGCCTGCGGGGCCAAAGTGTCGATGACATGGGTGACAGATTTAAAGGGGCGGGCGGGCTATGAGGGGACGGTTGATCGAGTTTTCGCGCCGGTTGAAGGGTCTGTCGCCGCACGTTGTTCTCAAGGTCATAAACGACCGGATTCCAAGCGATGGGTAGCGGTGGTGATTGCTTCGCTGGTCGGGGCGGCGTTGGTGTGTGGGGTATTGTTCGCGGTTCACCATGGGCGCGCGACGAATGTTGAGCAGGTGGGCATCGTTCCGGAAGCTGCGAACGTTTCTCACGCGGCTGCGAACGTTCCGACGCAAATGGTGAAGGCAGGTGAGCCTCCCGAGCTGCAAACGCAGATGACGGGAGCTCAGTCGGTTGACGAGCAGAAGGCACGCGTAGTTGAGCCGATCGTTCCGGCACCGGTGTTGCCGACGACGGAGCCTGTTCCCGCGCCAGTGCCCGCTCCCCGTGATGCCAAGGCGCCGATCGTCTTGCACTCGGATTTTCCTCCCGAGGTTTTTCCGGCGACTGAACCCGCTCCGATGCGCGTGGAAGTGCCCGTGAGCCTGGCGGTGCAGGACGCGGAAGTGGGTAAGGCCATTGAGCGGGCGGTTACGTTTATTCTGTCTCAGTTTCGCGATGGGAGCCTCACAGCCGCTACGGAACTAAGCGATTCACAACGGCAAAGTCTCGAAGTTCTGTGCGTTTACGCGCTGGCCCAGGCGGGGCAGGCGATTGACGATCCGCGCATTGGCGTTCGAGGGAAGGTGCTTCCGGCAATGTTGGATCATTTGCGCTCCTATCAACTGATCAGCGATGCGGAAAAGACGAACCGGCCCATCACCTACGGCCGGAGCCTTCGCGCGGCCGCGCTAGCAACATATGACCGCCCGGAAGACCGAAAGGTTCTTGAGGCGGATGTCGCGTGGCTGATCAATGCGCAGATTGAAGGCGCGTATAGCTATGATGATCTTTACATCGATCTGATGAAGAAGGGGATGAAGCCTGCCGGGCCGCGGGCTGAGGTTCCGGGGGAGAGGTCGGGAACGTCTGGAAATATGTTGGCCGGGCAGTTACTGGGCGATGATGTGAATGCGTCGATGATTCTGGCGCAAGATTTTGGGGGAGGATCTCCCGAGCCCGGGTTGATGGGGCCGTATGGCCCTCCGCCGATGGGGCCGATCAGTGTTGCGCCGCCTTCGAGCCCGCAGATTCCGGGTGGTTTGTGGGGGCCGGCGTCGCCATCCCCGCCGGGGCGATCTGGGGGCGGTCTGAAACTGAATGCACCGACACCGCCGCCGGCAATCAATTTGCCGGGGAATTACAAAGGGCAGTACCTGATTACGGTGCCAATTCCATTTTCCAAAGTGTCGCCTCCGGGACGGAATCCAGTTGACGGCAATTCCATCGGTCCGAAAATCCCCAATCACAAAGGCAGCCCCATGCCGGGCGGGATGGCGGATCCGAATGGGCACGTGGGTGGGGACAATACGATTCCCCCAATTGATTGGCGGTTCCAATTTCCCTGGGACAATTCCAATTCGCAGTATGGATTACTGGGGGTGTGGGCGGGGGCGGAAGTGGGGGTTGAAGTACCTGAAAATTATTGGCGGGCGGTTGAGAAGCATTGGCTGGGTTGCCAGTTGGCCAATGGTCAATGGAGCTACAAAAGAAACGATCCGCTCGGCTCGTTCGCGATGACCTGCGGCGGAGTGGCATCGCTTCTGGTTACGCACGATTATCTCGATCGTCCGAGTTTGCCGGGCCAGGTCGGGCGCGACGTCTATTCAAAAGGGTTGAATGAGGGGCTGGCCTGGTTGGATCGTGCGAATAACGGGGTCAATATCCCGAACTCGGGCACGCATTATCTTGGCTACGATTTATTCGGCATTGAACGCGTGGGCCTTGCGAGCGGGGACAAATATTTTGGCCAGCACGATTGGTATCGCGAGCTGTCGCGGGGAATTGTTCGGTCGCAATTCAGCAATGGGGCATGGGGCCATGAAGATCACGGGATCGACACGATGGTGGATACGGCTTACACGCTGTTGTTTCTTTCGCGCGGCCGGCATCCGATATTGATGACCAAGCTGAAGTTTGACCGGTATTGGGATAACCGCCCGCGTGATGTGGCGAACCTTGCCAAGTTTGCCGGCAAGCAGCTTGAACGTCCGATCAACTGGCAAGTCGTGGGGATCGATCATCCGTGGAATGACTGGTTTGATTCGCCGGTGGTTTACATTGCAAGCCACCAGGCGCCGCATATAACGGATCGGGATTATGCCGAGCTCCAGAAGTTTGCGTTGGCCGGCGGCTTGATCTTCACCCACGCCGATGCCAGTTCGGGCAACTTCGATCAATGGGTGAATGAGCTGGCGAAGCGCATTGCCCCCGACCGGTCTTTCCAGCCGATTCCCGACACCGACCCGATCTATTCGCTTTTGTATAAGCTTCCGACTCACCGACGGCTGATGGGAGTGAGCAACGGGGTGCGGTGGATGCTGGTTCATTCGCCCAATGACATCGCGCTGGCCTGGCAGATGCGTGCTAATAAAACGCGGTTGCAGGATTTTCAGCTTGGGATCAATGTGTTTCTGTACGCGGCCGGGAAGCCCGATCTGAGAAATCGAATTGATTCGCCCTTCATCGAGGAACCGGCTCAGCAACCCACACGGCTGACGCGCGTGGCGCGCCTTCGCTACGACGGCAACTGGAACCCGGAGCCCGCGGCGTGGGGGCGTTTTTCACGATGGCTGCACGTGGAAACCGGCGAAGCGCTCACGCTGGTATCGGCCCCGCTGGGAAAAATCCCAACCGATATCGCACCGATTGCCACGCTAACCGGCACCGGCGCGCGGAATTTTAGCCCGGCTGAATGCGAATCGCTGGCGGCCTATGTGAAGGCAGGCGGGGTGCTGCTCATAGATGCCTGCGGGGGTGATAACGATTTCAAACTCAGCGTGCGAGACAAACTGATTCCCGTCGCGTTTGCCGGCGCCAAGGCGGCGCCGTTGCCGCCGAGCCTGGCTATGCCCATGCGCCTCAGGCCTTTCAGTGTCGCCCGGCCCGGAAACGCGGCGCCACGGATCCAACTGCTTTCGTTTGGGAAAGGCTATGTTGTTTTTAGTCCACTTGATCTGACTAATGCGCTGTTGGGGACAAATACATGGGGTATTGACGGATATCAGCCGGCGTCGGCCCAGGCATTTTTGAAAAACCTGATCGAGTGGGCGGAGCACCAATAAGAAGATGCCAAGCGTGCGAGTTCAATGTCCGCAGTGTGGGAAAGTGCTGGAGCTTGCGGCTCCGACGCCTTCGTTTTTATGCCCGGCTTGCGGATCGCACATCACGCTGGACAGTCCGCCGGCCGAAGCGCCGTGGGGCGGGCAAACTGAAGATGCGGTGTCGTCGCTCCAATCGATTGTCTCGTCGAGCGAAGTGTCGGCGCCTCGACGCGCCGTCAGGAAAGTGAAATCGGCGCCCTCGCGTGGGCCGGTGATTGCTTTGGTCGCGTGCGGCGTGATCGCGATTGGGCTGGTCGCGACGCTGGCGGTGCTTGCGGCGCGAAAGTCTTTACCCGTTTCGGCGGCTGAGGCTGCGCCGGCGAAGGATGGTGAATACGTCCGGCTGTCATCGATGAAGTCCAAAGCAGAGGAGCTGGCCCTGAGCGGACAGCTTGCCGAGGCTCACGCGGCCTACGGGAAACTACTGGCGACTTCCACAGGCTCCAACTCTGCCGACCCGCGCGTGCGCGAACTATTTAATACGGCTCGTGCCGATCAGGAGCGGATTTATCGGTTGTTGATTTCAAGCGACCCACCGGCTTTAAAGAGCGTGGAACCCGATGCCACTCAGACCGAAGCATCGCAAGCGGCAGTTGCGCCGGCGACCACTCCGACAAACGTGTCGCCGTACGAGGCCAAGTCAGTTCCAGAGCCTCAACGGTCACTACCCGAGCCGCAAACTCGGCCGGCGGTTTATCCCGCACCACAGGCAGGGATCGCCCCAGCGAGGCCCCAAGTGCCGCCGGTTTTTGCACAGTCAAAGCCGGCATCGGAAGACCTGGATTCGCGCATCGGTCATTCGATGCAGCTTGCGGTGGATTTGATCCTGTCGAATTTTCGCGGAGCGGAATTGGCACCCGGATTGGGTGGGAGCGAGGTTCGCCGGGCGGGTCTACACGCGCTGTGCGTTTATGCGTTGCTTCAGGCGGGGCAATCGCTAGATGACGATCGTTTGAGCATTCATGGCACGCTGATGCCCCCGATGATCGCGGCCATGAAGGCGCACAATCTCGATGCGCCGTCGGCGGAGCGGGAAACGCCGATGACTTACGCTCACAGCCTCCGTGCCGCGGCGCTGGCGGTTTATGATCGGCCGGAGGATCGGAAGGTTCTGGAGGCAGATGTAAAATGGCTGGTGATGGGGCAGAAGGAAGGCTCGTACACCTATCAATCGCTGCTCGATCTGCCGTGGGATAATTCCAATTCGCAATATGGGCTGCTGGGGGTATGGGCGGGGGCGGAGGTCGGAGTTGAGGTTCCGATCAAATACTGGGAAGCGGTGGATCGGCATTGGAAGACGTGTCAGAAGTCGGATGGGCAATGGCCGTACAGCAATTACACGCCCCAGACCACATTGGCGATGACGTGCGGCGGACTGTCCTCTCTGATGGTGACGTACGACTACCTTGAGGTGCCGAAATTCCGTGGCGAAGTGCAGCGCGATCCGTTCCCGGATCAAATCGGACGGGGTCTGCGGTGGCTTGAGGCGGCCGATCATGCCGTCGATACGCCCAACGAGAACTCGTTTTATCTTGGCTACGACCTGTATTCCCTGGAACGGGTGGGCCTGGCAAGCGGGCTGAAGTTTTTCGGGACACATGACTGGTACCGCGAGCTGGCTGACAAGGCGATGAAAGCCCAATGGCCTGATGGAGCGTACGGCAAGTATTCCCTGTCGGATGACACGATGATCGCCACTTCCTACGTCCTGTTGTTTCTGGGGCGTGGGCGTCATCCGGTGATGATGGATAAATTGCGGTTTGAAAAGTTTTGGGCGAATCGGCCGCGTGATCTGGCAAATCTGGCGCATTTTGCGTCGCACGAGCTTGAGCATCCGGTGAACTGGCAGGTGGTGAGCGTCGATCGGCCGTGGCAGGACTGGTTTGATTCGCCGGTTTTGTTTATCGCCAGCAATCAGGCACCCCAGTTCACCGAGGCCCATTACGAAAAGCTTCGCAGTTTCGTTGAGGCCGGTGGATTGATTCTGACCCAGGCGGATGGCGCATCGGATGCGTTCAACCGGTGGGTGCCGACGTTGGCGGAAAAAATCTGTCCGGCCTACAAGCTCGAACGCCTTCCGCCCAAGCATCTGTTGTTTTCGATTAACTATCCGATCACGGCGCCGCCGGGGCTTTTGGGGGTGAGCAATGGAAGCCGGTTATTGATTGTGCATTCTCCTGTCGATCTCTCGGCGGCGTGGCAGCGGCAGCGGAAAGTCACGCAA
>DAIRGS010000138.1:0-11662 GCA_036794395.1 Tepidisphaeraceae bacterium | reverse complement strand
GCATTAACATCTTTGCCTATGCCTCGGGAAAAAAGGAGCTGCGAAATCGAGTTGCAAATCCATGTGTTCCGGAACCGGCCGGAGAACCCGCACAAAAGATTCGGATCGCCCGCCTTAGCTATGCCGGCAATTGGAACCCTGAACCTTACGCCTGGCCGCGGCTGTCAAAGATTCTTCAAAACGAGTCGGGTGTTTCGCTGGACATTCAACAAACGCCGCTGGAAAACCTCGCCCCTGATACCGCGCCGCTGGCGCTTTTGACCGGAACGCAGGCCAACCCCTTTTCCGATGCCCAGTGCATGGCACTGGGACGATATGTGCGAGCGGGCGGCGTGGTCTTCATTGATTCCACGGGTGGGCAGCCTGGATTTGCGAATAGCGTTCAGCAGGATCTCATGCCTCGCGCGTTTCCCGGAGCACGGCTGGCCCCGGTGCCCGCCGATCATGTTTTGATGGCGCACGTGAATCTCAAGCTCAGGTCGTTCGCGTTGAATACGCTGACCAAGCCACCTTCGTTGGAGATGGCGCAGGTGGGGGAGGGATATGTGATCTTTACCCCGATCGACGTGACCAGCGGGTTGCTCGGAACCAACACGTGGGGAATTGCGGGGTATCTGCCATCGACCTGCGAGCAGGTTGCGCGAAACCTGGTTGCGTGGCGGTCCTCTGCGCCGACGGCCGCGCCTCAACATTGATATTGCGAACCCATCAATGGTCCAAGGGCTGGGCTCTGGCCGCGGAGCGTGTATAGTTGGCGAGGCGAGGACTTGAGTCCCGCGGGTTTTGAGGGTTTGTGCAAACGGTTTGGAGACTGCGATGGCGGACTATGTGGGTCGTGAATACAACGGCGCGACAGAGCATGTGGATGGCAACACGTACACTCAGTGCACGTTCAAGCAATGCACTTTGATTTATCGCGGAGGGCCGATTCCGAAAATTGCCTACTGCGAGTTTGATCACTGCGTCTGGGGTTGGGAAGACGCGGCTGGTCGCACGCTGGAGTTCCTGAGAACGATGCGAAACACGATGGGGGCAAACGGTCGTGAGCTTGTTGAAGAGGTCGCCCGCCAGATCCGCACGCCGTTCCCACCGGGGACAGTTTAAATCGATCGTTCGGACGCGATCGGTTCTTCGTTCCCGCGTGAATGGGCGGCATGCGACGGGAACGTCAGCGTTGGGACTTGCGTCGTGTCAAGCTGAAGCGATGCCTTCAGCTTCGACAGGTGCATTTCATAGTGCTGCCACCGGCCAACCGATTCGCTGTATATCGGACGCCGCACCTGGTGCAGGCTGGCGGTGGTGACGTAGCGGGGGTTCTTGTGGAATTCGAGGCAGTGCGGGTCCCAGGGCAGATCCAGTTGCTCAAGGAGCCGGCGGGCCTGGGCTTCCAGATCAAACACAACATCTTCATACCGCACTTCGATCATCGGGTAGTGCAACACATCGTGCCAATGCGCCATCAGCCGGCGATATTGCACGTAGTAGTCGCCCAAATGATCCAGATCCTGGGCAAATTCATGGCCGTGCGTGAAGTCGGTCATGTAACACGACAGGCAGGTATCCAGCGGATCGCGCACGCAATGGATGACGTGACAGTCCGGAAACATGGTCGCGATGAAGCCCATGAACAGAAAGTTCTCGGGCATCTTGTCGATGACGAAACGGGCGGTTGAGTTGAGCGAAGCGATGTGGGTGAGGAATTTTTCCGCTTGTTGATTGGCACCGCGGAGGGGAAGGGAATCGAGGCACTCGGGAAAGTCGAAGGATGAGCCCGGATCCGAGGCGGCCATGGACAGGGCCAACTCGCTGATGAGCGGCAATTCGCCGGCCCCGTAAACCTGCGGGTGGCTCGCGAGGATTTGCTCGACGAGCGTAGTGCCGGCGCGGGGCATGCCCAGGATGAAAATCGGACGCCGGCTACCATGGGAAGCGCGTGGGAGGTCGTGCAACTTCCGCGGTGTATAGTACTGGATCCGACGATCCACCAGATTGCGCATGAGGGCGGGATTGTAAGGTCGCCGGTTGGACTCGTGGGCGGCAGTCGCGTGGGTGAATGCTTCGTCATATCGGCCCAATCGATCGAATATCTTGGCCGCGGCAAAGTGAACCTGCCGGCGATCCGACGGTGAGAGCGTTGAACAGGCCGAGACGTTTGTAAGAACGTTGAGGGCGGACTGTTCTTTATTGACCGAAGCGGCAATCTGCCCGCACAGGCCGGCGAGTTTGGGCGGACAGTAGCCGGTTGCGTTGAGCTGTTCGACGAGGGCCCAGGCTTCGGCAGTGCGCCCCGCGGCCGCCAGGGCCCATGCCCGGCTGACAAGCACTTCAGGTTCATTGGGCGCGATGGCCACGGCACGTTCGGTATGCTGCAATGCGCCGGAAATATCGCCGCCGTTGCGGCACCAGTCTCCCAGCGCCTGGTGGGGGGCAGGGTGATGCGGGGCGAGAATTGTGGCCTCGGTAAAATGCTGGCCCGCGAGGTCGCGTAGCCCGGAGTTATGTGCGGCAACGCCAAGTTTGTAATGCCATTCGGGTTGCGCGGGATGAAGGGTCAGCGCCTGGAGATACAAATCGACCGCTTCGCGGAATCGGCCTGCTTCGATTGCGCGATCAGCCGCCACGGCAAGAGAAATCGCGTCGGAGAGAGGAACTGAGTTGGAAACGCTTGTCGGCACCCCAGACTCCACTTATTTGCACTGGGCCGATGCCCGGATGCTCGACCGTCAAGTGATTTCGCTGTCAAACCACATCCAAGAACGGACGTTAATTTAATTTATTGCTGGGGGTTGCTCAAAATGTGAGAGGCGTTTGAGTCATCGCGTCGGTGCGACGCAGGGGTGTCGCGGACAACATTGCCGGATCGTCAGTCGACTGCGCCTGTCGAAGTCTCGGGACATATCTTATTGGACAGCGCATTGCGGTATTCGGTGGTCCGGCCTTTGTTCTTTCCCGATCGTCAGACTGAACTTTTTGAAGGGAGAGCACAATGCTGATTGCGGGAACATTACAACGGAGCGTGTCGAGCGATGTGGCCCATGCCGCCAGGCAAGCCAAGGTTGTTCGCCGGGATATTCCGAGAAAACTGAACGACGCGGCGGCGTCGCTACGGAATTTGAGGGACGATCGCGTCATGCAGGATTGGACGATGGATATTCTTGTGGACCGGCTTCTAAAAGAATTGACATGGTGAGCGCCGGAGGATGGTTCCAGGCGAAGCCGGCGAGGGGGTTGAGCGTCTTTGTGAAATCCGTCACGACGATCTTGCAAAGGAAAACGGGCGCTCATAGACTCCGCACCTTCAATGGCGGCGGGGCGGGCCATGGGCCGCGTAGGCCGGTGGGCCCGGGCTTCGCCTGGACCGCGCGGCGTGCGCTTTAGGGAAGATGCTGGGTTTCCATCCATCGACTATCGGGATCTCGGTTTCACTGGCAGATGCCAAGCCGGTTGTGAACTCGCTTGCGGTGCTGGTTCTCTGCGTCATCGCGGGAATCGGAACCGTGCTGCTGCTGCCATCGCACTACCACCCCAACTGGCGCAAGCTGGGCGGGGCCATCCTTGGAGCGGCCGGGCTGATGTTCATGGCGCTGGTGCTGCGGCATGAGGCGCTGGTCCATCAGACAAGCCTTCATACCGCGTACTTCTGGATCTTCGCTGCGATCTCGCTGTTCGGCGCGGTGCGGGTGGTGACGCATCGCCGGCCGGTGTATTCGGCGCTTTATTTTGTGCTGACGGTGTTTGCGACCTCGGGATTGTTTGTGTTGCTTCGGGCCGATTTCATGGCCGCGGCTCTGGTCATTATCTATGCCGGGGCCATTCTCATTACATATGTGTTCGTGATTATGCTGGCGGTGCAACCGTCGGATGGGGCTTCGGCGTCGCAGCAGATGGTGGATTACGATAATCGCAGCCGCGACCCGTTTATCGCCTCGGCGATTGGTTTCGCGCTGATGGGCGTGCTGCTGCTGGTGATCTTCGATCGACCCGAAGGCCTGACACCGGGCGGGCCGTTAAACATAGGGGTAATTAACCCGCCTGCCGGGGCACCTGCGCTCGAAGGAAACACGCAGCAGTTGGGTGTTTACCTGTTCGGCTATCAGCAGATCAGCCTTGAACTTGCCGGTCTGATGCTCACCATCGCGATGGTTGGAGCGATCGTTATTGCCCGCCGGCGGGTGTTGCATACCGATGCGGGCCCGGCCGGGCCAGTTGAAACAGTCGTGTTCCCGGCCACTCCGGTGGACGACAATCCGCACAGTATCCCGGTGTATGGAACGGATAACCCCAATCAAAAGGCGTATCCGGAAACCTGATCATGGAAGCCCTTGGAACGATATGAGCGAACTTGCCCTTCAACATTATCTGGCGGTTGGCGCGATCATGTTTGGGATCGGCTTGATTGGCTTCATGACTCGCCGGAACCTGATCGTCATGTTCCTCTGCACGGAACTGATGTTTCAGGGCGTGGCGATTAATCTGATCGCGTTTGGATGGTTCAACGGCAATCTGGCCGGCCAGGCGTTCGTGATCTTTGTGCTGGTGATCGCGGCAGCCGAGGCGTCGCTGGCGCTGGGGCTGGTGGTGTTGCTGTTCAGGCAAAAGAGCACGCTGGACGCCGATGCGTGGCGGGAGTTACGCGGGTAAGTCGCGGGCTTTACGGTTTTTTTGACAGTTCGACGGCGGGGGGCTTGCGTTGGTTTTATGGACACACTGTTTACGGTCAAATTCTCGTATCTGATCCCGCTGCTGCCGCTCATCGGGGCCTGCGTGTCCGGTTTTTTTGGGGCGCGATGGCTGAAGCAGAATTCGCATTGGCCGATCTGGATCGGCGTGGGGTGCAGCGCAATCCTGTCCTTCCTGCTGCTGTTCGGCATGTTAGCGCAGTGGGGCACGGGTAAAGAACTGCACACCGGGTTGACCAATACATTTGAGAGCAAAGCCGAAGAGGCGAAAGAGGCGGCGGCAAATTCAACCGGGGCGATACACGAAGTTGAAAATCGGACTTTGTCGACCACCAACGTCTGGTATCAATGGGGAAGCTTTGGTGACCCGAAGAATGCGGGGACGAACGAATACCTTGGCGTGAATGCCGGCGCGTTCTTCGATCCGTTAACGGCCGTCATGCTCTGCGTGGTGACCGGGATTGGTTTCTTCATCACCGTGTTCGCCGCCGGCTACATGAAGGGTGAAGAGGGGTATTTCAGGTTCTTTGCTTACCTCGGGTTGTTTATCTTCTCGATGACGATCCTGGTGATGGGTGAAAACCTCATCATGCTCTACCTCGGTTGGGAAGGCGTCGGCCTCTGCTCATACCTGTTGATCGGCTATTACTACGAGCGCCCGGCGGCTCGCGAAGCAGCCAAGAAAGCTTTCATCGTCAACCGAGTCGGCGATTTTGGATTCGGCATCGGCATCATGATCTGCTTCCTGCTGTTCGGCACCGTCAGCTTCTTTGGCGCCGGCGCGGATACTGTGTCGGGGGTGCTGACCAAAGCAGCCGACCCGGACACATTTTTGCACTTAAACGCGGCCCATCAGGCCCTTTTCACGGCTCTGCCATTCTGCCTCATGTTGGGTGCGTTCGGTAAAAGTGCGCAGTTCCCGCTGTATGTCTGGCTTCCCGATGCAATGGAAGGACCGACGCCGGTCAGCGCACTCATTCACGCCGCCACCATGGTGACGGCGGGCGTGTACATGATCGCCCGGTGCTGCACGCTGTTCTATGGCAACCGCGCCGCGACGATGACCATCGCCGGCATCGGTTGCTTCACGGCGATTTTTGCCGGCAGCATCGCGCTGCGGCAGTTCGATCTGAAGAAAGTCTTCGCATATTCAACGGTTAGCCAGCTTGGTTACATGTTCGTCGGCGTGGGCGTGCTCGCTCCGGTCGCCGGCGTGTTCCACCTGATCACGCACGCGTTCTTCAAGGCCCTTTTGTTCCTGTCGTCCGGCGTCGTCATGCACGCGATGGCCGGTGAACTGGACATGCGGAAAATGAGCGGTCTGAAACGCGTTCTGCCCAAGACGCGAATTCTGATGCTGATCGGTTGCCTGGCGCTGGCGGGTTTCCCGCTCACCAGCGGATTCTTCTCGAAAGACGACATCGTCGGAGCGGCACTTCATCAATCGCTCCCAATCGGCATCATTCTTCTCGTCACGGCTTTCATGACTGCCTATTACACCTTCCGGCTGTACTTCCGGGTATTTGAAGGCCCGCTAGTCGTGCCCGAAGCGCCTGCACCGGCCGACGGTCATGGCCATGAGGCTCATGAGGATGCGACGGCCAGCCACTCGGCGGTCATCACACATACCGCACCGTCGACTGGAGTGGACATAGGACAGACCCATCATCAGCCGGCCGGTCACGGTCACGATGCTCATGGGCATGGTGATCACAGTCACCACAATCATGAGCCGGCGTTGATGATCGTCCCGCTGGTTGTGCTGGCGTTTGGGGCGTTGTTTGCCGGTGTGTTGAACTTTCCAGAACGGGTACACAGCCTTGGCGGGTTTCTGGCGCAAAGCCCCTCGTTTGTGTTGGGCCATGATGTAGCGGCGCGCGCGATGAGTGAAACCGTGCAGGCTGCCCGATTCGGGCTTGAAGCCGCCGGCGAGCAACCTGAATCACCCTGGTTTGGTTTGGTGTTGGGTGGGGCGATTGCGCTCGCCGGCATCGCGCTCGCGTATGTTCTGCATCTTGCAAATCGCGGCCTTGCGGATCGACTGGCGGCGTCGATGCCATCCGTGGCCGAGCTGATCGAAAACAAGTACTACGTTGATGAGCTCTATCAGGCCTACGTTATCGAGCCGTTGCGATTCCTCGGCAGTATTCTATTCGCTATCGACAAGTACATCGTGGACGGCATCGTCAATCTCATGGGCTGGATTCCCCAACTGTCGGGTTTCACCCTCAAGCTCACCGTTCAGCGCGGCTACCTTCAGGGATACGCAACCACGATGCTGTTTGGTGTGATGATTATCCTGCTGTTGATGTTCCTCTACCAATAGGGCGGAATTGAAGCACAGAGGCCACAGAGAACACAGAGAACACAGAGGAAAGGCGAAGAAAACTGAAGGCTGGATGTGATGAGCGAATCAGACATTTTGGTCGACGAGGAGATGGAGCCGAATCCGGATTTGAATCGCATTACTAATGCGATACTTGGAGCGGCAATCGAGGTGCATCGCACGTTGGGCCCGGGATTTCCCGAGTCCGTTTATGGAAAGGCCCTGGAGATAGAATTCAAGGCCCGGCACATATTTTTCGAGGCGCAGTGTCGGGTCAACGTGCTTTACAAAGGTGTTCTGGTTGGACAAGGAAAAATGGATTTCCTTGTGGAGTCGAAAGTAATTGTGGAGATCAAAACTGTTGAATCTTTTGCCTCAATCCACACAGCTCAAACTGTCTCTTATCTGCGCGCCACTGGCCTGAGATTAGCCCTGCTGATTAATTTTAACGTCCGATGTTTAACCGACGGAATCAAGCGAATCGCCCACTAGCTCGTTTTTTCTTCTCTGTGCTCTCTGTGTCCTCTGTGGTCTCTGTGCTAAATGACCTGAATTGAATTAAAGAGATGCCCGAAGCGAACAACTATCTTCTCCCCATGCTCCTGATCGTGCCGCTGCTTGGCGCAGTGGTTGGCGCGTTTATTCATAACGGCCCGCACGCCCGTCATTGGGCGTTAATGATCAGCGTCATCACTTTCGCGGTCTCGGTGGTGCTGGGGTTCCAGTTTTATCACGGAGCCTCACTCGAGTTTTTCCCGGTGGGGTACGAGATCCAGTCGCTGGGTTTTGGGCTCCATCTCCGCCTTGATGCGGTCAGCCTTTGGCTGGCCATCCTGACGACATTCCTCACGCCGCTCGCCATCGCTTTCAGCTTTGACAGTATTCGAGATCGCGAGCGCGAGTATTACGCCTGGATGAATGCGCTGCTGCTCACCATGCTGGGCGTGTTCGTTGCGGGTGATGTTCTGCTGTTCTATGTTTTCTTCGAACTGACACTCGTTCCGATGTTTTTCATCATCGGCATTTGGGGCGGCCCGCAGCGGCGATACGCCGCCGCCAAGTTCTTTCTATTTACCTTTACCGGCTCCGTCTTCACGCTGGCCGCGGCTATTTATGTTGGAGTACACGCCGGCACATTTGCGATCTTCGACACGATCGATGCCGACGGGCACCTGCGAATCGGGGCGGTAACCTTCGCTCAGCAGAATCTGTCGCAGACCGAGCGGTGGTGGGTTCTCCTTGGCTTCCTGGCTGGCTTTGCGGTGAAGGTACCGCTCTTCCCGGTGCACACGTGGTTGCCGCTGGCACATACCGAAGCGCCCACGGCCGGCTCAGTCATCCTCGCGGGCGTGATGCTCAAGCTCGGTACATATGGCCTGTTCCGCCTGGCCGTTCCGATCGGGCTGCTCAGCAGCGCAGGCCTGGCATTTCCGGGGCTGGTCCAGGTGGTTGGCGTCTTCTGCGTCATCGGCGTCATCTACGCGGCACTGGTGGCGTGGGTGCAGCCTGATATTAAAAAGCTGGTGGCTTACAGTTCGGTCTCTCACCTGGGCTTTTGCGTGCTCGGGCTTTTCGCGCTCAATGACATTGGCATGCAGGGTTCGGTCCTCTACATGATCAATCACGGTCTCTCGACTGGTGCGATGTTCCTCGTGATTGGGATGATTTACGACCGCTATCACACGCGCGATATCAACGAGCTGTCCGGCCTCACCCGTCGAATGCCGATCCTGGGTTTCTTCTTCGTCTTCTTTGTGATGGCGAGCATTGGGCTGCCAGGCCTTAACGGATTCTGGAGCGAGTTTCTAACGATCCTGGGCGCGTTCACGTCGCCTTATCTTGGCCCTGCGTTCGGGATGTTTGCCGCACTCGGGATCATCCTGGGCGCCGTCTACATGTTGCACATGACGGCTCGTGTCATGTTTGGGCCGTTGAAGGTTCCCACTGTGGAGGCTCATGGGCACGCCTCCGAGGAGCATGCAGGATCAAACGTATTGGCCTACGAAAGGCACGCGCCGCCGCCGCACCCCGGCGACATCAACCGTTGGGAAATCGCGCTGCTCACGCCGATTGCGCTCGCCATTGTCGTGTTGGGCGTAAAGCCCGGCCTGGTGACCGATCGCATGCTTGGCCCGATTCAGGCGATTCGTATGCCACTCATAAACAACCCGAGCCCGTCCGCCGGCAATGATGCCAGTCAGAAGCAGGTCGTGGCCCGTGCCACGCAGAATTGAGAAGCCAGCGCTATGAGTTCGATTTTCGTCAACATGTGGCCTGAAAGCCTGCTCGTGATCGTGGGCTGCGTCCTGTTGTTATTCGGCACGGCCAAGACGCCCGCCGCTCGACGCATCTCGCCGATCCTGGCACTGGGCTCGTTGATTGCCATCTTCGTTATCGAAATGTGGGGCACCCGATCGAGCGAGGTCAAAGCCGTTACCGATTCGATCCTCGTTTATAAGTTCCAGGATTACATCAAGCTGATTTCCGCCGGGGCCGGCATCCTGCTGGTGCTTCTCGCCTGGCCGACCAATAGTGATGCGACGGGCAACCCGGCCCTCCAGTTTGGCCATGAGGCCGGTGAGTTTTTCGGGCTGATGATGCTGTCCATTGCGGGCATCTTCTTTGTCGCATCCGCCAACGACATCATTTTGCTGTTCATGGGGATCGAGCTGGCCAGTATCCCGACCTACATCATGGTTTCGATTTCCCGGCCGCTGCCTGTTGCGCAGGAAGCGGGGGTTAAATACTTCTTCCTGGGCGCGATGGCCGCGGCGGTCATGCTGTTCGGCTTCAGCTACATCTATGGCACGACGGGCCAAACAAATCTCGATCTAATCGGTAAGGCAATTCAGCTCAATTTCCCGGGTCACGAATGGCAGTTGCTCGGCGTAGTCGTGCTGCTGATTGGTCTCGGCTTTAAGATCGCCGCAGTTCCCCTTCACGCATACGCTGGCGATGTTTATCAGGGAGCGGCGACACCCGTTACCGCATTTCTCGCCTTCGTTCCCAAGACGACCGGGTTTGTCGCCATCATCAAGGTGCTGTTCTATGTCAGCCAGGTCGGCGAGGTGCACTGGATCCTGCCGGATGAAATCGCCAAATTCCTTTGGGTGATCGCGGTCCTGACCATGTTCGTCGGCAATGTCCTGGGCCTGCTCCAGCACAACGTCAAACGCGTATTGGCCTACAGCTCGATTGCCCACAGCGGATATATGCTGGTCGGTGTTACGGCCCTGGTGACCGCGACCGGTCAGCCTGAAGTTCAACGCGCGGCGCTGGCCGGCGTGCTGTTCTATCTTGCGTCATACGCGATCATGAACAGCGGGGCATTCGGCATTCTGATGCTGCTGCCCAGTCGAGATACGCACGTCAGCACGTTCGTATCCCTATCCCCCGATCAGCCCAACCGCCTGACCTCGTCAGGCACCTCGGCCGAGACTTTCGAAGATCTCGCCGGCCAGGGCCGCAAGCATCCCGGCCTTGGGATCGCGATGGCGATCTGCTGTTGGAGCCTGACAGGGTTGCCGCTGACGATCGGTTTCTTCGGCAAGTTCTTTCTGATCAAGCCTGCCCTCCAAGCCGCGAGTGCTAACAGCGAAATCAGCAGCCGGATGACCTGGCTCGTCGTGTTGCTCGTGATCAACGCCGCTATTTCCGCGGCTTACTACCTCAAGATCATCGCCACGATGTTCCTTCGCCCCGAGCCCACGCCTTTTGCCGGCGCAACTCAACCCGAGCCGGAATCCAATCCGAGGCCCTGGCCGATTCTCGCCGGCGTGGCAATCTCGGTCATTGGAACACTTGCCTTTGGCGTCTATTTTCCGTGGACCGACAAATTGTGGGATCGCACCTTGCACGCGGATATCCGCGGCCCCCAGGCACCCACCACGCAGGCCGTGGTTGCCGCTCGATAGTCGATCGTCCTAAGACTTTCCCAACCAGATAACGTCCGCCACTCCCGCGGCCTGATTGGCCAGCCGGGCCTCTGTGAACAACCAGTCGCTCAGCCGATTGAGATATGTCACCACGATGGGCAATGCGTAGCTCGAATACGGCATCGCCACCACCAGCCTTTCAGCGCGCCGGCAAATAGTGCGGGCCAGATGTAGGCGGGCCGCTAATTCGCTACCACCTGGAAGAATGAAGTGCTTGAGAGGGGGCAACTGCGCGGTTGTCGCGTCGATCCGTTGCTCGAGCCGATCAACCATCGAACCCTCAAGCTTTGGCAACGATGCCCGAGTCGGACTGTCCGGGGGCGTTGCCAGATGCGATCCAATCGTGAACAGGTCCGCCTGAATTCGCCTTAGCTCTTTAAGCAGTTCCGCGCCCGCGACTACTACCGCCGCCAAGCCTATCGCTGCATTTAATTCATCCACTGTCCCGTAACATTCAATCTGCGGATCGCCCTTGCTCACCCGGCTTCCGCCAACCAATCCCGTGCTGCCGTCATCCCCGGTTTTCGTGTAGATTTTCATTGCTGAATCATCCTCCCTCACCCGCCCCCCAATCGCCAGCACAGACAACTGCCATGTCATCAAAGGTGAAATGCCGCCCGACACGTTTCACGTCTTTATGTTTCAAGCATCCCTTCTCCACAGGGCAATCGCATGTGCCGTCTCTGGGAGTGCGAGGCTCCCGCCGAGCGCATTTTTTCAGG
>DAIRGS010000444.1:0-4169 GCA_036794395.1 Tepidisphaeraceae bacterium | reverse complement strand
CGCCTTGCGCCCAAAAAACCCATCCCCATCCAACAACCCCGCCAGCGCAATCCCCGTAAACCCCGCCCCCGCCTGCCAGAGAAACTCCCGCCGCGTGCGCCCGCAGAACGATTTGCCGTGCTCAATTCGATCAATACTCATATTCAACTCCGCGCCGCGAACGACCATATTCGTGACACGGGCTTCCAGCCCGTGCGAGCAGCGATCTGCGAAAACCAACCTTACTCTTTCAGATGTCCATTCATTACATCATCCGCACGGGCTGGAAGCCCGTGTCACTACAAACGCCCCTTCAATCCACATAAACAAACTCATTCAAATTCAGCATCATCAAACAAAACCCATTCATCGCCGCCTCGGCTGATGCTCCATCCTGCTTCTCAAGCGATTCCATCAATCCCAACGACTTAGACACCTCGCTCGCGCTGGCCTCCCGCGACGCGACCAGCCGCCAAGCCAATTTCACCTGGCTCGCCCGATCCGTCCCTGCTTCCTTCTTCAACCGAGCCGCCAGCTTCGCCGCCTCTTCCTGTGCGAACGATCCATTGATCATCCCCAGCGCCTGCGTTGGCTGCACCGTCACAAACCGCACCGGGCAGGTTCGATCCGGCTCGGCCGAATCGAAATTCTCCAGCAGCGGCACGCGCAGCGACCGTTTCACGTGCACATAAACACTCCGCCGGGCCGAGTCCTTGGCGTTGCTCGTCGTCCATCCATTACCCGGCTTCGACTGCCCCGCCAGAACCTCCCGCGGAATCTTCGGATACACGCTCGGCCCAAACATCGTCAGGTTCAGCGTCCCGTTCACCGCCAGGATCGAATCGCGAATTTCCTCCGAAGTGAGTCTTCGAATATCAAATCGCCACAGCAATTCATTCCGCGGATCGGCCGCCAGCGCCTTCTCATCCGCCCGGCACGACATGCGATACGCGCTGCTGGTCATGATCAGCTTATGCATCGCCTTGAAGTGATAACCCTGCCGCTCGAACTCCGTCGCCAGCCAATCTAATAGCTCCGGATGCGACGGCTTATCCCCCTGCACCCCGAAATTGTTCGGCGACCGGACGATCCCCTTCCCAAAGTGGTACTGCCAGATCCGATTGGCCATCACCCGCGCAAACATCACGTTCTGAATTGAGGCAATCCAGTTCGCCAGCACCGTCCGCCGTCCGCTGGTCTTGGCCCCCGCCACCGGCTTGGGAACCACCGCGTCCCCAACTCCTCCCAACACTTCGGGGAATCCGGGTTGTACCGTCGCCCCGCGCACATTCGCATTCCCCCGCAAACACACATACGACTCGGGCGCAGTCGATCCGTTCTCGGTAACCGCCAGTGCGTATTCCGTTCCCTTGTCCGGCGTCGCCAGCCGATCACGCTCGCGCCGCAATTCCAGATACTTCGCATACCGCTCGGCCCCCAGAACCCGCCGGCCATCGGTTCTCAACAACCTCTGTAGATCAACTGCCGAAGAGGGAACCGTTGTCGGTCCTTTTTCCCCTTGAAGAATCTGCCGGAAATCCGTCTCGGCTTGTGTAAGAAGCTCGGCGACTTCCTTCCGCCGCAGTTCGCGCTCCGCGGTTCGCCGCTCAAACGACTCCCGATCCTTCGGATCCGACAAAATCGGCGCCTCATCGCCCGGCCCCCCATTGCGGTAATCCCGGATATTCTGAAAAAACGCCAGTAGCCGGTAATAGTCCGTCTGCGGAATGGGATCGATCTTGTGGTTGTGGCATCGCGCACAATCCACCGTCAGACCCAGGAACACCTGACCCGTCGTCGTCACGATGTCATCCAGCATCTCGTAGCGCGCCTGAAGCTTATCGCTCGGCTCATCGTCCCAGATTCCCAGCCGGTAAAACCCCGTCGCAATCACCCGATCCGGCTTGGATGCCGCGTCCGGCATCTCGTCCCCCGCCAACTGCTCCTTCACGAACTCATCGTAAGGCTTATCTTCATTCAACGACCGAATCACATAATCCCGATACCGCCACACGTTCGGTTTGGCATTGTCCCGTTCATAACTGTTGCTCTCGGCGTACCGCACCAGATCCAGCCAGTGCCGGCCCCACTTCTCCCCGTAATGCGGGCTGCCCAGCAGCCGGTCGATCACTTTCTCATAAGCATCGGGAGAAGCATCCCCGACAAACGACTTCACCTCATCCGGCGTCGGCGGCAGCCCCGTCAGGTCATACGTCGCCCGCCGGATCAGCGCAACCTTCCCCGCCCCCGGTGCCGGTTTCAGCCCCTTCTCCTCCAGCCTCTCTAGTACAAATGAATCAATCGGCCCCCGAACCCAACCCACATACTTCACCTTCGGAACATCCGGACTCCTCACCGGCTGCACCGACCAAAGACTCTTCCGAGCCTCGTCAACCGTAGGCGGCCCCGAATGCGTCGCCTGTCCCCACGCCCCGTCGCACAGCCCCAACACCACACCCAGCGCGCAGCAACCCCCCACCCACCCCATCAATCGCCCAATTTGACCCGTTCTATCGGATACCGCCATCTCACCCTATATAGTCGCCACCCCGGCCCGCGCTGCAACCACGTCAACTTGCTTTGTCCTAAGATGGGACAAGTGCGCCGCCGTCCCTTTATCTTCGCGACTGCCCTGTCCGTGCTGCTGTGTGTGGCGACGTTAGCGGTAACTGCGTGGAGCTTTCGCGTTGCGGAAGTTTGGGAAACAGGCCAGAGGATTTCGAAGGTTGAATCACATCATCGCACAGTGTGTCTTTCCAGTGGCCTCATCATATGGGAAATGAGCAAGTTCGCGTTCGCGCAGTACAGCGACGATGCGGAGTCTACGTTGGCGTTTACTGCCGATCAGGTTCCACATCGCATCATCACGCCGCCCCCGAAGTTTAGTCCAGAATCCGGTTTCGCCGGTTTCGGCAGGAGCCATGACAAGGTTGGGGTTTCAACACCGGGCATTCAGGGAGCGATATTTAGCGATGACCAGGTCTCCTCCGTGCCACTTTGGTTTGTCGCCACACTGTTTGCTATTCTTCCATTGATTTGGGTACGACGCTATGTCGTTTACAAAAAGTGTCTGCGGTGCCTGGGGCGGTGTAAATCGTGCGGGTACTTACTCACCGGCAACACCAGCGGCGTCTGTCCGGAGTGCGGAATGGCGGTCACAAAATCAAACTGAACCAGTGTCACTGTGCATAACTGACCCATAAGGCTTCGCACATAACTTTAACCTCGCAAATCTTTAACATCCGCCTCGTCCTGCGGCCTGAATGCGATCAGCTTCATGACTATTAATCCCTCAACGGCGCTGATTCGGACGGTTTGCCCCAGGATTTCTGTAGGAACGGCTCGATCGAGCACATGCGAGTAGACCGGCAGCACAGGACGCATCATATCGACCAGCACATCTCCGAAGCGAACCGTGGTCAACCCGTCGTCCCGAAACTCCACGATGTTGCGTTTCAAATCGATTACAAAGCCCATGTCGTGCAGCGAGCTGAATAACGTGGGCATGGCGAGCTGAGGGACGGTCAAAAGCACATCAATGTCGGCGGTCGTACGCACGCGTCCGTGTTGAATTGTCGCGATCCCACCGATGATCGCGTAACGAACGGAGCATGCATCGAGCGTTTCGACCAGCGATCTAAGCGCCCGTTTCAGGGTTTGCCCGCTGGGTGGCAAGGAATTGTCTGCATCGGACACGCCATTGCTCCCGGTTGAATTGCCGCGCTGATTCCGCACGCTGCCGACGCTGCTCGGCCTTGACTCCAACAGGAGCTATCGATCGAGCGAAGTCCAGCAAATCGCAAAGCGATTCGAGGCGTTGGCTCGGCGTGCGCGATCGGTTCAGCGCGATCTGTTGTTCTATGCTTCGCTGAAACATCTTGTCCTCCAGCAGTAACGCAATCATAGCATGCTTTTCGTCGGAACACGCGCTTGACAGAACTCATCGGCGTCATCGACATTTGCGCTGAAACAAATGGTTTGACCATCCGACTATTGTGACTGTTCCGTGTCATCATGCCACTGCGTCATTCTCGTTGCTTCGATCCGCCCGTTTAGTTGGGCCACACACTCATCGCGCAATTTCACACATTGCCGCACGTGTTGGCTTAGGATCGCGTGCCCCGTTTACTGAAAACTCTCGCACACACGAATTCAAATCATTTTTTCCTCGGAACGAGATCGAAACGGGG
>DAIRGS010000137.1:0-18445 GCA_036794395.1 Tepidisphaeraceae bacterium | reverse complement strand
TTGCGCACGTCTTCCGGTGTGACGTAATAGGCTTCATGTCGTGCGCCGAAATGACGGGCCGCGGTGCGCGCGTATTCCATCTCGTCATAACCTTCGGCGGCGAAGCCGATGGTAAAGCTGTGCGCAGGTGCGCCGGTGATTTCGCCGGTGATTCCGACCACGGTCGAGCTGTCCAGGCCGCCGCTGAGAAAACAACCCACGGCCGGCGAACTCAAAGCCGCACGCACGATCGAGCGGCTCGGCGTCGCGATGGCCAGCCGAAACGGGCTGCAAATCCGCGTCCAGGCAGCGCTCGATCCGGCCCGACGACGCATGCCCCTTTCAAAGCGGCTCTCACTACTACTGTCAGTTCTCGCCGCCGTTCTACTCACACTCGCCTGCTCATTGAGCCCGCTTCGGGCATTGGAACCACCCGCCGACAAACCCACAGCGAAAACAAACCCCGACGCTTCCACGCCTTCAACCCAACCTGCTGGCTCGGACGACAAGCTGCTGCGCTTCGTCGCCGGGCGAGTGGTTGATGAATCGGGTCATGGCGTCCCCGGCGCGCGGATCACCATTCCGCCCACCAGCCCCTACCCCGCAAGGCACACAGCCTCAGCCGATGCCGACGGCCGCTTCGTCATCATGATCGAGCCGCGAAAGCAGGTGCGTTTGGTTCTCCGCGCCGAATCGCGCGATGGTAAAATGCAAGCGAGGGTCGTCCTGGCGCCGCGACGTTCGTTCACGCAGGCGGATTTCGAAAACATTCAACTCACCCTCAAGCCCGCTGCCGAATTCCCGATCACCGTAACCGATGCCGCGAATCGTCCCGTCGCCGGCGCAAAGATCGTCGCGGGACTCGATAAATCGCAGACCACATCTGATGTCGACGGCAAAGCGACTCTCCGTCTACCCTCAGGCCAATCCCCCACTTTCATTTTGGCGCGAAAAAACGACACGGGCCTCGACTATGTTCTGTTCTCAAGTAACAACCTCGGTCGCGCCGATCCATCCGGCCTTGCCGCAGGCTACGTCGGGCCGGTTCATTTCATCTTGAACGGAATGCGGTCGGTCACCGTGAAGGTAGTTGACGGTAAAGCGCGTCCGCTGGCCGGCGTCAAAGTAAGCCCACATTTCATCGCCAAGCTCGGTAAACCCGAACTTTCTTCTTCCCTTTCCGATGAAGCCATCGAAACCGATTCCACCGGAGTCGCCCGCTTATCGGTGCCGGCGGACGTGGATAGACCCGTGCGCTTCAGAGCCGATTTAGGCGGCTACTACCAACCCCGTGCGTCAAGTTGGGATCCAAAGGCTCCGGTCGAAGAGGTCCCAATCGAGTTGGTTCGGCTGGCCAGCTTCCACATCCGTGTCGTCGATGCTGAAGGCAAGCCCGCCGCCGGTGCCCAGGTCATGATGGTGGACGACCATGGCGCCACAACCTACGGGCTTTTCCAGAGTGGGGTGGTCGGCGCCGAGGGCACGGACGATGGACTGCTTTTGCCGGATACTTATTACATGTTCGCCGCCATGAAAGGCCAGATGGCCAGCGACCCGGTCATGCGGGTCGTCCGCGCCGGCAGCCCAGTCGTTCAAATCGAGCTGAAACTAAAACCCGCGGTGCGAGTACACGGCCAGCTCACCGCGGGCGATCCCGCCACCCCACAAGCCAACCGCAGCATCGCCATCCAATACGACGACGGCGACAGCTACAGCCTCCTCCCCCCCGACCAGCGCCTCCCCGCCGAAGCCGTCGGCCCCCGCGCCCCCCATCCCGCGGTCATGTTCTACAGACCCACCGACAATCAAGGCAACTTCGAACTCTTCCTCGTCCCCGGAACCTACCATTTCATCGAACCCAGCGCGCCGGGTACGTGGCTTCTGAGCGGCCAAACCTTCGTCGTCCCGCCGGACCATTCCGATATGAAACTAGATCTTCGCTCCAAAGTATCACCTCGTGCCACCGCACGGTGAACCGACGTTGCCATTCCCGCGAAATCAGTCAAAAGATAGAATTGCTTCTACCCCGCAACTTCAAACCTCCGCCATCTCCGCCCGCATCTCATCGATCGGCCCCACAACCTCATCCACCCGATCATTGAACAGGTTGCCGATCAGCAAATCTGTCAGATGCCCCTTGAAGTGCGGATGTTTCCGCAAAAACGCCCCGAAGCTGAACCCGTCGTAATACTCACACACCAGCTTCCGCATCCGGTCCATCCCCCGGCAAAAGTCCGGTCCCCATTTCCCCATCGCCCCGGCCGACAAATCATTCTGCGCCAGCGCCTCATGAATTGCATCCGCCGCCAACTGCCCGCTCTTGAGCGCGAGCAACACTCCCGATGAATACAGCGGATCCAAAAACCCAAATGCATCTCCAATCAAAACCCACCCCTCCCCCGCACACTGCGTCGCCCGATAGCTGTAATCCTTCGTCGCGTGATATTTGTCGCATCGCACAGCCCCCGCCACCCGCCTTTTCACTTCCCCGCAGTTCTCCAGTTCGTCGTTGTAAATCGTTTCATGATCCCGTCCGCCGGCGAACATCTCCCCAAAATCCCGGACGACGCCCACGCTCACAATGTCATCGTGCAGCGGGATATACCAGAACCAGCCCTTCTTCTCGGCCGTTTGACACACCAGCGTCGCCCCGCCGTTCTTCCCCTCATCGCGAAGGGCCCCCTTCCAGTACGTCCACACTGCCCCCTTCTTCAGATCGACGTCCTTTACCAGCAGATTGAATCGGTTCGCAATCAACGCCGTCTGCCCGCTGGCATCCACAATCACTTTTGCATCCACCCGCTCTTCAGACCCATCCTCGTTCTGAATCCGAACCCCAACCGCGCGATCCCCCTCAAAGATCACCTCGCGAACCCGCACCCCTTCGCGCACGCCCACCCCATGCTCGCGCGCGTTGTCGAGCATCATCTGATCGAACTCGCTCCGCCGCACCTGCCAGGTTTGCGAGCATTCATGCGGATTGTGCTCATCAAAATAAAACGGCGCGGACAGCCGGCCATGCTGATTCACAAACTGGACCGAATACTTCTTAACGAAGTGACTCGCCCGCATCTTCGGCAGCATCCCCAGCCGCTCCAGCACCCAGTAAGTTTCCGGAATCAGCGACTCCCCAATATGAAACCGCGGAAACCGCGCCCGCTCGTAAAGCCGAACCCGCCGCCCATGCTGGGCAAGGAGCGTAGCCGCCGTCGCCCCCGCAGGCCCCCCGCCGATCACCACCACATCACATGCGCTCGCATTGGACATCAGTAGCCTTCGTTTGGATCAATCCGTCATTATATTAATTGTCCAAACAATCGTTGTCCAGATAATAGTTCCAGCCGCAAAAGCGCGGACATCTACCCTCCTCCCAACCCTCGCATCACCGGCTTTTTGCAAAGAATTGGCACGCTGCACCGCGCCACGCTCGTCAATCGAGCGCCCCTCCGTGTCCTCTCTTCGAGCCTGAGCCTCAGCCCGCGACGAGCTCTCTTCGAGCCTGAGCCTCAGAGCCGAAGGCGGTCGAGTCGAGCCGAAGGCCGTGCCTCCGTGGTGAATCCGTCTTTTCCAGCAATCGCACAACCCCGCCCGCCCATTTCAATACCCCACCCGGTCTTCCTTCAACATCCACCGCTGAAATGCCACGCAAGCCTCGTCCCGAAGCGACTGCTCCATCGGAATCGACCGCGCCGCAACCGGCAAACTAAACTCCCGATAAATCTTCTCATCATCAAACCCCGCCCCGTCCGCATCCGTCTGTGTCGCGGCATAGAAAATCCGATCGAGCCGCGACCAGTAAATCGCCGCCAGGCACATCGGGCACGGCTCACAGCTCGTGTAAATCTCACACCCCGCCAGCGAAAACGTCTTCAGCCGCCCACACGCATCCCGAATCGCCGTCACCTCCGCATGCGCGGTCGGATCATGAGTCGCCTCAACACAATTGCATCCCCGCCCGATGATCTGCCCGTCCCGAACGATCACCGCCCCAAACGGTCCACCGGCGTTGCTCTCGATATTCTCAATCGAAAGTCGAATCGCCTCTTTCAGAAATCCGTTATTCAACACGTTGCTCACTCACTCTGCGGCGCCAACAGACAATACCCGAAACCCACTCATTGTCATGCCACGATCCGCCCATCCCGAACCAGTTTCACGATCTGCGCCATCCATTCACCCCTGATCCACGCGTAGTCTTCATAAGGAACCACCCGGCGGACTTGCCAACCGGCATCCTTCAACGCGAACAACATTCCCGGAGCGCGAATGGCATTGGAACTATGAACGATTACCGGGCACGTCCCCGGCAATTCCGCAAGATAGTCGGCCACCATCCTCCCGTCCCCACAATCGATCAACATCCCCTCCGCATTCACCATTGGCAAATCATGATCCAGCGAAATCAAAACCACCTCCCCGAAGTGCCCCTTCAGCCACGCGATCATGTCATCCGCGCGTTCAAAAACGACCACCTCCGTCGCGGGCAGTACCTGAGCCAGACAAGATTTCATCTCCACCACCCGACCCGCGTCGTCTTCAAGAATGGCGACTAACCCGTGCATGATTCAAAATTGTAATCCGTCAGAATGCCCAATGCATCGAGAGTCAAACACAAGGGGTCGTCAAACAGGGGGCCGACTCTTGACTATTGATATCCCCTTCACGTCCCCCCGCGTTTCCACAATTCCATCGAACATATGTCAATCCGAGCAGTTGGTAGTGGTAACGTTTGAGACTCACGGCATCTTTGTTGGCACGTCTTTTGATTTGATGGCCGTCCCGCACTCGGGGCAGATGTTGCTGGTGTTGCCGATAAGGTTGTAGGAGCAGGTGAGGCAGAGGCCATAGTTGCTGCGGAATCTCAGTCGCATTCTTGCCACCACTGAGCGGAATGGAAGTAGGCCAGCGAGCAGGACGAGCGACCAAGCTGGCATCCCGACACAAAGAGTGTTCTCGTACCAGCCCGTGTCGTGGCTTTGGAGCAATCGGAGATACAAACCGCGCCACTCAATCAACGTACCGGCTTCCTCGGTAATCCACATTTGTTCAACAGTCGACCCATTGGCACGAAAGCTGTAATGGCGGCCTTCTGGCGCGCTAAGCCCGAGCGCCGGACTGCTCATTTTATCCGTATGGTGGTGCCCAAATGTGGAGTAGAGCTCGCCTTTGTTGTAACTGAACGTGCAGTACCTCCACTCCCAATTCTTTGCGTAGTGGCTAATGTCGTATTCAAGGCTGTCGTACGACCGGTAGCTCCGCACCCACAACACCACTGTCGCCGCGCATAGCAAAAGCGACAGGGAAGACGCGAGGGTAAATAGGCGACGACGCACGCCCCCAAGTTTAATCGATCAGCGCCACGATATCCTCAACTAAGCAGTGCTTGTCGTGAAACATCCAAATAAACGCCTGTCACTGTCACCTCAATCACCACTCATCTAAAATACCCCGCCGAATTAACCCATCCCAAATGGACATCATCAAATATCCTCGCACCCAGCACATCGTCGGCTCACGCCTGCAAACCGGCGATGAAGACCTCGAGCAGGTCCGGGTAGAATCCCTCCGGGGACGAAACGTCGTTGTCGAAGAAAAACAGGACGGGGCCAACAGCGGCATCAGCTTCGATTCAAACGGCAAGCTTTTTCTTCAGAGCCGCGGGCACTTCCTCCAGGGTGGTCCGCGCGAACGGCAATTCGCACTGTTCAAGCAATGGGCGATGACGCACCAGGAATCATTGCACATCTCTCTGAGCGACCAATACGTCGTCTATGGCGAGTGGATGTACAGCAAACACACCATTTTTTACGATACGCTGCCGCATTACTGGATGGAGTTCGACATCCTCGACAAATCCCGCAGCAAGCCCGGCGACTCGTGGTTTCTCGATACGCCATCACGGGCCAAACTGCTTGCCGGGTTACCGGTCGAGTCCGTGCATGTACTTTGGATGGGTACGCTCAGCCGAACCATCCATCTCGCCGATTTCATCAGGCCTTCAAGTTTTATCTCGCCCAATCACGCCGAATCGCTCCGGGCTGCCTGTCTCAAATCGAATCAGGATTTTGAACGGGTACAATCCGAAACCGACATGACCGGCCTGATGGAAGGCCTGTACATCAAGGTGGAGGAAGATAGCCGGGTGATTGAACGGTACAAATTGGTCCGCGACAGTTTCGTCAATAAGATCATCGAAGGAGATGAACACCACCTCAATCGTCAGGTCTTTCCGAATCAACTTCGTGAGGGCGTGCACATTTTTTCTCAGACCCAATGAGCGACTGGACCGTTCCATTTTGCCCACGTCCGCCCGATTGGAAACTCGATTGGCCGGCAATCGAATCCGCGCTGGACGAAGTGCGCGCACTCTCCGGCGTCCCGCAGGATCCTCTCTGGCACGCCGAGGGCGACGTGCTGATTCGCACGCGGATGGTTGCCGAAGCGATGATCGCCGAGGCCCAATGGCGCAGCCGTGGTGAACAGGATCGAAACGTCCTCTTTCTTTCCGCATTGCTGCATGACATCGGAAAAACGCCGACCACGCGAATGGAAGACGGGCGAATCCGCTCGCCGCGACATTCAATCACCGGCCAGCGCATGGCGCGCAAGCTCTTATGGGAAGCGACAGCATGCGATTCGCCAGGCTTTCCGCTCCGTGAAACCATCGCGTCCATGGTCCGCTATCATGGCCTGCCTCTCATGTTCGTCGAAAAGGCCGGACCCGAGCGATCCATCATCGAAGCAAGCATGTCCGTTCGGTGTGATCACCTTGCCTTACTCGCCAGGGCCGATGTGTTGGGCCGCAATGCTCTAAGTACCGCCGACATGCTGGCCCGCATCGAACTCTTTCACGAGATCTGCGCCGAGCAGGATTGCCTGAATCATGCCAAAGCCTTCGAATCAGAGCATCACCGCTTCATCTATTTCAACGCCAATCGCGATTACACTTACGTGCCGTTCGACGACACGCGTTGTGAAGTGACGCTAATGTCCGGACTCCCTGCCACCGGCAAGAATCACTGGATCACCCAAAACGCGGCCGACCTTCCCGTCATCAGCCTCGACGACCTGCGCAAAGAACTGAATATCGATCCCGGCGAAGGTTCCGGCACAGTGGCCAACGCCGCCAAAGAACAGGCAAAGGTTTTTCTCCGCCAGGACCGCTCGTTTGTCTGGAACGCCACCAACATCACCCGCGAGCTTCGCCAGCAATTGATCGCACTGTTCGCCAATTACAAAGCACGGATCAGAACTGTGTACGTCGAATGTCCGCCCGAAGAATTGCACGCCCGCAACCACCGCCGCACCGACCCCGTACCCACAACAGTCATTCAACGCCTCATCGAAAAACTCGAAGTTCCGACGATCGTCGAATCCCATCAGCTGCTGCTGCCGTTTTGAATGGCATGACCGATGCATTGCGTTCACTGCTCGGACATTTGACCTATCTCACCGCATTCAGTTGTCGAACTTCACGGGCCGACCGCAATACCGCCTTTCGACCCCAGGCCTTCCTCTCGAAATCGCTCCCTCAACTCACTCAAACACTCGCCCTGATCGCCCCGGATAATGCGGCTCCTTGGGAATAATGGGCCGCCCATCCCCCGAATCATTGTGCCACTCAATAAACGTCGGCGGCTTGCCGGTCCGGGAAAAATATTCGATTGCACGATCAATGACCTCAACCGGATAGGCCCACGCGCGCGGATACTCGTCGATCTGCCCGTTGTCGAGCTGATACTGAACCATCTCGGCAGCCGATCCAACATACTCAGGATTCCGCGAGCTGAATCCCGCATCCCCCGATTCGCGCAGGTACATCAGCCACCCAAGCTCACCGTTGATCAGAGCACTCAGAATTCTCCCATCGGGAGACTCGAGCCAGACCTGTCGAAAAGGTGAATGTTCAAAAGTCATACGAAGAATCTTTCGATCGCTGATCGGCAAGAACATCCATACCGAACTCAAAATGCTTGCCGCTGTTTTGCCTCATCAAAGCATATCGGGCACACGGGGGAAACGCCGCAATCCATCGCGAAAATACGATCCAGACCATCATCATTCCTCCAAACGGTTGGATTCTCGCTGATGCCGTTCTCGCGGGCGCATTCTGGGCAAATGTACTCACCCCATGCAGGCTCCCCAAGATACCATGCTTCAACGTAGTATACCGTCGGAAGCTTCCGGCCAAGACGAACGGCCTCGCGCAGGTGCTTACAAAGCAGCGGAGCGCCGTGGCCACCATGTTTGGAGCAACGCACGAATGCCATTCGCCACTCACCTCCAGTTCTTCATCGGCAATGGGCTCGTCGCCAAGGGGCAGATATGTGACATTGAATCCCCAATCGCTCTTCAACATTCCCGTCACGATTTCGATGCCCGCAACGACGCTCCCACCAACCCCCACACCATCTCTGCCATCCTCCTCTGCCCCTCAGCCGTCAGATGAATCCCATCGCTCGTCGCCCCGCGCGCTCCGATCACTTTCACAAAATTCTTCCGCGGGATCAAATGGATTCCATGCCGTGATGCGACTCTGCGTTGTTGCAACCCATATCCATTGTCAAACGGAAACAGCGGCAATTCCAGCATCACCACCGCCCGGCCCGGCCCACACACCCGCCCGGCCAACTGCTCCAGATCCCTCCCGAATTGATCCGCCTTCACCCGTCCAATCGCATCGTTCCCACCAATCTCCAGCAATACCAGCCCCTCTGAGAGCGAGCCTGGTTCAAGATGCCGCGTCGCATCCGCAATCGTCGAACCCGCCCGCGCCAGATTGATCACCGTCACGCCATGCTCCGAGGCAATAGTGCCCGGCCACGTTTCGCTTCCTGCACGACCGATCCCGGCACTGATCGAATCCCCGATAACGTACAGCCGCGAAAACGCAGCCGGTGGAAGCGATGGCGCCTGCCGATACACAATCGCGATCGCCGCCGCCAAACACGTGCTCGTTAAGGCGGTCAAATCAATCACACGCTTCGCTCGCACGCTTCGCGGCATCCCTCGCAGAAGCCACGCGACGATTGACGCGACCCACACCCAATAAACCCACCATGTAATTGCCTCGCCAGAAATTGTGATCAACGCAATTCCAATCACCACCGCCGCAATTGAAAGAACTCCGATCCGCCGCCAATCGAAAACTACACGAGCAGCGACCGCCAGTGCGAGCATTCCCGCACCGGGAAGAAACGTGCCGCCCCCCGCAATGAAATAAACGATCCACGGCATCAGCACCTGCCCGAAAAATCGAACGCCACCCTCGCCTATGTACGCACCTCTCCTTGTCCCGTGTCTCCTTGTCTCCCTGACTCCTTGTCTCCTTGTCTCCCAGTCTCCTTGTCTCCCAGTCTTTCCACACACTCCCCTCAAGCTCCCCCCACCTTCACCAGCGACACCGTATGCCCTCCCAATCCCCGCAGCTCAAACGCTTCAATCCCCCGCTCTGCCAGGATCCGCGCAATCTGGCCCCCATGATGAATATCGTGCGCCATGATTCGCCAGATCGTCCATTGCCGCGAAACATTGTACACATCATTCCGCCACACATGCCGATAGGTCGTCGCCAAATCGTCCACCGTCCACGCGTTCAGCGTCGCGTCGATCATCTCCCACCTATCGTTAAGCCACGCCACCAATGCGCCCGCATCCCCCGAAATAGGAATCGCTTCTTCGACGAGCCTCATCGCGCCACGCGACCGCGACGGCACGACTCATACACTCAACTATGATGTGTTGGGACGACAGACGGATGACCACATCACCAGCACGGCCAGCTTCTCCAATACGCTGATCTCCCATACTGAAGACGAGAAGATGGTCACGTACGATGCGCTGGGCCGCCCGGTCGAGCTCACGATGCTCGGCGGGGGTACGGCGCTGAACGACATTTACAACGTGTACGACGGCCTGGGGAATTTGATCAAGCAGTACCAGCCGGACGATGGGAGAGCGCTGCCCGGCGGCTCGCTCCGCAGCGGCATTCCCGTGGTGCAGTACACGTTCGAGACCAACTTCACGAACAACTATTCGCGGCAGACGCAGGTGATCTACCCGGACACCCCGGGTGATCTCCTATTCATACGGGTTCGACACCTACCCCCTCAACCTCGCAGCGACGTCCGCTGCCTTCCTGGCCACCTTGAACAGCGCAATCAGCCGGATCGGTTACGTCGCCGGAAGGTGCAAAGGTGACAAAGGTGCAAAGGTGACATCCATCTTTCCAATTCGATGGACGTCGCCGTTGCAGCTTTCAACCTACCTCCAGCAGGGCCGCCAGGGCGCGCTGATTCCGCAGGCTGGCTTTATACCTACTATGCCCATAGCGCGGGCGGCTCGACGGTGTACCCGGCGGCATCGCAAACGGTTTACAGCGATACTTCCGGCGGCGGGGCCCGCACGACCGGCTTTGGCTACACCTGGCAAAGCGGCAGCGTGCAACTGGCCAGCGAGACGATCACCTCGCCGCCGATCGCCACCGGCCAGAATGGCCCGGCGTCAAGCAACACCGATACGGCCCACGCCGATACCAGCACTACGTTTTTTGACGCCGTCGGTTACCTGAGGCTCAGAATAGGTTGGCGTGTCCCCATCACTCACGGTCCCATGTTAACGTAGGGATTGCTATTACCAAATACGGGCGAATCCCAGAGCAACAGCCCTGGTCGATCATGTCGCGATCCGGTGTTCAGACAAGGAGGCAACTAGGCCTTGGCAACGGCTGCCGATTGCGGGACTCGACTCAAATTGATGGATACGTGGTCTTTTCGTTTGTAGTGGGACGGATGGCGGCGGTAAGCCCCGAAATCGCGCGCGTCAAGGTTCCTCTGTCCGTGGCTTGCAAACGACTCCTGTAGCCAACCTGTTCGATCGGGGTCGGCAAGCCGGCCGGGCGCGCTCAAAGTGCCTCCGAGCTCTCGCTCGGGCCGGTGCGGCGCCGTGGTTTCCTCGCGCGCGTGCGCGTTGCGCGGCCGGTTTTGTCCGGCGTTCGGACGGCCTTGAAGCCTCAGAAAGGCAATGCCTCGCTGGGAAAAAGGCTTAAAAACAAGCGCCTTTCTGTTCGACGGTGTGCCAAGACCCCTGCCGAAGGGCCTCCTGGCGCGCCGGTGACAACCGCGCCTACGCCGCCTCGCCGTCGCCGCCAACCAGCCGCATCATCGTTCTCGGCGTACCTTCCTCGGGTTTCTTGACGCGTTTCGGCTTCGGCCAAAGCTGTCGATAGACCACCTTGGCAACGCGCTTGATCCGCTTGAACTCGATTTCTTCGTGGTCGTAAACCTCGCCAGTCGTGTTATTCCGATGTCCCATCATTAGGTCGAGCGCGTCGCCATCTTTTGCCTTCTTACCGAGCGTCTTGAAGGTGTGGCGTAGGCGGTAGTAAGTCACGCCTTCGAGCGTAGCGCCTTGCTTGATGAGGCGCTTGGCCAATTTGCCAAACTCGGGCGAGACGTTCTGGTGAATCCTCACCCCGACCGAGACGCCGGCTTCGATGATCTCATCCTCGCGATAAACCGGCCGGCCCGTGCGCGTCAGAAACACAAGCGATTCCTGTCCATGCTTCTCCAGCGCCGCCTTGTTGTGCTTCATCTTGGCGACGTGTGCCAGCGCCTTGCGAGTTCGCTTCCAGAGGTAGCCGCGACGCTCAAAGCCGGTCTTTCCTCGGGGCATGTCCAGCAAGCCAGTTTCAAGGTTGATGTCCCGCCAGCGAAGACGGCCGATGTCTGCCGGCCCCATCCCGCAATTGACGCCGAGAAGGATGATCGCGCCAAGCTGTGGGTTGGCCCCCTCGACCAGCTTGTGAACCTCGTCGCCCGTTACGATCCGCTTCGAGTGGTCTTTCTTGCCCTCGCGCGCCTTGGCCTGTCGCATTGCATCGGGCCGGGTATCGGGGGCAGTGAAACCAGCGCCATAGGTCGGAGCGGGGTAATAGCCGTTGCTTGCTCCCCAATTCAGCATCGCCTTAACGTAAGCGATGGTACGCTTGCGAGCGTGTGGGCCGAGCTTCCGAACGCCGATGAGGTTCCCGGCATACTTGGCGAAATGCTCGGGGCGGAGCGCCGAAACCTTCGCATCCGTGCCGGTGGAATGGGTGAACGCTTGTAGTTCGGTGAGGTAGTCGTCGTAGGTGGCCGGCGAAAGGCCTTTGGCGAGCATGGCCGCTCGTTTCGCTTCGAGGAATGCCGCCTGCAACTGGCCCACCGTCATGTCGGACGTGACGGCGGCGACGCGGAGGTTGTCGAGGCCGGCGTAGATCGCGTCTTTCCGAGACAGCCATTCGGCGATGGCTTTCTTGCCGTCGCGGTCCTCCTTCCATCGCCCGAAGTAGAACAGATCGCCCTTGACCTTCTTCACCCACTGGCCGTTAGGGTGAGGGGTGAGTGGGAAATCGGGATAGGGCTTCTCGGGCTTCTTGGTGCGACGCATTGGCTACATGGCTTCGACAACCGCTTTGGTTGTCGTAACGGTTGTCGTATCGACTTAATCAACCTACCACATGAAGCGAGAAAGGCCAATTTTAGGCCAAAAATGAATTGGGAGCGCTCGGATTCGAACCGAGAACCAAGGGATTATGAGTCCCCTGCTCTAACCGTTGAGCTACGCTCCCGCCGGTGCGCTCATGAGCATACGACCCGATCCCCCAGGCATCAAACGCACTCACCGAGATCAGCGCCTCCGGGCAGCATTGAAGTCCCCGCGGCTGCTCCTTCTTCCCTCCCTCGGGTACTCTCCGCTTGTCATTACCCACAACGCGTCCGCCCCATAAAATGCCGTGATTTCCTCCCTCCACCGGTACGCCCAACATTTTTCATTTATAGCGTAAGTCCTTTATTTCGACAGATTCGCAGTCCGTTGAGAACGAGCTTGGCGGCGGTCCACGCCGCCACACGATGAACAAAAGGCAATTGTGAAGGCGAACTTCTTTTTGCGCCAAGGGTTAATTCATCCGTGCAAAATGTTGGGTACGCCGGGGGAAGCGAGCGGAATTGGCGACTGCCCGCGAGTGGGTAGGGAGGGGGTTCTTTCGAGCGATTTCCACAGCCCAGATCACTTGTGGGCAATGACAGGCGTAAAGCCCCCGCGTCGCCCCTCACCCCCTCACTCACTCCCCCACTCTCAAGTCCTCCCCACCTCCGCCACAATGCCTCCCCATCTCGCAACCCGTATAGTGTTACGCTATTCCGCGGGGTCAGAGGGCAATAGCTGATGCAAGAGGCCGAGGATCTGATTCGATCGAGCGATCTGTCATTGCCGGTATCAAAAGAGAACCTGATCGCGGCATTACTTCCCCGCATCGGGTTCTCAAGTTACCCGTGGATACCGCGCGGCCTGCCCCTCGGAGCCTCCCGCTTTGGCGGACCGGCCGATTTGCCTGCGGGCGTGGATTGGCCCAAGGTCGATGGACGGCCCTTATTACTTCTGGCCCAACTCAACTTCGGCGATCTTCCAATCAAGCGACATCATCCCGTCGTCAAACACCTTCCGAATCGCGGATGGCTCTGTCTATTCCTGGATGTGGACGGAACCGCGCGCGGCCTGGCAGGGGATGAACCGGGAGTGGTGGCGCTGCAATTTGAAGGCGAGGCCAACAAGTTAATTCGCCACGACCTCGAACCTGCGCCCAATGCAGAGACATGGACACACTGCCACGCCGTGACAGTGTGTCCCGCTGACCACCACCTCTGCCTGCCCGACTCGCATGCGGTGGATTCCCCTCTACCTGAGGGTGACCGGGCGGAGTATCGAGACACGTACTTCGAGTTGATGTCAAACATCGAGGATCTGGCGCGGACCCGTCACGAGGTAACGTTGCTCGGCTCGCCAACGCTTTTCAACCCCGACTTGAGGCGCTCGCTGCGGGACTGCAAAGAATGGATGTTGCTACTGCAATTCGACCGCGATTGTAGCTGGCTCGCGGGTGTTCCCGACACCAGCAGCACTTACGTGTGCCAGCCGTCGTTTGGAGACGCCGATTACGTGCAGTATTTCGTCCGCAGGGCGGACTACAACGCCGGCCGACTGGATCGAGGCTTTCTCGATTACATGCTAACGTAGACGTTTTTGCTCGCTGGAGCGTCCGCAGAACACCGCGCCAAATAACCCCCCACGCCAGTTTCAAAGTCAGCGGTACCCCGCGCAGCGCCGCCCCGGATCTCGCCGCGCTGCTCTCCCCACCCTCAATCCGCACCATCCCAAACACCCACGCCCCCGAAACCCCTCTACTTCACCTCGGCCTCCCCCAGCGCCGCATCCACGGCCTCATCCACCGCCTTGCCCGTGTCCGCGCCGTACCCAATGAATACCTTCCGGATCACCCCATCGCGCCCAATGACCACCGTCGTCGGAATCCCGCGCACCAGGTACTTACCCAGCACCTCCCCGCCCTTGTCCATCGGAACGGTAAAGGTGTACTTGTTCTCCTTGAGGAAGCTTTCCACGACCGGCGCGTCCTCCTTGTCGTCGATGACCCAGACGACCAGCCCCTTCTTGAGCCGCTGCTCGTCCGCCGCGATCTTCTGCACGTGCGGCAGCGAAGCCCGGCACGGCGGGCACCACGTCGCCCAGAAATCCAGCATCACCACCTTCCCCTTCTGACCAGCCAGCTTCACCTCCTTATTATCCAGCGTCGGCAGCGAAAACTCCGGCGCCGGCTTGCCCATCAGCGTCATCGTGTCCACGGCTGGCGGCGCCGCCAGATGCGGCGCGATCGGCGCAGGATCAACCCCTGCTCCTCCAAGAGCGATCGCCGCAACCGCGGCAACGCCGAGAAGAGATGTGAACACGAACGTGCCTCGCCGCTGCATCGTGGTTTTGCTTCGCATGCGGCCATGCTAACCACCGGATTGGCCAAGTGCGATCAAAAAACGATGCGAGTTTGCTGCTGGTTGCAGCGCTCGAATGTGGCGACGTCCTTCTTCTCCCGCCGGTTTACGAGTTGGGGATTCAGCCGGAATTTGCGGCGCGACTGACAGCGTGAGACAATCTGCCTATGCCCGTCCCACTTGGAACAATCCGTTACTGCGACCTGAACTCCCGCCAGAGGGAAAACTACAATTTCCTAAAAATCTCGGCGCTGCTGGCGGATTACGGCTTCATGACGATGAGGCTCAATGACGACTGGCAAGGTGCCGATTTCATCGCGCAGCACATTGACGGGGAAACCTTCCTTAAGGTTCAGTTGAAGGGGCGACTCGACTTCCAGCAGAAGTATCGCCACAAAAATATCCACATGGCTTTTCGGTCTGAGGCGGGCGACTGGTACCTGTACCCTCACGACGAACTTTTGGCCAAGGTGCTGCCTGATATTGAAGGCACCGATTCGTGGGCACTTCGCGGCGGCTATTCGTACCCCGGCGTGAGCGTCAAGATGCTGGATTTGCTTAAACCCTATCGGATTGGGCGCGTCAACGAAACGATCCCGACGCCCACCTGCCAGACCAACGGGGCGATGACTGCTCAATGATCCCCCCGCCCTGCACAAGAAGCACCCCGAAAACCGCGCCAGATCGTCAATTCCGTGCAAGCCTACATTGCGCGACATTTGTCGGTAGAGACGGGGAAGCGGGAGTTGCTTGCCCTAAAGAAATGGCGCGAGCTGCTGAATAGCGTTGTCCACGACGTCACGGCATCGCTTCAACGTCGTCATTACTTGATCAGAGTTCACAATTGGAGGCTCGTGAAAAGCAAGCTCGAATACGAACTGCAAATCCTTTTGCTCCGCGGCATCAAAAGGCTGTAAAGGTGAAAGGCTGTAAAAGGCTGTAAAGGTGACATCCACCTTTTTCACATTTTTTGACGTCCTCGACTCCAGTCCAGTCCAGTCCATCGAAGTCCCGACGGGGAGAAACACCACCCCCGCATCATTGCATTTGCTGCCGCCCTCACCCCCAAATCACCGACCCATCAATATCCCCGATCGAAGCCCGCCCACACAGCGCCATCGCAATCTCGAATTCCCGGCGAAGGATGTTAACCACGCGCGTCACACCCCGCGCCCCATCCACCGCCAACCCAAACACGTACGGCCGCCCAATCAGCACAGCCGTCGCCCCCAAGGCAATCGCCTTCAACACATCCGTTCCCCGGCGAATCCCACCATCAATCAGCACCGGCACCCTCCCCCCCACCTTCGCCACGACCTCCGGCAGCTCGTCGATCGTCGCCGGAGCCGTATCCAGATCGCGCGCCCCGTGGTTCGACACGATGATGCCCGCGACCCCGGCACTGACCGCGCGATCGGCGTCGGCGGAATTCTGGATGCCCTTGAGCAGGATGGGCAGCCGGGTGATCGAGCGGAACCAATCGATGTCCTTCCACGTGAGCGTCGGGTCGAGCGTCGCGCTGAAAATGCTCTGCTCGCTCGGGTGATAACCGCTGCTGGCCGCGGCATGACCGCGGAGGTTGGCGCGCTCCAGCCCCGGCGGAAGCGCAAAGTTCGCCCGCAGCTCCCGGTAACGCGGGCCGAGCACCGGTGCGTCCACGGTGACGACCAGCGCCTGATACCCCGCGGCTTCGGCGCGCCCCACGAGCTGTCGCGTCAGCTCACGGTCCGGCTGCACGTAGAGTTGGAACCACACAGGCCCCGTCGCCGCCGCCGCCACTTCTTCCAACGTTACGTTCGACATCGTGCTGACCACCATCGTCGCCCCCGCGGCGCCGGCGCCCCTGGCCGTCGCCAGTTCGCCGTCAGGGTGTGAGAGTTTTTGATAGGCGGTCGGAGCCAGCAGGATCGGGAATCCCAACTCGCGCCCCAGCAGCCGCACACGGGTATCCAGCCGCGACTCATCGACGAGGGCGCGCGGTTTCAGGCGAATGTGTTCATACGCCTCGTGATTCCACCGCAGCGTGATCTCGTCGGCCGCGCCTCCCGAAACATACTCCCACACCATCGGCGACATCACGGCCTTCGCCGCACGTTCAATATCCTGAATGTCGTGCAGATCCGTCAAATTGCCCGCCGCCCGGCCAGATCGCTGCCCGGCCGCCATGCCTTGCGCGCACCCTCCCGTCCTCGAGCCCAGCACCGCCGTGCCCGCAACCATCCCCGCCGAACGAATCAGCTCCCGCCGCGACATCGCCATGGTTCGACCTTTAACCCACCAACGCTCACTGGCCGGCCCGATGCCGCCCACGCTTGCATTGTACCAAGGACCATTCCGCCGGACCCTGCCGTTACGCCCGCTTGTCCGCTCAACTTCCAAACGCCGCATCCATTCGCAACGATTCGCCGGCTCGATACGCGACGTCACGGAGCTTGATCTTTCCCCCCGGGAAGCGGACCAGTTGCCGGGTCTCGTTGTTGTGCTTCACGATGGCCGGCCGCATGAACAGCGCAATCAGCGGCCCCAATACTTCGTCCCCATCCAATGCCATGTCGGTCACCGTCGCATTCATCGCGTCATCCACGCTCAAATGCACCTTGAACGTAATCCCTGCCGGCACGAACCCCACGTCCATTGCCATGTGCAGTGTTACCCAGACCGACCGCGGCGTCTCCGCCACAACATTCAGCCTCACGTCGTCGACGTTCACCCCAAACCGCGCCAGCGACTCCCGCGAATCGTGAAGCATCAGCGCTTCCAAATCCGCAACGCTCACCTCAAGACTCAGCGTCCCTGCCCCCGCGTCCTGAAGCATCATGACCGGCCTGCCCATGCGGTCCCGCTCCAGAACCATCTTCGCCCCTTGTACAGTCACATTCAGGTGCATCCGTGCGTCCCGCACCAACAGCGGATCAGCGCGAATTTCCAGCATCCCCACGCGAACCACGCGCTCCACACGGTTGTTCAGCTCGATCTCGCCCGCATTTGCCGCGTCTGTCTTGAACCGGCCATCCGACAGGTTCACCCGCAGCGCCCCGATTGACGGAAACGCTGCGCGCTCGACCGTGACCACCGCGTTGGGATCCGGAAAACTGATCGCACGGCTCCATCCCCGCTCCATCGCCTCCGACAGCGCCTCCGCGGTCTGTGGCATCGGCCCGTTCCCCAGGGGAAAGACGCAAACGTTCTTCGCCTCAAACCAGGGATATTTCGGCATGGGTGCCGGTGCCTTCACCCGCGCCATGTGCGCCGTACACCCACCCGCCAACAACAAAACTACGACTTCCATGACCCAGACAGGCCGCTTCCAATTCCCGGGAGTCTTCATCACGTCACTCCAACACCTTCTTCATCGAGCGTCGATGGAATATCTTTGCCATGTTCCCCGCCATTTGCCATGCCCAATATTCTCCCGGACACATTCCCGGCGCAGGTCGCGGCTTGAAGACGATCGTTCTGACTGCTTGCTTCGGAAAGATTGCGTTCTCAAACTCCGAACCAACATCGACCAAGCCGGACGCATTTGCCTTTCAAGCGCCGTACTGTATTGGACGGCGCGCGGGTGAGTGTTACCATCTCCATACCCATGAAAAAACTTTTCCAAAACCCCAGCACACTGGTTGTGGCCGCCCTCGTGCTGT
>DAIRGS010000136.1:0-18651 GCA_036794395.1 Tepidisphaeraceae bacterium | reverse complement strand
CTGAGTTGCTCGCGTCATGCCCCTCGCGATCGCTTCGCTTGGCCTGCGACTCGCTGACGTGATCCGCAAGATCGTTTCCTCCCGACCCTCTTCAAACGCAGGGTCGGAAGGAAACTTCTATGTTGGGGGGATGCTTGAAGGGGGACACGGGTCCGCGAGTGCAGACCCCCCACAATGCTGCGAATTTCAAATGCCTCACGTTCCGCAAAGCTCTTCCCCCACATTGAAGTTCCCTGTTCACCCTTCGCTTCAGAGGGCGAACGGGGAACGGCAATTACCCATCACAGAAGCGGAGCGGCGTCCGTCGCGCAGCGGTAGCAACGGCCATGACGCGGGCAAGGCAGCAACCTTTCCCAAACCAGTAAACTTCCCGCCCGCGGCGTGACCGTTGATCCCGCGGAGCAGGACGCGGCGCAGCGGTCGACCACGCGGAACTCACTTACAAAACCCGCCCCAAACTCCCCGCCGTATCGCTCTGCGATTCCTTATTGTCTTCTGCTTCAATTCCCAAGGGGGCCGAGATACCACCGTGAACAGCGGCCCCGGTACTCCGGGGGAAAGCTGGCACGCCGAAACTTCCAGCGCCAGCACATCTCCCCAAATCCTTGTTTTTCACATTTCCCCAGTTCTTCCGCTGCCTGGCACAAACGAAACCCAAAATGCCCGAAGACGGGCCGTCGCGAGTTTTAAATCAAATCCGTATAAGTTCGAGATGGTTATGAAGTCGACTACGGAACTTGTTGAGATCACGGCCGACCTTTTTCAACGGCCGCTCGATGATGCGGCTGTGGTTTCGCAACTGATCGCATTAAGTGAGACCGAGGCGACGGCGTGGCGGCTGGTTGTGTTCCTCCCGATGGCATTCATCCGTGTGATGTTCGCTCCCAGGGGTGTGGCATTCTCCGATGTATTTCAGATAAACGATGAATCCCCGCCCAGAATACTTGCTGAGGAACCCATCTTCGCCGAAGCCCTCGCTTTCGCCCAGCGGTTTGAGACGAAGGAAAAGCATCGAGATTACTGGATCATGGTTGCGGGTCGTGGGGCGGAATTCGACGGGATCAATACGCTTCTCAACGGCGGCTCAAGACTGGAAGACATCCGGCTGGGAACGCCACTCATTTCATTGCCGCCCAACTTGCCGCGATGAACTAGCATGCACGTCTACCACGTTTACCGCGATGCCGCAGCACAGTGCGCCGATCACAAAAAAGTAGTAATTACAAAATGCCTGCTTATTGAAAGAAAAGAAGCCCAACAGGATCAAACCCAGTGAAGCCGCGAATCCCGCGGGCGAGCGAGGTGATTTCCACAGGCACAAGCCAAGTGTCACGGCTGCCGCGAGGGTTGACCAGATCGCCGCGGTTGAAGGTTCCGTTACCAAATGCCCGCGGAAGCCATACCACACCAGATAACTGATGGCATCCCATCTAAAAGGCGCGATCGTCTGAACCGTAACGGTCGATTTCCAGAACGCAGGAAAATCCCACACCGCAATCGGCAGCGTCACAGCCGCCGCCACCACGGCGGATTTGCACAGCAACAAAAACCAGTCTCGCCATCGCCACGGACCCGGCAGAAGAAAAAAGCTGATCGGCACTGCCAGCACCATATACTGTTTGGTCGCCAGCAGGAGCCCCAGCGCGATCCAAGTCAATCGCGGTCGACGGCACGCCAGATAAATCGTCGCGGCCATGAAGAGAATCGTGAACGGCTCCGTCCAGCCCCGCCCCAGCACAAAGAAAACACGCGGCGAGAACATAAGCAACGCCGCCGCCAGCTTCGGCATCAGGCCCGGCCGGCAATACCCAATCAACAAACCAGCCAGCACCACTGCAACCGCCTGTGCATAACGGTGATCACCGGCAATCGCATACCCGATCGTCGCCATGTACAAGCTTACCGGCGGATACGGGAACCCGAACTGCACGCGGTCGCCTTCGACGAGTCCCTTGCCGTAAACGTCCTGGTGGCCGGGCAGCGTGCTGTGATAGATGTCGGGAAAGGTCATCGCGTACGGGTTGTGTCCCTTCAACGATTCCGCCGCCGCTTCCTGCTGAAAAACCCAAACATCAATGTGCGGTTGGGCCGACGATCGAACCATCCAAATGCCCAGAAACAAATGCGTGGCGAGCAAGAGAACAAACCACGCGCGCCCCAATCGCCCCCTCAATCCTAGGGTGATCCAGACAATCGACATCGCCAGTCCTGCCCGAAATGGTAGAAGTTGCCGGCCACCGTTTTGGAGAAGATCCACGCCCGGCCATGCTTTAAATAATGCGATGAATTGAAGTGCGAGTGCGGCGACCACGATCGCGATCGAGGTGGCCGCCCGCCACCGCTCCGGGAACGGTCTTAATTTAGCAATCGATGGATGCCAAATCGCCCATCCGGTGCAAATCAACGCGATGGTAACCAGGCCGATGGCCCCACTCGAATACTCGCCATCATGTAACTGAATCGCAAGTCCCACGCACAGCGCTGCCACTGCCAGCGCCCCGGTTGATGATGGATCGAATTCCGCGTTTTTATCTGCGGCCATCTGCGTTATCTGCGGCTAATGTCTTCCTGTCCGCTGAAATATCGTCGCACCCGTCTTGATTCGCCGCGCCGGCGACCATGACCCACTGCATTCCAAACAGTCGCGGTGCGATATCCAGCGCGAGGTGTTGCGCCTTTTGAAGCATGCGGTAGGCGAGTTTGCCTTCCCCGGTCTTCCAGACTTCATCCAAGGGAATGCCGGTTGCGCGGATCTGCTTCAACTCCAGCCCGGCTGCATTCAAAAGCCCGCGAGCGGTGTCTTTCGTGAAGAACTGCAAATGCGTTTTATCGAGAATCCCCCGCTCCATTTTTGGAAAGTATCCGAAAAGCAACATCGTTCGAACCGCCAGATGCGCGACGTTCGGAACGGAGATCACAAATGTCGCATCCGCCGTCGCGGCTTCGCGGAGCCGTTTCAGCACGCCCAGCGGATTGGGCGTGTGCTCCAACACATCCGCGCAGATCACGAGCTTATATTCGTTATTTGGAAGCGGCGCGTCTTCCACGATGCTCGCCCAGGTATTGCGGTAGTAAGGACGGGCGGCGTCGGCCCATTCCACGTTCGCCTCCACGGCGTCAATAACCAAGCCGCTCCCCTGGATCAAATGCCCCAGCATTCCCTGAGCGGCGCCCACATCCAGAATGGGGCTGAGCTTGAGGGATTGCACAAGCTTGGCGATCTGCTGGTGACTACTCCTGGGGTCGCGGTGCAAGCGATAGTGCGGCATCAGCTTCGTCTCGGCCTGCCGAATCCGCGGCAGGACGCCTCCATCGTTCCTTGACCGCGTACTTGAACGTCTCGCGGATGCAATTGAGTGCGTACGGAATTCCATTCACGTGACAGATCTCATCCCCATAATACGTGGGGATCGGAACCTCCATGATTCGAAAACGCTTCCGAAGGAATTCGAGAATGATCTGCGTATCAAAATGCCAGTTCCAGGTCATCGAATCAAGCCGGATCTGCTTGAGCGCGTGAACCGAGTAAGCGCGATAGCCCGAATGAAACTCGCTGAGCCGCAGGCCCGCGAGCAGGTTCTCCGTGCAGGTCAGCACTTTATTGCCGAGATATTTATAGATGGGCATGTTCCCGCGCAACGCGGCTCCGCGAATCATCATCCGCGAGCCCATCACCATGTCGGCGGTGTCGTTTTCCAGAGGGGTTAGCAGTTCCTGCATGACTTCAGGCGCGTACTGGCCGTCGCCATGAAGCAGAACGACGATGTCGAGCCCGCGACCGATGGCGTACTCGTAACCCTTGCGCTGATTGCCGCCGTACATCAGGTTGACGGGGTTGCGGAAAATCTTGAGCTTATCGCCATTGGGCCCTTCCATCAGCGAGCGGCCCGTCTCATACGTGCGATCGGAGCTGGCATCATCGAACACGAAGACCTCTTCGATCTTCGAATACACCTCCGGCGGAATCCGTTGCAGGACCTTCTGCAACGTCGCCTCGGCGTTATAAGCCACAACCAGAATCCCAATTCGCAGCATCCAAAGTCCTAACAGGCGAAACCTCCGCCGATCTTAACCAAAAAGTCCGGCGGACGCGATTTGTATATTCCTAATCTTAATGTGCCATTCTATTGCCCGCAAAACCGACCTGTCGCATGGCAAAATTAGACAATCTCCGCCCACTACGCCATTAATACCGCCTAGATTCACAACCCCGCACGCTTCACTAAGATCCCGTCATGGAATGGACCAATGGCGACTATCTCATCTCAGACGATTCAACCCGGCTCGATTTGAAGCGGATCTGCCAGTTGCTCGCCAATACCTACTGGGCCGACCGGCGCTCCGTCGAGGCCATTGCCACGAGTATTGAGAAGTCGATCAGCTTTGGCGTTTATCACGCGGATCGGCAAATTGGGTTTGCCCGGATCGTGACCGATCATTCGACTTTCGCATGGATATGCGACGTCATCATCGACCCGGCTTACCGGGGCCAGGCACTAGGCAAGTGGCTGGTGCAAACTGTTATCTCGCACCCGGCGGCGCAGGTTTCCCTCCAACTGCTGCGGACCAAGGATGCACAAACGCTTTATGAACAAGCCGGGTTTGTCCGGCAGGAGTGCCTGACGCGAAGGCCCAACCCGGCGGATGCGTGGGAAACGCGCTCGGTTTGATTGGTGAGGTTGAAGCTTCTGTATTCCAGAAGTCCACCGTAGAATCCCGCGCATGATCGTCACCATTGACGGGCCGGCAGGAACAGGCAAGTCAACGGTTGCCCGCAAGGTGGCCGAGCTGCTGGGCTTTGATTTTCTGGACACCGGCGCGATGTATCGGACGATCGCCCTGGCGGCGCTGCGGCGTAACACAAGCCTGACCGATCTGCGCGAACTTGCCTTTGTGGCGCGACATTGCCGCATCGCCTTTGACTGGTCAAAACGCCCCCCGGCGGTGTTGCTGAATGATGAGCCGGTCTCGCACCTGCTGCGGGGGTATGAGGTGACGCGGGCGGCTTCGCACGTGGCGACCATTCCGGCGGTGCGGGAAAAGATGGTGCTGGAGCAGCAGCGGATTGGGGCCGAGCATGGGAATCTGGTGGCGGAGGGACGGGATCAGGGCAGCGTGGTTTTTCCGGGGGCGGAGCTGAAGATTTATCTCGATGCCACGCCGCACGAGCGGGCGCACCGGCGGGTTGCGCAGTTGCGGGCGCGGGGGGAGATCGTCAATAGTGACGATGTGTTGAAGGAAATCATCGAGCGGGATAAGCGGGATTCGAGCCGGGCGGTCGGCCCGCTATCGATCCCGCCGGGGGCCGAGGTGATTGACACGACCCATCTGGCCGAGGAGCAGGTGGTGAATCTGATTGTTGATAACGCCCGAGCTCGCGCGCCGCAGTCGCGGACGGGGAGCGTTCGAGTATGAAGCCTTCGCCAATCTGGAAGCTCCTGCAAGTCTTCTGCAGGGTCGTCACGACGCTTCTATTTGACCTCAAGGTGTATGGGTCCCATCGCTTTCCGCGAGAGGGCGGGGTGCTGCTGGTTTCGAATCATCAGAGTTATCTCGATCCGCTGCTGCTGGGCGTGCGGCTGCCGCGAACGCTGAGCTACATGGCCAAGGCCAGCCTGTTCAAGATTGCGCCGTTCGCATGGTTCATCCGCTCGCTGGGCGCGTTTCCAGTGCGGCAGGGCGAGGGCGATATCCGGGCTTTAAAGGAAGCCATCGAGCGGGCGCAGGATGGGCATGCGCTGATGATTTTCCCCGAGGGGTCGCGAACGGAGAACGGGGAGCTGCTGCCGATTGAGCCGGGGATTGCGCTGGTGATTCGCAAGGCGAAGGTGCCGGTGGTGCCGGCGGTGATTGATGGTTCGAGCGACGCCTGGCCGCACGGGCGTAAGTTTTTCCGGGCCAAGCCGATCCGGATTCTGTATGGGAAGCCCATGGATCTGACTGGGATGTCGCGGGATGAGATTGTGGAGAAGATCGGTGGGGTGTTTCGGTCGATGCTTCAGGAATTGAGGGAAGGAAGGGTGCCGCTGGACAGGCGGGACTTGTGAACAGGTAAATGTCCGAAAATGTCCGAAGATGTCCGATTTTTCGGGGTAAATCGGACATTTGTCGGATTGTTGCTTAGGGCATTGCCGGGGTTAACGTTGGAGCGGGGTTTTGTTGTTGCCCAGACCGCCGGGGGGTGAGCGCCGTCCGCCCGCTGAAATGTCCTCCGTTTTTTGCCCTGCGTCTACCCTGTGATTGTTCTGTGTTCCCGACTTACAACTCCGTATTCATCTTGCCCGTGTTTGTTTTCGATTCTTGTGGTACCCTAAGCGGGAACTTGGATTGGCGTTCTGAGCACACATCTGGTCAGTGAATGCTTTCTCTTCAACGAATCGAAGCGGAGAAGAAGCAATGGGTATCTTCAGCCTGGGTCGACCGCGGCGTCCGCATCAGCGCAGCGCGCCACCAATCAAGTTTCGCAGGCTTCGTCAGGCCGTGGCCTATTCCGTTGAATCGCTGGAACGCCGGGTGCTCCTTTCCCAGTATGTCGTGACCGATCTGGGGACGCTCGGCGGCACAAGCAGCAACGCGTACGGCATCAATGACTCCCTCCAGATCACCGGGTCGGCCAGCACGGCCACGCAATCCCACGCCTTTCTCTACAGCGGCGGATCGATGAGCGATCTGGGGCTGTTCTCCGGCGTCACCAACTCGACCAGCGTCGCATTTGGACTGAACAGCGGTGGGCAAGTCGTCGGCTTGAGCTACACCGGCAACCAACAGGTTCAACATGCCTTTCGCGATGTCGGCGGCACGATGTTCGATATCGGCACGCCGGGCGGGCTTTACTCCGTTGCACGCGGAATCAACGCCACCGGCCAGATCGTCGGGTACGGATCAACCGTCGGACAGGGAGACGCCAGCACCGGAAACTACGGGATCTATCACGCTTTCGTCTACGACACCACCAATGGCTTGCGCGACATCGGCACATTGGGCGGCGATCCCATCAGCTCTGCCACCGGCATCAACGATTCGGGTCTGGTGGCCGCCGCCAGCTACAACGGCAACTGGCGCGGTTTCATTTACAACGTCAGCACAACCACCAAAACCCCGTTGCAAACCCTCGGCGGCAGCCAGGTCGACCCGGTCGGCATCAACAACAATGGTCAGCTCGCCGGCTGGTCCACCACCGCCGGCGGTCAACGCGAAGCGTTCCTGTACACCATCGCCGGTGGCACGATCCTGCCCCTGGGCGATTTGGGCGGAAACGACGGCATCGCCTGGTCGTTGAACAATGCCGGTACGGTCGTCGGACAATCCGACATTGCCGGCAGCATCACCCATGCGTTCGTCTACGCCGGCGGCGCGATGGCCGACCTCAACAGCCTCATCCCTGCCGGATCGGGGTGGGTCCTGAATGCCGCCCAGAGCATCAACAATAACGGGCAGATCGTGGGCTACGGGACGATCGGCGGACAATCGCATGCGTTCCTGCTGTCGCCTGGGCCGCCATCGGTTGTTTCGATCAACCGCTCCGCGCCCGCCACGGCGATCACGGCAGCCACCACCGTCAGCTTTGCCGTCACATTCGATCAGACTGTTTCCGGGGTCGATCCAACTGATTTTAAGGTCGTCGCCGGCGGCAGCGCCGCGTATGCCGGCCCGCTGGTAGTTGCCGGAAGCGGATCTTCCTACACGGTAACGATCAACGGCATCCACGGCAGCGGCACGTTGCAATTGGAGCTGGTCGATGACGATTCCATCAAGAACGGCTCGAACACGCCGCTCGGCGGGCCGGGCCTGAGCAATGGCAGCTTCATGGGGCAAAGCTGCACGATCCTTCAGACTTACCCCACCGTCATTTCGATCAACCGTGCCAATCCCGTCGGGCCGAGCACCACCGCCAATACGGTGAGCTATACAGTCACCTTCAGCGCGCCCGTGACTGGCGTCATCGCGACAGACTTTGCTCTGTCGCTCGGCGGTGTGGCCACCACGCCGCCGCTGGTGGTCACGCCGGTCAGTTCTTCGGTTTACACGGTCACGGTCAACGGCGTCTCCAGCAGCGGCACGCTGGGGTTGAACCTGATCGACAACGGCGCGATTCATGATTTCAGTGGAAATCCGCTCCGGAGTCTGCCCGCGACCTCTGCCTCATTCCAGGCGCAGCGGACAACGTCGGTCATTCCAGTGGCGGCGTCTGTCGCGGAGGCGGACTTGAATGGCGACGGCAAGCTGGACGTGGTTGTTAACAAGTCCGTCATCTACAATGGCGTGAGCGCGCTGCTTGGGAACGGCGATGGTACCTTCCAACCAGCTCGCAACATTGCTGCCACCATTACCAGCTTTGTCACCATCGCAGACGTCAATGGCGACGGAATTCCCGACTTGGCGACCGCCAACAACGGCTACAACAACGTCAGTGTTCTGCTGGGAAACGGTGACGGCACATTCAAGTCACAGCGAACATTTGCCGCCGGGGCCAATGCGCGGTGCCTCGCAGTCGCAGACATGAATGGCGATGGCAAGCTCGATTTGGTTACGTGCAACTATACCGATAACACCGTGAGCGTTCTCCTGGGCAACGGTGACGGCACCTTTCAATCTCAGCGGACCGTTTCCGTGGGTTCAGGACCTTATTCGCTAGCGCTGGCGGATATCAATGGCGATGGCAAAACTGATGTCGCGGTCGCCAATCGCGGCGTCAGCACCACTTCCACGAGCGTATTGCTGGGAAACGGGGACGGCACTTTTCAGGCCCAGCAGACGATTGCCCTTGGTGCGCGCCAGAATGCGGTCGCACTTGCAGACCTCAACGGTGACGGCAAACTCGACTTGGTTTCAGGCCTGATTGGTAGTGTCGGTGTGCTTCTGGGCAACGGCAACGGAACATTCCAAGCCGCACAGACCTTCGCCACCGGCGCGACCACCGGCGCCTCGTTAGCCGTTGCCGTTTCTGACGTGAATGAGGATGGCAAGCCCGACTTGGTAATGGCCAACGGCGGCAACGAAACTTTGGGAATACTGCTGGGAAATGGCGACGGAACATTCAGGGCGGCGCAAACGTTCGCGGCAGGGATGCAGGTCACCACGGTGGGGCAGTTTACGTTCTCCGTCGCGGTGGGTGACGCGAACGGAGACGGCAAGCCCGACTTGGTCAGTGCAAATGGCGAACCGTTAAGCTCCAGCGTAAGCGTTCTGCTGAACACCGGGCTTGGCGCCTTCCACGGCCAGATCTACACCATCCAACAGATTCTCCCGACGGTTCTCTCGGTCAATCGCGGCACGCCGGTCGGGCCGATCACAAGCGCCAGCGGCGTCAACTTCACGGTCACCTTCAACGAAGCGGTCACTGGCGTCGATCCCACCGATTTCCAGGTGGTGACCGACGGCAGCGCCGCGGCATCTGCGCCGGTTGTGGTGACTCCAGTCAGCGGCTCGGTTTACACGGTGACCCTCAACGGCGTTCATGGCAACGGGACCGTGGGATTGAATCTGGTGGATAACGGCAGCATCCGCGACCTGAACGGCAATGCCCTTCAGAGCAGCGCCGCGGGCGCCTTCGCGTTCCAAGCCCAGCAGACGTTCGCCGCCGGCCCGCGGCCCTTCTCTGTCGTGCCTGCGGACTTGAACGCGGACGGGAAGCCTGACCTGGTCCTCTCCGATCAGAGCGGCGACTACGTCGGCGTGCTTTTGGGCAACGGCAATGGAACCTTCCAAGTCCAGCAGACGTTCGCCAGCGGGGCGGGCTCGTCCTATTCCGTGGCGTCGGCAGACTTGAACGGCGACGGCAGAGTCGATGTTGTCTCCGCTAATTTTACCGGGAACACCGTAAGCGTGCTGCTGGGCAACGGCAACGGGACCCTCCAGGCGCCGCAATCCTTCGCCACCGGAGCCCGCCCGGATTGGATTGCGTTGGCCGACGTGAACGGCGACGGCAAGATTGACCTGATCGTTGCCAATGCCAACGGCAATACCGCGAGCGTGCTTCTGGGCAACGGCAACGGGACGTTCCAGGCCCAGCAGACATTCGCCGCCGGGGCCAATCCGTGGACGCTCGCGGTGGCCGATGCCAACGGCGACGGCAAACCCGACCTGCTGGTCGCCGACTACCTCAGCAACTCGGTCAGCGTGCTCCTGGGCAACGGCGACGGAACGTTCCAGGCCGCGCAGCCCTACGCCGCCGGGGCCAACCCCTATTTCATCACCGCCTCGGACCTGAACGCGGATGGCATCCCGGACCTGGTCGTCGCCAATTTCAAAGGCGCCAACGTCAGCGTTCTCCTGGGCAACGGCAACGGCAGCTTCCTTGCCCAGCAAACCTTCGCCGTCGGCACGAAGCCGCGATCCATTGCCACGGCGGACGTGAACGGAGACGGCCGACAAGACCTGATAGTCGGCGATTATTCGAACAACACGCTCAGCGTGCTGCTGGGCAACGGCAATGGAACCTTCCAAGCCCAGCAAACGCTCAACACCGGCGCGGGGTCCGGCCCCTGGGGCATCGCGGCGGCGGACCTCAACGGCGACGGAAAGGTCGATCTCATCGCCGCCGACCTCCTCAGCGCTTCCGTCAGCGTGATTCTCAACGGCGCGGTCGGCAGCTTCACCGGCCAGACGTACAGCATTCTCCAGACGTTCCCGACGGTGCTGTCGATCAATCGGTTCAATCCGGTCGGGCCGAGTACGAGTGCCTCCAGCGTCAGCTATACGGTCACGTTCAGCACGCCGGTGACCGGCGTGGTGGCGGATGATTTTGTCGCGGTTCCGCTTGGCGGCGCTTCATACACGGCCCCGCTGGTGGTCGCCGGCTCAGGAGCATCGTATACCGTCACGGTCAACGGCATTGCCGGCGGTGGTACGCTGGGATTGAATCTGGTGGACAACGGCGCGATTCATGATTTGGCGGGGAATCCGTTGCAGAGCAGTGCTGCCACGTCAGGTACATTCGCTCCCCAGCAGACCTATGGTTTGAGTTCGGGACCGCAAATCGTGGTGGCGACCGACGTAAACGGCGACGGCAAAAGCGACTTAATCGTTACGAATGCTAATGGCAGCACCGTGAGTGTGCTGCTCGGGAATGGGGACGGAACCTTTCAGGCCCAGCGGACGTTTGCCGTGGGCGTCGGTGACTGGCCCGTTGGGGTCGCCGACGTAAATGGGGACGGCAAACCGGACCTGATCGTCGGCTTTAATTCCAGTGCCGTAGGAGTTCTGCTGGGGAATGGGGATGGCAGCTTTCAAGCCGAGCGGACTTTTGCCACCGGTTCCCTGGGCGGCCTGCGATCCGCCACCGTTGCAGATCTGAACGGCGATGGGAAATCCGATTTGGTGATCATGAGCTTCGCCGGCCCTCTGAGTGTGCTGCTCGGCAACGGCGACGGTACCTTCCGAGCTCAGGGGACTTTCGCCACCGGCGGTGGTCAGTGCTACATCGCGATTGCCGACGTAAACGGGGATAGCAAGCCCGATGTGGTGGTGACGAACCCGACCAGCAACGCCGTGGGTGTCCTGCTGGGGAATGGCGATGGAACTTTTCAAGCACAACTGACCTTCTCGACAGGCTTATACTCCGGCCCTGTAGCGGTTTCCGATGTGAATGGGGACGGCCGTTCGGACCTGGTTGTTGGCAACTTCCACACCAACTCAGTGAGCGTGCTGCTGGGCAATGGCAACGGGTCATTTCAGGCGCAACGCACCTTCACAACAGGCCCCTATCCCTCATGGGTCGCCATCGCGGACGTGAACGGTGACGGCAAACCCGACCTGATCGCCGCCAATAATGCGTACGGCAACAACGTAAGCGTGCTGCTGGGCAACGGTGATGGGACTTTCGCGGCACAGCTGACGTTCGCCTGTGGAACGCACGTCAACGCGGTCGCGGTCTCCGACTTTAATGGAGACGGGAAGCCGGACCTGGTCGTCACCAATTTCGGCAGCAACACGGTAAGCGTGCTGCTCGGCAACGGTGCCGACAGCTTCACCGGCCAACTCTACACCATCCTCGCCGCCAACAAGCTCGGTTTCGCGACTCCGCCATCAAACACGACCTACGGTACGGCCATCGACAGCCCCGGCGGCGTGCAGGTGGCGGTCCAGGATTCAAATGGCAATACCGTCGCCGGCGATACGTCGACGGTCGCACTGTCGCTTCACGGTGGCACATTCGTCGGCGGCGGAACGACGGTGAGCATCGCGGCGGTCAATGGCATCGCGACCTTCAACAATCTTTTAATGAGCGTCGCCGGCACCTATTCGCTCACTGCCTCGGACGGCTCACTTTCGCCGGTGGACTCGGTAAGCTTCACGGTTATCCAAGCGACACCGGTCGTGACCGTGAGCGATGCCGGCGGCACGTACAACACCGGCACATTCCCAGCCGGCGACACCGTGGCTGGCGTCGGCTCGCAGAGCACGCCGGCCCCGAGTCTTGAAGGGGTCACGCCCACACTCAGCTATTACATCGGGACGTTCACCACCGTCGCATCACTGAATGGCCAGACCGCGCTACCTGGCGCGCCCGCCGCCGCGGGTTCGTACACGGTGCTGGCCAGCTTTGTCGGCAGCGCCGATTACATCGCTATTGGCGCGGTGGCCAATTTCACCATCGCCCGGGCGACGTTGACGGTCACCGCAACCGGGATCAACAAGGTGTACGATGGGACCGTAGCCGCGACGGCTACGCTGTCCGACAACCATCTCGGCGGAGACACGGTGGTGGACAGTGATTCCTCGGCGGTGTTTTCGGACAAGCTCGTGGGCGCGGGCAAACCGGTCTCCGTCAGCGGGATCTCCATCAGCGGCGCCAGCGCCGCCAATTACACGCTGACCAATGCCACGGCCAGCGCTGCCGCCAATATCACCGCCCGCTCCCTCAGTGTATCCGCAACCGGAGTCAACAAGGTCTACGATGGGACCACCGCCGGAACCGTCAGCCAGTCGGACAATCGCGTCGCCGGGGACTCCTTGACGACCTCCTTCGCCACCGCGACCTTCGTTAACAAGAACGTTGGAATCGGCAAGACCCTCAGCGTCACTGGGATCTCTGTCACCGGAACGGATGCCGGCAATTACACCTTCAATGCGACCGCATCCACCGCCGCCAACGTCACGGCACGATCCCTCACAGTGACTGCCACCGCCATTAACAAGGTCTACGATGGCACTACCGCCGGGACGGTCAATCTTTCGGATAATCGAGTCGCGGGTGATTCGCTCACCAATGCGTATACGACCGCGACTTTCTCCGACAAGAACGTCGGCATCGGCAAGACGGTCAGCGTGAGCGGGATCAGCGTCACGGGAACCGATTCCGGGAACTACACGTTCAACGCGACCGCGAGCACTACCGCGAACATCACGGCACGATCCCTCACGGTGACCGCCGCCGGCGTGAACAGGGTATATGACGGCACAACGGCCGGGACGGTCAATCTAGCGGACAACCGCGTCGCCGGGGATTCGCTGACCGATGCGTATACGACCGCGACGTTCGCCGACAAGAACGTTGGCATCGGCAAGACAGTCAGCGTGACCGGGATTAGCGTCAGCGGGTCCGATTCGGGCAACTACACATTCAACCCAACGGCGTCCACGACCGCCAACATTACCGCACGCTCGTTGACCGTCAGCGCAACCGGCGTGAACAAGGTGTACGACGGGACCACCGCCGGGACGGTCAACCTCTCTGACAACAAAGTCGCGGGTGATTCGCTCACCGATGCGTACACGACCGCGACGTTCTCCGACAAGAATGTTGGCATCGGCAAGGCTGTCAGCGTCAGTGGGATCGGGGTCACCGGGACGGACTCCGGCAATTACACGTTCAATCCCACCGCCTCGGCGACAGCCAACATTACGGCGCGCTCCCTCACCGTCACGGCCACGGGGGTCAACAAAGTCTACGACGGCACCACCTCCGGAACGGTGAACCTTTCTGATAACAGAGTCGCCGGGGACTCGCTGACTGATTCCTACACGGCGGCGACGTTCGCGAACAAGAACGTCGGCATCGGTAAGACGGTCAGCGTGAGTGGGATCAATGTCACAGGAACCGATTCCGGGAACTACACCTTCAATGCGACGGCATCGACTGCCGCAAACATTACAGCCCGTGCACTCACCGTGACCGCCACGGGCGTCAACAAGGTCTACGACGGGACTACCGCGGGGACGGTCAATCTTTCCGACAATCGAGTCGCGGGTGATTCGCTCACCGATGCGTACACGACCGCGACGTTCGCCGACAAGAATGTCGGTGTCGGCAAGACGGTCAGCGTAACCGGAATCAGCGTGATCGGGACGGACTCCGGAAACTACACATTCAACGCCACCGCCTCGACGACCGCCAACCTTACCGCCCGCGCGCTCACTGTCACGGCCACCGGCGTGAACAAGGTGTATGACGGAACGACTGGCGCGACGGTGAACCTGGCAGACAACCGCGTCGTCGGTGATTCGCTCACTGATGCCTACACCACGGCAACCTTTGCCGACAAGAACGTCGCAATCGGCAAAACGGTCAGCGTCAGTGGGATCGGCGTCACAGGAACCGATTCCGGCAACTACACGTTCAACGCCACCGCCTCGGCGACAGCCAACATCACGGCGCGGGCGCTCATCGTCACCGCCACCGGAATCAACAAGGTGTACGACGGAACTACCGCCGGGACGGTCAACCTTTCGGATAACCGCGTGGCGGGTGATGCGCTCACCGATGCCTACACAACCGCCACCTTCGCCGACAAGAACGTTGGCGTTGGCAAGACGGTCAGCGTGAGCGGGATCACGCTGGGCGGGGCCGATGCGCCGAACTACTCGCTGTCGAACACGACTGCCTCTGCCGCGGCGAGCATCACCGCCCGGCCGCTGCACGTGACGGCGACGGGCATCAATAAGATCTACGACGGCACGACGTCCGCAACCGTCACCCTCAGCGACGATCGCGTGGCCGGCGAAACGCTCTCGTCCGCCTACACATCCGCCAGTTTCGCTGACAGGAACGTCGGAACGGGCAAGGCGATTGCGGTGGGCGGAATCACTTTTGGCGGCGCCGATTCGGGGAACTACGTGCTGGCCAATTCCAGCGCCGCCGCGACCGCGAACATCAGCGCGCGATCGTTGGCAGTTACTGCCACCGCTCCCAACAGGGTCTATGACGGCACTATCGCCGCGACGGCCTCGCTGACCGACAATCGCCTTGCCGGCGACGTCTTCACCGACGGCTATCTCGCCGCGACTTTCGCCGACAAGAACGTGGGAACCGGCAAAACGGTCACGATCAGCGGCATCAGCCTCAGCGGCGCTGATGCCGGCAATTACACATGCAACGTAACCGCGACGGCGATCGCGAGTGTTACCCGGCGATCGTTGACGGTTACCGCAATCGGCCAGAACAAACCGTATGACGGCAGTACCAGCGCGAGCGTCGTGCTACAGGACGATCGCCTGTCCGGGGATCAACTCACGGATACGTACGCCGCGGCGGCATTCGCTGATCCGGCGGTTGGCAACGGCAAGACGATTACCGTCACCGGCATCGCGATCAGCGGCCCCGACGCCGGCAACTACAACGCCAACACCACCGCTGTAGCCAACGCAAACATCTTCGTTAACTCTCTAACTATGGAATCCATGCTCTCGTTGGGCGGCGCCATCGGGATTGCTCCGCAGGCGGGACTGACCCTCGATACCCTGGGAAATCTCTACGGCACGACCTACTCAGGAGGGCCGGGCGGCGACGGGACGGTATTCAAGGTCAGCAACGGCATCTTGACCACTCTCGCGGTTTTCAATGGAAACAATGGCTCCAATCCCCAAGCCGCACTGTTAGTTGACGCCACCGGCAATCTCTACGGCACCACCGTCGGGGGCGGGGCTCACGGACTGGGTACCGTCTTTAAAGTCAGTAATGCGACTCTGACCACTCTTGCATCTTTCAGCGGAAACGATGGCTCAGCACCGCAGGGTGGGTTGCTCATGGATGGTTCGGGCAACCTCTTCGGTACCGCATCAGGCGGCGGCGCCAGTGGACACGGGGTCGTGTTTAAAATTGCCGCCGGGAGTTCGACAATTTCACCCCTGGCTTCATTCACTGCCGCCAACGGCGCCACGCCAGCGGGCTCGCTCGTCTTCGATGCCGCCGGCAACCTCTGGGGCACGACCCGGTCTGGTGGCACCAATGGCGCAGGGACACTCTTTGAAATAACCGTCGGTTCATCAGCGATAATCGCGGTTGCCAACTTTGGCTTCGGCCTCGGATCGTATCCCGACGGCGGGCTGCTAGAAGATGCTGAGGGCAACTTCTTTGGTACCACCCGGAGCGGCGGCGATGATGGATTGGGCACCGTTTTCGAATTTAGACGCGCGGATGGTGCCTTAATCACGGCCGCTTTATTCACTGGCTCAAATGGAGCCAACCCCAGTGGCGGACTGGTGATGGACCCGGCGGGCAACCTGTATGGAGCATCGGCCAGCGGCGGGGGTGGGAACTACGGTTGCGTGTTTGAACTGGCCAAAACCAGTGGGACACTTATTCCCATAGCATCATTCGACGGCTCGATCGGCGCCTACCCGGTGGCGGCACCGGTGCTGGACGTCAACGGCAACTTTTTCCTGACTACGCAGCCAGGCGGCTCAAGCAATACTGGCGCACTGGTGCGCCTTGTGCCGCCGTCGCTTGACGTGGTGCGCGGCACCGTTGCCCAGGACAGCTTCACGCTGACTCAGGACCCCGATCATCAACATGTCGACTGGACAGTAGGAAACGATGCCGGTCGCCTCCCCGTTACCGACCCGCGAGGACTAACTCTCATTGGCGTAACCAGCAGCGACACAGTTACGCTCAACAACGCCGCCGGCAACCCCCTGCCCAACTCGCTGCATCTCGATGGCACGTTCACCATTACTGGGATGCAGGGCGTCAACCCGCTCGCGGGGACCACTCTCGAGATTGGGCAAAGCACGGTGTATGTGAACTATGCCAGCGGCCCGAGCCCGGTAGCGGCGATCCTGGCCGCGTTGGGCAGCGGGTACAACGGCGGCGGGTGGAATGGGTCTGGCAGCGGGCTGGCTGGGGCGATTACTTCCACCGCCGCGGCCAGCGGATCGGCCAATACGTTTGGCGTGGGGTTCGCCGACTCGGCGGATGGAACGGTGGTGGGGCAGCCGATTAATACGGTGGAGATTCGGTATACGGTGATGGGGGATGCGAATCTGGATCGAGTGGTTAATTCTGCGGATGCAATATTAATGGGGCGAAATTATCTGATCGTCGGGAGGACGAATTGGGATCTGGGGAATTTCAATTACGACACGACCATCAATCTTTCGGACGCAGTGATCTTGCAGAAAAATTTCAATGCGACGGCGACGGGGAGCGTGGTTGCGACGACCGCGGCGGCGATGAATGCGGGAGCGGGTGGGGTCGCGCCCATTTCAACATCTGCCCCTGTCATGGTGACTACGTCGTCGGGCGGAAGTGGGAGTTTGGCTGATGGCACCACTGCGGATGACACGCGAGGCGGGTACAGGCAGAAGCGGCACGGGAAGCAGCGGGGGTGGTGAAGGAGACAGGGAGACAGGGAGACAAGGAGACAAGGAGAGGGGGAGGAGGAGCGTGGGTGTGGGTGATGGGTTTATTGAATTTGATTTGGTTGGGAAGGGGTTTGGGGGCGTGGCGGCGTTGGAGGGGGTTTCGTTTGGGATTGGGCGGGGGGAGTGTCATGCGTTGATGGGTGAGAATGGGGCGGGGAAGTCTACGTTGGGGAAGGTTTTGGCGGGGATTTATCGGCCGGACTTTGGGGTGGTGCGGATTGGGGGCGTCGAGCTGCGGTTTACTTCGCCGGCGGATGCGATCGCGGCGGGGGTGGGGATGGTGCATCAGGAGTTGGCGTTTTGCCCGGATTTGAGCGTGGCGGAGAACCTGGCGATGGGGCAGTACCCGCGGCGGTTGGGGATGTTTCTGGATCGGGGGGACATGTATCGGCGGGCGGAGTTTTTGCTGTCGCAGATTGGGGTGGAGATGGATGTTGGCCGGGCGATGCGGGAGTTGTCGACGGCGCAGGAACAGTTGGTGCAGATTGCTTCGGCGGTGGGGACGGGGGCGAAAGTGCTGGTGTTTGACGAGCCGACGAGCTCGTTGTCGGAGCCGGAGGCTCGGCAGTTGTTTGCGCTGATCGGGCGGCTGCGCGAGGGTGGGGTGACGATTGTTTATGTATCGCATCGGATGCCGGAGGTTTTTCACTTGTGCGATCGGGTGACGGTATTGCGCGATGGGAAATATGTGGGAACGCTGGATCGAGCGGAGGCGACGCAGGATCGGGTTGTGGAGATGATGATTGGGCGGGCGGTGAAGGATTATTTTCCGCGGCACATGGAGGCGCGGCCGGGGGAGGCGTTGCTGAAGGTTTCGAATCTGAGTTCGCCAGGGAAGTTTGAGGATGTGTCGTTTACGGTACGGCGGGGGGAGATCGTGGGGTTTGCGGGGTTGGTGGGAGCGGGGCGGAGTGAGATTGCGCGGGCGATATTTGGATTGGACCCGAATGTAAGGGGGAGCATTGAATATGCCGGGCGGCGGTTGCGGCTGGGGAGTACGCGGGACGCGATGCGGGCGGGGATTGGGATGATTCCGGAGGATCGGAAGCGGCAGGGGCTGATTTTGAT